>CAVUQF010000001.1:0-150006 GCA_963743615.1 uncultured Nanoarchaeota archaeon
AAAAACCGTTGGGAACTTGTTAAGAAAGACGATTTATTATTTTTTTATGCAACATATCCTATTAGGGGTATTATCGGTTATGGAATAGTAAAGGAAAAATTGATTGGAAAGAATTTAGTTTGGGAAGATGAGAAAAAAGAAAAGAAAATAATTTTACCATATAAAGACTTGTCTTTGATAGAAATAAGGAGAGAAAAGAAATAATAAAAGTTAGCCCCTATGAGACAAGTTTAATGGCGGGGATAAATCTTATTAAAAATGAAAGAGTTATAAAAAAATTGTTAGATTGGTTTGATATTAACTCTAAAATTTAGAACATCACTTCTCTTTATTAATTTACTTCCTACTCTATGAGTTATACCTTTAAAATACTCTTGATTTTGATTAATCAACGAACAGATTTTTTCTTTTAGTTCTTTATTCTTATTATATAATTCATTGAAAGAAAAAAGAAAAAACATTCCATTAAATATATCTTTTTTTGGACTTACTAATCCTGTCTTTCCCACACTTGAATTTCCTATCTTTTGTAACAGCTAAACAATAATCTTCTACATTCTTATCTTCAGGAATTTTGGTTCTTTCTAATATATTTTTACCTGAAACATTATTTTCCTCAAAAGATATTTTATATTTAACACTCTTTTCAAAATAAATCTTGAGAGAGCTATTCCTTCTCGCGGATTATTTTTTCTATATAAAAAAGATTTTGGAATAAGTTCTTCTTCTAATAATTCTTTTATATCCAATTCTTCATATACATTTTTATTGTCTTCGTAGATCAGAATAATTTTATCTTTATATTCTAGTGTTGGTAAAAATAGCAAAACAACAGGGATAAGATTCATCAAACCAATTTTGATCATTTTGATAAATAATAATTGTGTTAAATTTATTTATAATTTCATTTTTGACTTCTCTATTTTTATTTGCTATAAAAAAAGATATAGGCAAAACAAAAGCGATCTTTGAATTATTATCTTTTAGATGTTTTATTGATTTTAATATAAAAGCATTTTCAACCTGTATTTTTTGTTTTCTTAATAAAGACCCCGTTAAATATTCTTTTACTTCAATTCCTTTATCATAATAGTTCTCTGGATAATAATAACTTTCCTTTTAAATTATATTTAGTAAATGGAGGATTTCCAATAATCAAATCAAATTTTTTTTCTAAAGGATAAAAAAAATCGAGGGGATTATTTGTTAATTCTGGATCTATTTCACATTCTTGAATATTATGAAATCCTTCCTTATTCAGAACTTTAATAAAGTTCTGCATTTTCCTGCAGATGGTTCTAAAATCTTTATATTTTTATCGTAATCTTTATATTGTAATAATAATGACAAAACTTTTTCAACAATCGCTTCTTTTGTAAAATATTGTCCAAGAACAAATTTCTTACTATTTACAATTATATCTCTGGTTATATCAATCCATTTTTCATTTTCAAATTTAACAAATTTGTAATCTTTTATTTTCCCCATCTTTAGTAAGAAGTAATTTTAAGATAATCTGATCTCTTTGTTCTGGTAGATTTGGTGAAATCGAGTTAAAGTTAAATTTATAAGAATCTACAGTTGATTTAACTTCAATTTTTATCCCATCACTATTAATCAAGTCCCATTTTTCTGTGCTATTATCTAATTTAAAATCCCTCTTCCATATATGATTTAATTTTTTTGAGTTTAGTAGTTTACATGCATCTTCTTCAGATTTTTTATAAACAGAATTTATCATTTTTCCCCATCCCTGCAAAGCTTTAGCTGGACAGTTTTCATACAATTATGATAAGTTTATAATTTTTAAAAGCTGCTAAGTCTCAAGTAATCTTTATTAATTCCTCTAATTTTTCTAGAATCCAGATCATGGCTTCAGTATCCTGCCCACAATATTTCTCTAAATCTATTCTTATCTTATTTATCTCTTCAGGAGTTGCCTTTTCTCTACTATAATTCCCATGTATTATGAACAAATAGGCTAAAGAAGCTTGAGATCCATTTGCTATCTCAAAATCATCGTAGGTAATACCTGTTAAAGCAGGTAGAACTTTCTTTATAGACGCGCTGCCTTTTTGTTTAGGATGGTAATAAGAAAAATCTCTGAACGGAACGAGAAGATCAACCATTCTTTTTATTATTGAATCAATCCATTCTTTATATTTTGGAGAATATTCTGCAAGATTCTTTAAAACCGTTTGTTCAAAGCTCTGATTATAAATAATTATGTTTCCACTTGTTCCAAGATATTTCTTAAGTTCCTCTAAAAATCTGGGTCTTGGATCTTCAGAACCTTCTGCAATGAATGAATAGTGTTTTTGTTTTTCACCTTTCTTATCTATAATATGTAAAGAAAATTGAAAGGGCATCTGTTGATAAGGTTTCAAACCATTATATAATGGAATTGCGGTATTATAACTTTCAAAATCAAGGAAATATAGGGGATATTTTAAATCATTAACGAATGAAATTAATTCTTTTTTGTTAAAATAATGTTCACCTGTATTTGCCACTTTGTATTGGATTTTTTGTTTATCGTTAAGCTTATGATTTTCATTTAAATTCTTAATTTGTAATATCCCGTCATTAAACCATTCGATTGCCTTTTTCCCACCACGATATAAATCTAAAATGTCACATTCGGGATTTTCCTTCCAAAACCTATCATTGTCATGAATTCCACTTAGATCATCATGATAATCTTCTCCATTTTTAAATTCTGGACATTCCTTTAGTTTGATTATATCAAATATTTTATTTATTTTATTTGGAACATCCGGCATTAAATCTTCTACAAAATTAGTTATATCTGCTAGAACAAAAAATGTCCTTGGATCAATTTCTCCATTTCTGATATACTGATTATTAACATGAAGGATAAAGCACTTTCTTATTTTTAATCCGGCAGATTCATAACAATATTTTTGGAATGAAACATCTTCAAGATATTCTTCTTTAATTCCAGTAGCACTTTTAACTTCAACTATATCCCATTCATCTTTATTCACAGGTAGAAGGATATCTGCCCTTGCATAACATTGCTTATTCTTATGAAAAAATCCCACTTCAAATAATGGTCTTCTTTCTTTTAATAAAGATAATGATATTTCTTGATTTTTATCTAGGTTTTTTTCATTAATATTTATCCCATTCGGGAATAAACTCTTTGCTAATTCCCCTACTTTATGCCCTTCATCAAATCTATGCTGAGTTGCTTCATCTATTCTAGGCAATTCTTCCGGACGATTAAATGTAAGCCATAACGCCTTTGAACAAGTTAAACCGATAATGTAACGTGACTTTGTTAAAAGAATCTGTTTTGACATATAAAAATTATAAAGATTTCGCTTAAAAGATTATCTATTATCCTATAATAAGAAACTTCAATTCATTTATTGTAATGATAACTTTGTTTAATCAGTTCAAATAATTTGTCTGATTCTTCTTTGTTCTTAACTACAACTTCATAGTCTCCATTCCCCCAATGTCCAATCGGCTCCGGTTTGGTTAAGTCTCTTGCGATTTTATACGGATCTTCTAATTTTCCACTCGGCATATTCAGAAATGCTTTAATTTTATTTTTCTGCAAAACAATATCTACAAAATTAGTAGTTAGTTTATATGCAATATATTTCGCCTTTGCTTCTTCTACTATAGAATCATCCAAGCTAGTAATCTTATCCTTAAGCCCAAAGAAAAGTTCTTTTATCTCTGGGGATGCCAATTGTAAGTGATTATCAAGAGTATAATCTTTTTGTAATTTTATTGGTGTTTCTTTCTCTTTTTTCCCCTCTTCGAATATCTTTGTTGTGCTGATTTTTACTGTTCTCTGGGTGTCTGATTCAAGATATAAAATATTTTCTTCATAAATTCTATACTTGAAAAGTTCTATTTTAATCGGCAAAAATTCTGCAGTATCTAAATCAAATTTATTGTAGCTCTCTGCTATACAGATAACTCTTGGAGAATTCCAGTCAGTTTCAATGTTTATGCCCTTGTTTTTACATAGTGCTTCAAAATTTGCTTTATGATCTAATAGCCATTTTAGATAAGAAAGCCCCTGATTGATCACACTATCGTTCTGGTTTCTTTTATACTCAATAATAACCGGGGCCCCATCTTTATCTATTCCCAACGTATCAATTCTTCCATGAGAACTTGTGCTATATTCCGTTGCTAAAAAGTCCACATTTAACACTGTTTGCAGATTTTGCTCACATAGTCTTTGTATGTCTCGTTCTTTCCCTAAATCAATAACAGTTAATTTTTCAACTTTAGAATTTGTTATCTTAAATATTGGCATTTTAATATTACACCAATATTGGTTTGCTAAGTTATTATATAAATCTTACCGGAAATGGTGTATGGAACTTGTACAAAATGCTCTTCTTTTTAGAAAGATAAAGCAATTATCTAATGAGAAAAAATTTAAGATAATTGAACTAACACAGAAAAATTACTTAGACATCAGTTCTCTATCAAAAAAGATTGAAATAGCTTTTAATAAATGCTCAAATTATTGCACTCAATTAGAGAAAAATGGACTTGTAGAAAAACAAAGGAAAGGGAAAAATACTTTAGTTAAAAGCAAGGTTAATTTTATGAAAAATTCACTTATGTTTGGATAAGAAAATCTTCTTGTAAACAAAGTCATACATGACTCCTTCCTGGTTGGTTCCGTGGCATAAGTAAACTGCGCCTTTGCATATTCCTGTATCTATTAATTCCATGACATCCAAAATGTCAAAGTTTATGTCATTCATGATTCCGCCTAATTGCCTGCCTGTCTAGCTTTTCTTCTGTCTCTAACTATTTGGAACCACTCGCTTTGGAACTTGTCTATATATTTCTTGTCTAATACTTCCCTGTTCAATGTTCCTGCATCGATTATATATGGCTCTGTCTTTGACCAGCCCCAGTTCTTGGGTTTCTTGAAGTCGCCCCAGATTAATCCCTCTTCATAAATTCTTGGAATTTTTTATCTATTATTCCTAACGCTTCTATATCTGAAAGATTATTCTTCTTAAAATTAGTAATTTCAAGTTCATCTAATCCCAAAGAGTGATCTACATCAATCGCTTTGCCTTTGTAGTTATAATTGTGGGAATCCAACTTTTTTGCCAAAAAAGAATTGGTAAGAGCAACATGTCCAAAAGAAATTTTCGCCATCTCAAATCCATTTATTTCTACACCCTCAAACTCCTTTTCTATTATTTGCTTTATCTCTTCTGCAATTTCTTGCAGTGCTGAATCGGTCTCCTCGGGAGAGTCTGCGAAGATATTTTTAACATAACATACAATAGTCTTTCTACTATAAAAAACACAGCTAAAATCTTTTATTTTGAAGTTAAATCCGTTATATCTCCCATTTGATGATGGTTTCAGTATTTTATCTTTATATCTCTCCAAATATTCTACAGGACATCTGGATAAATAAAACTTAATTTGAGTATTATGTGTTCGAAGTCTAGGGAGTCCATTAGCTTTCCACAATTCGAGAAATATGTTCCATCCTTTTTTTGTTAGCTGCAAGGAACGATCAATAAGATCTGCTCTTTTAAATGCAAGTATATGATAATTCAAACGAGTTCTCTTTAATCCCAAAATTCTCGCAACTTCTAATTGGAATAAGTCCTCATCTTGATGTACTCCTAGCCACATATATATCCTATGCTGAATAGATTCATCATGGCTCAATTTTCTCAATAATTTTTTTATTTCTGTATTATCTTCCGGTTCTTGATCTTCTCTTCTTGACTCCTCTTTTTTCTCCGGTTCAGCTTCTTTGGAGCCTACTTTAATGTCTCCAGAATTAATTTTCTCATTTACATAATTTTTGTTATTAATATAGCCGCATTTGAGGCAGCGCATTCCTTTTCCTCCCTGGGTGATCTTAGTACTATTACAACTCGGGCAATTTTTCATATAAATCAGGCAAGTCGCCAACATGTACATGTTTGGAAGAAATGCTTGCCTCCTCTTTTTGATCTCCAATCAGTTTACCCACCAAATCTAGAAGCCTTTGAATCAAAAGGTTCAATTCATTCTTTTTCATTCTGAATTACCTCCTCTTCAATCATCAGTCTAATTACATCTGATCTGCTACGTCGATATTTCTTTGCTAAAGAATCAAGTTTGTCTCTAACCTCTTTAGAAATTCTCAGATTAAATGTTTCTGTATTAACCATTTAATCATAATGTAATCATTAAAGAATAATTAGTCTTAGATTGCCAAAAGTATCTAAATCAAATCTCTACTAAATTCAGAATTTGTTTGAGTGAGTTAACTACATCTTTCCTTTCCTTTAAGAAATTAATCAAATCCTTATCTGTACTTCCAACTTTAGAGGTATTAACTTCGGATAGTATATCTCCTTCCAATCTTCTTATCTCTACTTGCTTCTCCAGTTCGTCCTGCTTCTTCAATAATTCTGACATAGTGGAATTCATCACATCCAACTTTGTTTTTAACTCCTTATTCTCATTATCTGTTTTGACAAAATTATTACCTGCAATCTTTGTTACTGATTCATCATCTATCAGTCCATTCATGTCGATGTATCTGTCAGGCATCTTTGAAGAAGCAGACCAGCCATACCTATATGATAGCTGGTATCTGTTAAGGTAATTTGCATAATAGGTTGCTGATCCATGCCGGAATGTATGCGGAGAGATAGATCTTTTAAGGAACTGTTTTCCCATGCGATTCATATACTTCCTTAAAGTTCCATAATTAATTGTGCACAGAAAATCATCTTCCTGAAAATCATTAGTCCCAAAGTAATCATCAACTATCTTTGTGTAAAGGGGAATGTTTATCGTTCTTGGCTTGGTCTTTGATATCCTGATCCTTATCTTATATATACCATTCTCTTTTACTACATCGCTTCTCCTGATGTTATAAAATTCCTCAACTCTTGCCCCGCTATCATAAAGCACTGCTAAAATAAACCTGTAAATCAACTTTGAAGAGTTATCAATTAGCTTGTCGTTTTCCTGCTTGGTCAGGCTCTTTATCTCCAATATTTTTGTGCTTGTATCAATAAACTGGACTAGCTTTGGATAATTCTCGTTTTCTCCAAGCAAATACTTGTAGTATTTTCTGATGAATTTCTTTATTGTTGATTGAGTTTCCCAAGTATATGGATTTCCCTTTAAGCACCTTATTACCCCCCTTTCTAGATTAAGAATAAAGTGGTTCATATCTTCTTCTGAAACTTCCCTGAAATCTTTCTTGAACCAATCTCTATCCATCTTCAGCAATATACCTAGCATTCGCTGCAGTCTTCCTGGTTTGATCTTTCTCTTCTGGCCCTTCATTATTGTCTTACCAATCTCAGCATCGTGCAGGAACTGGATTATAAGATCTCTATTCTCAGAAATTAAGATAGAAGTCTCTCCTTTTTCAAGTTTAGCGAGGGCCTTGTAGTATTTGTCTGGATTCTGCAACTTCTTGATCTCTTCAGCCATTATTTATTCAGTTTAAGAATCTATAAGGTATTTTAGATTGCCAAAAGTATCTAAAATGTTCCTCCAAACTGAGACAGAATCATGGATAGCCCCACCAGGATTCGAACCTGGGTCACAAGCTTCAAAGGCTTGCATCTTTGACCACTAGACCATGGGGCTACTAATTAAGTAATAAATGAAAAAAAGAATTATTTATAAGGTTTGTCAAAAAAAATTCTCACTCAAAAACCCGTTCATAAAATAAATCTCTATTGACATCTTGTCTTTGTGGAGACTTAAATGAACGCCAGAAAGTTGGAGGTTTGTACTTTTCTCCGATAATTACCCCGGCCAATTTCTTGTATTCGATGCTTCCTTTAGATTTAGGATCGTTTATCACAGAAGGAGTAAAAGTAGAAAGAGATTTAACAACTTCAATATCTTCGGGGATAACAGCCAAAACAGGAACTCCGGAAGTTTCTTCAATTTGGCCAATAGATAATTCAAAAGATTTATTGTACACTTTATTTAAAATCAAGCCATTAACTTTTATGCCCCTTGTCTTTGCATCCTTAATAGATTTTATAGTCATACTTAAAGTAGGATAATCTGGAGTCGTAACAATGAATATCTCATCAGATGCAAGCATCACAGCAAGAGTTTCATCATTCAAGGCCGGGGAAGAATCAAAAATAATTACATCGTATTTATCTCTCAATAGTCTAATTTTCTCCTTCAGCTTGAATGGATTTATTCGACTTCTGTAAATAATTGAAGCGGGTAGAACATCAAAATTAAAGTCCTCCAAAGTTATTATCACATCCTCTATTTTACTATCTCCATTAAGTACGTGGTGGATTGTGGTCTCTGGTTCAATTATGTTTAAGTGAATACCTAGATTGGGAGCTGAGAAATTCCCATCAACCAATAATACCTTTCTTCCAAAGCCTGCAATTGCAGAACCTAAAGAGAGAACTGCAGAAGTTTTTCCTACACCCCCTTTAAGGCTCAATATCCCTATTGTCTTGCCCATATATATCTCAGAAAATACAAATTTAAATACCTTATGATAACAACATTTAAAAAACTACTTTGCAAATTACTACAATGCCAAAAAAATTAGCCAATAAAGCAGAAACAGAAAAGAAGTCAAAAGAACAGGAAAAGCCTGAGAAGGTCCAAAAAAAGATAAATATGGAAGAGTATGAGAAAAAAATAGTTGAATTGGCAAAAACAGGACTAACTTCAGAAAAAATTGGAGAGATACTAAGAAAAGAAGGGATTCATTCCCAGGAATATAAGAAAATATCTAAAATCCTGAGAAGAGAAAATATCTATACAAATCCAGATGTGAAGAATATGCAAGAAAAATTGAAAAAATTAGAATCACATCTAGCTAAAAACAAACAGGACAAAAAAGCAGTGAAAGAAAAGGAAAAAATTTTTGGAAATTTAAGGAAACTTAAAAAGTATTACGAAAAAAATAAATAATGAGACGGTTATGGATCCAAAAGAGGCTGAAAAGGGAGATGAATTATCCTCTATCAAATTAAATGATAAAATATCTAAGATTGCAGAGGAATTTCTGAAAACACCAAAAGAGAAAGAAGTGCAGATTATAAGCCACTTTGATAC
The DNA here is from genome assembly GCA_963743615.1 of uncultured Nanoarchaeota archaeon. Lineage (GTDB taxonomy): Archaea > Nanobdellota > Nanobdellia > Pacearchaeales > GW2011-AR1 > JAKLIN01. The sequence goes on from CAVUQF010000001.1 coordinate 9,085, forward strand.
TGATGGTATAACTGCAGCGTCAATAATAATAAAGATTTTAAAGAGGCTAGACCGAAAGTTTAATACACTGATTGTAAAAAGTCTAACACAGGAGATAATTTCTCAACTCCCAGAGAATAGAATACTCCTATTTTTGGATCTCGCCTCAAATTCTATGAATTATTTAAAAAATCTTAATCAAGAGATTTTTATCATAGACCACCACGAGATAACTCAAGAAATACCCGGAGCTATTCATATAATAAATTCACAAATGCACGAAAGCAAGGAAGAAATTAGCAGTTCAGGGTTGTGCTATCTCTTTGCAAAAAAAATAAATCCAAAAAATAGAGACTTATCTTCACTCGCAGTAATTGGTATGGTTGGAGATTCAATTCAGAATATAGATGCTAGCAATAATGAGATTACAAAAGATTCTGAAATTGTAATAAAAAAAGGAGTACTCTTGTACCCTTCAACACGACCGCTAAACAGAGTCCTTGAATTTAGCTCAGAGCCGTATATTCCAAATGTAACAGGAAATCGCGACGGAGTATTCCAATTATTAAAAGAAATCGGCTTTGAAAGACAAAATGGCCAATATAAAAGCCTTATAGAGTTAAATGAAGAAGAAATGACAAAAATTTCAACAGCAATTCTATTAAGACGTATGAAAAAAAATAATGAAAATCTTATAGGAAACATATTTCTTGTAAAACATTTTAATCAACTTGAAGATGCAAGAGAGATAAGTGCTAAAATAAATGCATCAAGCAGACTTGGAGAACCTTACACGGCGATACTATACTGCCTGGAAGATTCAAAAGCGAAGAAGCAAGTTGAAAAGATATATGCAAGATATAAACAATTAATAATAGGAGGACTAAATAGCATAGGAAACATAGAGCAGATAAAAGGAGCAGGATATGTAATAATAAATGCAAAATCAGACATCCAAGAAGAAATAATAAGCGTAATAACAACAATTCTGTCCAAATCTTCGCTTTATCTTGAAGGGACTGTGATAATTGCTATGTCTTATACGGATAATAATCAAATAAAAGTCTCGGGAAGAACGGTAGGAACCGGAAGAAGTGTAAGAGAATTGCTCGAAAGGACTATTAATGAGATAGGAGGGGAATTTGGAGGGCACAAATATGCCGCAGGAGCCTTATTCAACAAGGAAAAAGAGCAAGAATTTATTGAGAAGGTAAAAAAAAGTCTAGAGATTGAATTGGTAAAAATGTGACTTCTATTCAAAAACCTTTAAAACTCTAGTTTTTATCTCTATTTTATGACACTTGAAGAAGGAGAAATCGTATTATGTACCGTGGACAGAATTGATGGGACGAATGTATTCGTAAGTATAGAGGGAGATGGAGAGGGAATAATTCAAACGAGCGAAATTGCAGCGGGCAGAATAAGAAATCTAAGAGATTATGTTGTCCCAAAGAAAAAGATTGTATGCAAGATCTTAAAGATATCTGGAAACAGAGTTGAGCTTTCTCTGAGAAGAGTGAACCAAAAAGAACAAAAAGAAATTCTCGAACAGTACAAAACAGATAAAAGTTTTACAAGTATATTAAACACTATTTTAGGGCAAAAAGAAGCGGAAGAAGTAATAAAGAAAATCAATGAGAAAAGCAGATTACATAACTTTTTTGAAGATGTAAAAAGCAATGCAAAAGAACTTGAGGATATAGTCGGCAAAGAAAATTCAAAAAAGATACTGGAGATAATAAATTCTCAAAAACAGAAGATCTTTATTGTGAAAAAAGACATCTCCCTTAAAACTGCGAAACCAAATGGATTAGAAATTATAAAAGGTATACTAGAAAAAATAAAGGGTATAGAGATAAAGTATATCTCCGCAGGGCATTATTCTTTAAAATCTGAGTCTGCAGATATTAAAAGTGCGGATAACATTCTTAAAAATATCATATCTGAAGTTGAAAAGAGCTCTAAAAAAGAGGGTATTGAATTCAATATTATCGAAAAAAGGACGGAAAAATAATTCTAGGATAAAGCATCATAAACCTTAAAAACAATCTAAGAAATAAAACTATATGGAAGAAGATACTGCAGAAGACACCAATCTTTTCTCTGTATTGCTCTTAGGGATTATCTTCGACCCAGAGAAGAGGCAAATTTTGATTATGAGGGGGCAGGAAGATCCCAACATTAAAAATTTAACCTGGAGCTTTCCGGGAGGAAGTGCAAATAAAGAGGAGAATTTAGAGGAATCCCTGACAAGAGAAATAAAGGAAAAAACATGGCAGAATATAGAAATACTTGGATCTGTATTTTCAATGATACCTCCTGAAAAAAAAGATTTGATAATAATTTATTACTTATGTGAAGTTTTAGATGGAAGACCGGACATGGAAGAAAGTGCAGATTTAAAGTGGGTTAAACCGGAGGAATTAAGAAAATATTTTACAAGTTCCTTTGAACCGGTTCTTGAAGAGTATATAATTAATTTGAAATGAAATTAAAAAAGTGCAAAGAATGCGAGATTTACACTCTTAAAGATAAATGTCCAAATTGTAACAAAAAAACTTATGATGCACATTATAAGTTTATAAGACAACCAAGAAAAGATTAGATAATACTTAGAAAAGAGTTTTTTGCATTTTGGTTTCAGCTAATTCGGTCTTAACAACCTCCATATCCTGCTCCCACAACTTTCTAAGACTTTGATTGTATATTATCGCAGCAGGATGAAAGAGGGGTATCAGTTTTATTTTTAGCCCATAAAAAGAAATTTCTCTTACTTTTCCATGAACAGAGGTTATTCCCGGTTGATTTTTAATTCGATCTAAATCTCCTTCGGCTAAAAAGAATTTAGTTGCATGATTGCCAAGGGAGCAAATAATTCGCGGCTTTATCTCCTTTATCTGCCTTACAAGATAGGGAGTATGCATTTTAACTTCCTCTGGAAGAGGATCTCTATTCATAGGGGGACGGCACTTAAGAATATTTGTAACATAGATATCCTCAAGACTAAGTCCCACTTTCTCAAGAAGTTTATCAAGATTTTTCCCTGCCGCACCAACAAAAGGAAGCCCTTGCTCATCTTCATTCTTTCCCGGAGCTTCTCCGACAAAAAGAATCTCTGCTTCAGGATTACCTTTCCCAAAAACAATATTCTTACAATTCTTGCATATTTCAGTATCTTTCAGAAGCTTTAATTCTTCCGGGGTCTCTTCCATCTAAAATTAAGATAAAACTTATTTTAATAGTTTTATATAATATTACTCCAATAAAATTTATAAACAATCTCCCTAGAATAAAAAGATGGAAGAAAGAACATTAGTTCTAATAAAACCAGATGCAGTTGCGAAAGGCTTGGTAGGAAATATTATCTCTGAATTAGATAGAGTTAGATTGCATATAATTGGATTAAAAATCGTTAAAGTGAAAAAAGAGCTTGCAGAAGAGCACTATAAAGAACATGTAGGAAAACCATTTTTTTATAAGCTTGTATCCCATTTAACAGGAAAACTGCATAATAATGCAGAGGTAATAGCAATCGTCTATAAGGGAGAGGATGCAATACAAAAAATAAGAGACTTTGCAGGGGATACTGATCCAGAAAAAGCGGACCTTAGGTCATTGAGGGGAAAATATGGAAGAATAAATTCGAAAACAGATTGCTTCGAAAATGTCATCCACTCTTCCGACTCTCCTGAGTCTGCAAAAAAAGAAATTGCACTATGGTTTAAACCAGGCGAGTTAATTGAATAAATTTATATTTCTTAACCCATTAGTAAGATAAGGCCCTTATAGTTCAACGGATAGAACGCAACCTTGCGGAGGTTGTAATCGGGGTTCGAATCCTCGTAGGGGCATCTATTTTTCCTCTTCGTCTTTTACTCCACCTGTTGTAACAAAGAAAATAGTTTCATCATCTGGAAGATTTGGAGAATCAATAAGCTTTGCAACCCTACTTCCTTGCTTACCTCTTCTTATATACATTCTATAAGTTGAAGCATGCCCAACTATATTCCCCCCTATTGCAACAGTAGGATCACCAAACATCTGAGCAGGATTTGCCATAACCTGATTTGTGACATAAACTGCGAGATTATGCTGTTCTGCAAGTTTCATGAGGTTATGTATGTAACGATTAAGTTTCTGTTGTCTATCTGCAAGCTGCCCTCTTCCAGAGTACTCTGCCCTAAAGTGAGCAGTCAAAGAGTCTATAATCATTAACTTAATCGGCTCGCCTTCTTTAATCATTTCCGAAATCCTATCAAGCAATAAAATTTGATGATCAGAATTAAAAGCTCTCGCAACCAGTATATTCTTCAGGACTTTATCCGGATTCGCTCCCAAATTCTCTGCTATCTGCTTTATCCTTGCAGGTCTGAAAGTCCCCTCAGTGTCAATAAATACACATTTGCCATCTGCACCCCCTTTTTCTAGAGGAAATTGGACATTAACAGCAAGGGTTAACCCCAATTGTGTCTTGCCGCTTCCAAATGCCCCAAAAGCTTCTGTAATAGATCTGCTTTCTACACCCCTTCCCCCAAGAAGATTATCAAGATTTTTGCTACCGGTAGTAATATAATTGACCGATCCTCTTCTTTCTGCATACTCTGAGCCATCAACAAATCCAAGATTTAGTATTTTTCTCGCAGCTTGTATGGCCTTTCTTGCAACGGCAGGGCTTATTCCAGAAACTTCTCCAAGTTCAGTAGGGTTCATAACAGCTAAAGACATTAAATCATAAACTCCAGCCGATTCCAATTTGGCAGAAACTGCAGGACCAATACCCGGCAAATCTGTAAGTTGCGGTTCTTTATCTTCAGTACTCTTTTTTACCTTTTTCTCTTCTTTTTCCTCAATTTCCTCTTCATCCATCAAAGATAATAATGGGACCTGTTTATAAAGATTGTTTAGTTACTAGATATATTATCTCAAGATATATTAAAATTTAAAGAATTTCCAAGTAAAAAAGGTATTACTTCTTTTCCAAATCTGCAATTAAACTATCCAAATTTATCTCTTCGATATTATCGATTATAAACTCATTATTATTAAAAAATTTATTATTTCTAATATTTCCTGAGAAAAGCATCTCCTTCCCTAAAAGGTCGTATCTTTGCATAGATAGTTTCTCGGTATCGCCACTATTCCAATCAATTAGTCCCACCTTAGAGAAATTGTCTGAGAAAATTACTGCTCTTATTGTCTCTGTCCCATCATCCAAAACCAGATTAAACAAGGCTCTTCTTTCAGGAATAACCTTTCCATGCTGTTCACAAGAGAATCCACCTGTTTCTTGGACAACTTTTTTTCTGCATTGAGGACATACATCAAACAATCGGGGATCAAAAGACTGAACAATAAATGCCCTTACCTTCGCACTATCTGAGTTTTTCAGATCAGAAATATTCTTTCCATGAATGACCCTATCTTCAATAACTCCTTTAATATCTTCATTGATAATTTTTATTTCAGAAAATCCCCCAAGATGGACTTCATTATCTCTCATACTTGCATTAGAAATTTCTACGACTTTCCCCTCCAAAATTTCTCCGTTCTCAATAAGAGCGATATGATTCACATCCCATAAAACAACTTTTATATTGGAAGTTTCATCTGCGACAATTAAGTTAGCAACCTTTCCATCTTTTCCATTTTTTGAGAATGTCCTTACTGGAAAAAGATTAATTACTTTACCAACAAGATTAACTTTTCTCATACCTGGCAAAAGCTCCCCAATCTTAAGTTTTTCATTGTCAAAAGAGATCCCTAGTTCAGCTGCAATCACCTGTGCTGCTCCCTCTTTACTAATCAACCCTGAAAGTTTTGCTCTCTTGGCTTCAATTCGCCTTTCTATCTCTTCTTTTTCCAACCCAGAAGATTTGGATATTCTCTCTATAAGTTTATCATAATTTCCAATCATTAAGAAAAAAGAGAATTTTATTTTTTAAGTATTGTTATACAGCAATTATACTCAAAACATTTATAAAAAGGCTAAAACAAAAAAGATTATGGGAACTGCAGCAGTTAAAATAAAGATTATGCCTGATTCACCAGCCTCAAATTTAAAGGAAATTGAGGAAAAAGTAAAGGCATTAGTAGAAAAAGATAGGGGGAAAGTAATGGGTTTCACTCAAGAGCCTATCGCGTTTGGGTTAAAAGCAGTATATGTTTCTTTTGAATGGCCTGAGGAAAAAGAACTGGACGAATTGGAAGAAAAGCTAAATAAAATAAAAGATGTAAAATCTGCAGAAGTAATTGATATAAGAAGAGCAATTGGATAAAGAATCCATAATTTTATTAATTATCATAGCTTGCAGATATAATGAACTCAAGCGAAGCAGAGCAAGTAAAAAAACAACTTCTTGAGAATATAGATTCAAAATTTCCGGGAGGAAAAGGAGAAATATTGAAGAAAAATATTCTCTCCATGAATGATAAACAACTTGAACAATTTCTTAGAAGATCGGAGCAAAATGATTGTATCTTTTGCTCAATTGCTAGAGGAGACACGGAGACTTATATCATTGGTGAAGCAAAAGATGCCATTTCGGTATTAGAGATAAATCCCATTTCTAGAGGCCACAGCATTTTAATCCCAAGAGAGCATATAACTCTAGAAAATTTTCCTGCAGATATTTCTGAATTTTCAAAAGAAATGGCAGAAAATTTAAAGGAAAAATTAAATCCTAAAGATGTCGAAATCTCATCAGTTAATTTTCAAGGTCATGGAGTAATAAATTTAATTCCAGTTTACACAAATGAGAGCATAAAATCAGAGAGACATAAAGCTCAAGAAAAAGAGCTAAAAGAGGTATTAGAAATTCTAAAAGAAAAACCTAAAGAAGTAAAGAAAGATAAAGCTAAAAAAGAAAAATCCGCAGCACCAAAAAAGATAGATTCCAAAAAGATTTGGTTACCAAAAAGAATTCCATAATCCTGAATTAATGAAATAGATAAAGAACAATATCAAGAAGCTAATTAGGAAAACAGGACCAAAAGCGACCCCTTGTCGTATTGTAACCAATCTCTTTTTCTTCACCAGCAGTTTAATATCTTCTTTTTTAAGCCCCTCCCAATTCGCTTTTATAATCTTATTTCCCACTTTCACATCCTTGTAAAGCCAGTCTCCTTCCATCAAGAATTTGGGATTTATCCTTTTTAGCATACAAGAATTATCAACGGATTTTAGGTAAACATAAAGAAGAGGAAGAATAAAAACAAAAATCCCGAAATAGAATAGGAATTGAATAAAAAATAATCCATAGATCATAATCAAAAGCCCCAAAAGAGAAAGTGCAATTGTGAGCGTTAGAGATTGTTTATACCCTGTAACAAATTCTTTTCTAAAATTTTTAGAATTCCTTAATGCAAAATACCCACTTGCAGCAATACCATATACTGAACCGCAAAGGAAGAATAAAAACAAAAATGAAATAAATATCTGAAGATTACCTATTAAGTTAGGTGAAAAAGGCAAGACTGTTCCAAGAGCAATCATCAATTTTGCATCTCCTCCTGCAAATATCTTCCCGTAATATAATAAGTTCCCCACAATAATGAATATGCCAAGACCTATTAATCCTTGATAAAAGAAGTTAAGATTGCCTAATGAAAAGAGGGAATAAAAAAGTCTAAATCCAAGAGCAAAAATTATAAGAGAGAAGTTAAGCCAGTTGGGAATTTCTGTGGTTTTAAGATCACAAATAGCAGCGAACAAAACCCAGATAAACGCGAGTACTAATAAAAATATCACCTCAATCATAAGAAAGTTTAACAATCAATATTTAAATTACTTACTAAGTATTGTCCTCTTATTTCCCCCGTGCTTGTACGGATGCTTCTTATTCTCCCTTCTTTTATTCTTAGCTTTATTCCTTCGCTCAGAAAGAAAATAATCTGCCATTTTGAAAAATAAACCCAGAATTAAGGTTGAGGACAGCTAGGCGCAAGCTGAGGGCAGGTCTGAACCCCATATTGGGCAAATGTTGCATTTGTTGAAAAGATGTAACAAGTCCCATTGTAATTATTCCCGTTGGCACTAAGCTGGATATACCTTGAACAGAAGTCATACACACTCTGAGTAGCGCACGCACTCTGACACTGATTTGCAACAGTGTTTACATTGTTTGAAGAAACATAAGGAACAATCTTATTCCATCCTATACTAAATCCAATTACCAAGATAACCAAAATAACTACCCCCAAAATGAGAAGAATTATCGTGCTTATACTCATCCCCTGACCCCTTTTATCCATCATCTTAGTATGGATAATTTATTTATAAAACTTTTTATTTAGACAAATCAACAATGTACTTAACAGATAAAAGAGCAGTCTGATTTTTTGGAGAGATCAGACTTGAAATCAAACCAGAAGATTGATTTTGCTCCGCATTTAAAATCAATTGACCATCTTGGAGCTGAGCTCCAACCCTATTTGCAGCATCTTGGTCTGAAAACCCCATATGAACATAAAAATAAAAAGTTTCTAAACTGGAAGACAAATTTTCTAGAGTATCTGTAGAAACAAAATTATTCTGAGTTTGCTGATTTGATATTATAAAAATTATAATTGCTAAAGCACAAATTGCAAAAACACCTATCACTAAGATAGTAATAGCAACATCTGCCTTCCTATTCAATTTTAATTCTGATGCCATAATATTAATTGCAAAAATTTATTGTCTCCCAGACTTATTGTATAATAAAGAGGAGAGCCAGATTGCGGTGACTCCGAAATAAGCGTTGCGGCAGGGGAATTGAAATACGAATTCTGATTTCCAAGAACCTCTTTATTAGAATTTGATATCCCCAACCAAACAACCCTCCCATAATAACCACTATACAAGGTCTTAAGTATAGAAGCCGCAAGATTTCCATTGAAGTTATTAAAGTTCCCATCTTGAGTAATCTGATCGTAAATAGATATCCCAGAATAATCCTTCGTTATCAGATAAGATGTAACAGATTCTTGTGCAAATAAGTCAATTTGGGTAGTGACTGGGAAAATTTTAGTTTTACCGATCAACGAAGCAAGAAACACAGAAACAATCAAAACAATTAAGATAACTATAGTTGCAACTAACCAAGTTATAGTCTCCCCAAGTTGTGCTCTCTTATTCTTTCCAAAATTATGACGCAACATTTTTCTCAGTTTTCCCTACCAGCGCGAGTACTTTAACAATATACTGATTTCCGCTAGTATCTAGAGCGTAAAAGCTTCTCTCCTGTTGTCCCTGGCTTGAAGAGTTTGTAGAAATTGAAACCGCTCCTCTTGTTTGAAGTTCTTGCATGAATTCATCCCATGGAAAGGCCGGTCCCGGATCAGATTTATATGTAGTAATTTGATAATGTCCAATTATATGATTTCTATCAAGAGGGATATTATACCTAGAAGAGATGTCAGATACAAGATTCACTAAAGCATTTATCTGTGCAGAAGTATAATTTCCCCATTGCTCTCCATCAGCACTAATCGAATTTGCACAGGAAGGAGAATTTTTATAAGTACTACTGCTGCATAAGGGTCCAAGATTAACCAGCTCGATCCCAATTGCGATAGTGTTAAAACCAGGAATACAGCACCATTCGCTTTGGGGAGGGTTAGCAGAAAACTGACAACTTGGATCCAATAAACCATTGGAGTCAATACAAGAGGAAGAACATTTTGGCCTTGTTACGGTAGTAGTAGTTGAATCAGAAAATTGCCCAGAAGAAGATGTTCCAATATCACATCCAGCATGCTGGGCTATGCCACTCTCAGGCTGAAATGCATTCTGATATTGTGCAGGCGCAAATTGATTCTCATTAGCATATGAGATAATATTTCCATCCCTATCAATCATATAATGAATGCTCAATTGATTCTGGCTTATTGTCTGAATAGCACTTTCAGCATCTGACCCTTCTGTAGCATGAATAACAATCGTTGTGACTTTTCTAGTTGAAGATATCTGCGTAGAGGTTGGCGTAGATGTTTGCGAAGATAGAATCTCCCATGCGATCTTCAAATTAGGATTGCCCACAGATGTATCAAATAGCTCATTACCTATCAGGCCTGGCAAATTCTGATTAAATGCATAAACCTCTACTTCTACATAATACTGTAATTGGTTCCCCCATCCATAAACATTCTCAACATTAAAATTCAGATGGCAGAAATTTGTTAGATTATCTTGGAAAGAAGGAGCAAAGATAGCATCATTGATATAACCTTTACTTGTCATGCAATCCACAACTTGATCTCCTAGAAGTTTGCTTTCAATATTTCTCACATCATAAGGTGAACCATAAAAGAGATAGGCCATATATACAGTAGCTCCTGCTATAATGAACAAAATTAAAAACCAATATAATGAAATAACTAAATCAGCTCCCCTTTTATGCATTATAATCTCCTATAAAGAATACATATTGATTATTGGCCTGATCTAAATAATAATTTGAAATAGAAACATCATTAAAAAAAGAATAGGAATATTCACTATTGTCGCTCAATTCCACCGTAACTAAATTCCCATTAATATTTACTATCCCTGTTACATTATTCTTTCCTAAATTTGCCTGAGCAGTTTTTATTGCATCTGCCATATTAAGGCTTATTATCATACCCGGTTTTGAAGAATCTAAAACCAAGGCAATCTCTTTTGCATATTTCTCCTCAAGAACGGAAGCACTTCCGGATTTTGACAACAAAAAAAATACTAGAATTGCAATAAAAACAACATTGATAATAACATCAATGACCGCTTCTACAAGAACCGTAGATCCTCTTTTGTTTCGCATACAAAAATATGTCCTAGATATTAATAAATGTTAAGCTTCCGTAACAAAATTTGAACATTTAAGCTCTGAAGACAGTTGACTAACAGGCAAATAATAAGGGGGGATGTTTCCATTGCTTCCAAAAAATCCTCCTGCCCATCCAGTTGAATACCCTGTAACTATTGCATATTGAGCACTGCTCGCAGTAGACGTAGAAGATGCTCCAACGCAAACATTCAAAGTCGAATCACAATCTCCACTTTGGCATTGTAAATTTGAAACGCATGCAGAACCTGAAGAGAGCAGATTTGCGGAGGAGAGTATATTATTGGTTAAACTAAAAACAGTGGAATGAGATAAGAAAGTACTCACATCCGATACTCCATATAAATAATTTAGATAAGTTTGTGTACTATCTTTCAAAGTACTATTCAAATAATTATAAAAGTCTAAATAAGAGATACCATAATTCTTCGCAAGTATTGTATTATCAAATTCAACAACAGAACACAGAGCACATCCGCTTGAACCAAATGGCCCCCTAGTCCCGTAAGTTAATTTTCCCTCTCCAAACATCCACCAACAATTAGACATCTGATCTGCAATAGCCTTCATTATCTGCGAAGGATCATTGGCATCCACATTCACAGTAACAGTAGGATTCATATTAGCACATGTACCCCCTCCAGAAATGCAAACATAATCTGTCTTGCAATTTAAATATCCCACGAGACTTGCACTTTTAGATTCTAAAACAACAGAGCTTTGGCATATTTGGCTGTTGCTTGTGGATCCAAGATTAAGTCTGTACAAAACATAAAGTATCACAATAAAACTTACTATCAAAATTATAATTGTAACTATCAACATTGTCTGTCCTCTCTTTTCCATTATAATACTCCAAATTTCTTCAGCATAAAATACAGTCCCGCAAAAGCTATCACAAAGAAAGTTATCCAGATTAAATACCTTATTAAAACTTCAATATCATTGTTATTTTCATCCATTTACCTGAATTGTCTTTGCACTATAGTTTATTGATAGAACCAAAGGAGGAGTTATTTTAATTGCATTTTGCTGTGGGCCAGTATACTGCTCCATGGAAGATATTTGTCCATTCACCACAAAACTACTCTGCTGGCAAATTCCAGTTAAACTAAAGCTCGCACTTGAACCTTGGATATTTACATTTGAGATACTATTATAGATACAAATACAGCTCTTCCACCCAACACTCGAACACTCTTCGGGCATTTGTACAATGCCTGCACCAACACCAGATGTTGAAACCGATGGGAACGAAGCAATAATCCAGTTGGAAGGATTATAAATCTCAACTTGTTGACTTTCTGATGAAATCTCACTAGTCAATTGATTTAGTGAATCTTGTGCGAAGGTAAGGTTCTGATTATGTGAATAATTGGTGTATAAGTAAACAACAAAGGCAATTAAAAATAAAATCACAATTACTGAGAGAATTATCTTTACCGTTTCTTCTCCAAGTAAGAATCCTCTTTTATTCATTTTAAGATTAAAAAGATTTTTGAAATATTACCTCCGAACCCGCTAAAAAAACTGATAACTTGATTTTTAAAAAATATATATAATGCAATTAACACCACAACAACTACTAAAACCCCTAAAATTATCTTTATTAGCTGGTCTATAGTTAATTCTGACATTTATCCCCCCCCAATAACACTTTTAACTTTATCAACTAGAGAAAATCCCGTACCTTTTAAAATAAAAATTGTTATCATCAAAATTACCAGAATTGCTATAGCAATCAAAAGCCATGGAAGAAATTCAGATACAATTCCCCTTTTGTACATGGCAAATAAATAAAAGTTTTATTAATAAACTTTTAGCTGCTGACTATATTCCCCAAGACCACAGAGGATAAGACAAATAGTGCTATTATAGAAATAACTGAAACTACAAAATATAAAGTAATACCTTTTGAAAGATTCTTCCCAGTAATACTTGTTTTTTCAAGTTTATCTTCTCCTGAATCAATCGTAACAAGAGTACTTGTTAAAATAAAGGTAATCTCGACAAGATAAATCCCTATTGCTAATTGAAGATAATAAGGAGGGATCATATTATTTAAATCAAATAAGGAGAGTATACTCCCGATATTTCCTAATCCTGCAGTGCTATTACCTTGCAATTGTGCAAGATTCAATCCTGAGAGAATTGTTGTTATCATTGCTGCAAGACCAACAACCACTCCTGCAAGCAAGGGAGCAAGGAAAGTCATATTACTTTTCATATCCGAGATTATTTCTGCAAGCAGATCTCTTAACCTGTCTGTAATCTTTTGTATGTTCTTTACATATTCAGAAATAGACATCAAACTAACTGCTGCAATTTTAAGTCCTTTTTTTGAAGCTTCTATAAGAATCCTCATACTAGTAGAAATCAAATCAGAGGGATAGGAATTTATTGCTCCTCTTTTCTCATCAAATATAGCACCTTCAACGCTCATCCCTCCCTGTTGAACATTATAATTAACCCTTTTAAAAAAGTCAGCCGTTTTTAACCCTGTAGTTGACTCCGCAATTCTTCCAAAGACCAATTCAGGGGGAGTTCCGCTTCCCAATCTGTTACCTAGTTGAAATAAAGAATTATTGAATTCAGCTTCTAACTCTTTTGTGCTCTCTCTTTCCTTGATCAAATTCTTTGTTTTGTCCTTATATGCAATTGAGAAGAATAATGCTAACCCCAGAGGGATAAACATACTTAAAATCAAGGAACCTGTCCCAAAAGGTCCTGTTATTGCTCCCGTAGTAGACTGGGAAAATCCAAAAAATCCGGCGTTACCAAGAAATCCCAATCCTAACTGAGAAAAGGTTACATCAGGAATAGCTCCCGGAGTAGCTGCCTGAAACCCTAGTAATTGAGGCAAAGGAGTGAATCCCCAGATCAAAGGTAAAAATCCAAGAATAAACAAGGGAAGACAGATTAAAAATGCTTTAATATAAGGAGCACTACTTTTATACTCAGAATAATGAGGATTCCTCTCGAGAAGGCTAGTCTCACCATAACCTCCCGGTCTCATCATCATATATTTATTCATCAGGAAAAATGCAAGGAAAGGAATAACTAGATCATAAAGAACAAAGACTTCCGTAGCAGTAATTAAATTACCCACCATTATTGAAGCAAGAGGCAATAAGGCAAGCCCCAAAACTGGAAGAGTGGTTCCAAGCATATATGTGCTTTGAATAGGTCCGCTAACATCATGAACAAATTTAAGCATTTTGTCATAAACCCCATCAAGAATTACTTGAAGGGATTTTTCCAATGTAAGAATTCTTGTGTTATCATCCGGCTCAAATAAGCTGCTCTCAATAAGATGAAAAGATTCTATAAACTCAGGGGAATAATCTCTCCATCCATCTAGATAATAATCAATACTTTCTTTTATTGTAGAAAATTTCCCAATCTCTACATCATAAAAAATTTTCTTAAAATCTAGCGCAAGAGGATACTGTAAATGCTCCGCAGCAAACGAGACTGCCTTTTCTAAATTGGAAGTATGTCTCATATAAACAACTATATACAAGATCGAAGGAACCATCTGTGAAGAAGCCTTTAATCTCCACTGGCTTGCAAACCTTTCGGGATAACCATTAACATAACTGAATAAAAACAAAGAAGAGATAACTACCAAAATGAAAAATAAAACAGGTATATTTCCTGTAAAAAAATAATCAATTACAGTAATAAAAAGTCCTATAATAAAAACAACAAAAAAAGTTACCGCACTTAGAGCTACAGCCTGCCAAGGTTCTACATCAAGATGAGCAATATCTAACTGCCTTCTTACTTTTTCCTCATCCTTCTTTGCAACTTTTATTTTTATGATATTACCTAAGCTGTGACACCACTTTTCGTATTTGCTCCAAGCAGGAGCCATCTCTTCTTTAAATGTCGAATAAGCTTGGCTATATCCTGTTCCCATGGAAACTTCTGTGGTGTTAATCTTGCTCTCTATCTTACTGCCATACTTTCTTAGAATTTCGTTTACATCCGGTCTTAGGGGGGGTTGTTGAGAGGGCATTTTACTCTTTTATTTAAGAAAAATATTTCCAATTAATAAACTTTCACTTCTGTCCTCTTACCTTCAAGTATGCAAACACAAAAATACCACCCAATAAAAATAGCAAAATACCAAAAATACTAGGATTGTAACCTGAAGAATTTGCGATCACATCCCCCGTAGCAGTGACAGAAATTGTAAGAACAGATCCAATAAAACTCAGAAGAGCAAGAGGTAAAAGTATAACCTTTAGAGATTCTTCAAGATTAATCCCCCTTGTCTTATTGTCATTGGCCTTTATAGCATTATCTATTGCATTTATTGTCTCATTCAAATTACTCCTTCTCTCCATCAAATTTTTAATATCCATTTTTGGATTTCTCTCTTGGATAAGGTCTAAAATTAGATTTCTAGCCGAGACATAATCAGTTTTAGCCCGCTGAAGCACCCCTCTCCTCTTAAGATAATTCTCGGTATGGCCAGCTTGATGGACCAAAGCTCTGCCTGCATTCCCAAAATAACTGGCAGCTCTACTATAATCATTTATTCCAAGAACAGCACGACCTTGCCCTTCAAGTGTTTCAGCTATTCTACGATACTTTTCAGCAGAATCTTCTCTACCTCTCTCTGGCATTACCATTTTAACATTCTTCTATTTATAAAATTATCAAAGACTTTTCTTTTTAACTTCCTTATTTAGCCACTCTTGCCAAGCAGGAAAAACTCTGTTTGATAGAGGTAACCCAATCTCGCTTCTAATTTCATCTGAAATACTGTGAAATGCTTGGTTCGACCAGACGTTAAACTCCGCCTCAATAAAAGCTTCATTCCCAGTTTTTTCCGCTAATTTCAGAAGTTCTTCTTTGGTCTTAGCTCTCAGAAGAATATTATCATAAACTGCGTCCCAATTTCCTGCCCAACCTTTTACATTTTCTGCAATAGCTTTTACAACATCGCTATCCCCATTGATCAGATTATCGCTAGCTTCTAACTCATCTTTCTCAACATTATACTTTAATAAATCTGAAAATCCATTCTCTTCAAGTGGATCCTTTTTCCAAAATTTCCTAACTTCTGAAATTTGTAGAAGTCTCTTCCAAGAGTGCAAACCATCCGGAGACTTTATAGGATTTGCAACAGCTATAATATCTGTTGCCTTAAAACTTGTGGCAGGAACCTCCAAATCATTTACAACTCTGTCAAAAACAGCATAAGGTGATGCTCCATGAATTGTACCTGCAACAGTGTTCGCAAGTGCACCAACTCTCATAGCTTCATATAAAGCCTTGGCTTCTGCGCTTCTGACTTCTCCAACAATCAAAGAAGAATCACCCAGTCTAAGGCTAGTCCTTATACCATCATCGGCAGAAATTTCATTTGTTGTATTCAACAAAGCTGAACGAACCTTCATCTGAAGAATGTCATAGTTTAATTTTTTCATAGATTCAAATGGCAATTCTAGAGTATCCTCAATAATGATAATTCTCGTTCTGGGAAGAATTTCAAGCATCAAACTCCCAAGCAAAGAAGTTTTTCCCGAACTCCTGGTTCCTGCAATCAACATTGTTCTTCCCCCATCAATCAAAAAACTTAGCAATCCTGCGGATAACGAATTCATCATTTTATTTTTAATAAAAAGAGGGAACGTCCAAGGATCTTCCCTATGCCTTCTTATTGCATAAGCCAAACCATTAGGAGAAAGAGGCTGTTGAATAATCGCAATTCTGGCTCTCATATTATCAACTTCCAGCTGCGTATCCAAAACAGGATTTGCTTCATCAAGAGGTCTCCCGGAGATCATCCTAAATTTTGCAGCCCATGAATCTACATCTTCTTGGCTCGGCAAAATATTTGTATAACACTCATCATAAGTTTCATGTTTCAAAAAAATATTAGTTTGAGGTATAGGGGCATTAAGAACAATATCTTGAATATTCTTATCTTGCAATAATACTTCTATTAAACCAAAACCTATCGTATGTCTTACAAGAATTTTAGCCAGCTTATTCAAATCTGAATAATTCAAGTTAATCCCTTGACTTTGTGCAAGATCTCGCAATAAATCTTTTGAAATGTTAAAAAAGACTTGTCTTGTCCTTTCGGTGTCTGTGAACTCTTCTGCTTTTGGTTGGTGTTCAATTAAAACATTTCTAGCCAAGTTTAAGAGCATATTATAATTTTCATCTATAGAGTTCTCCGGAGGCAAAAGATGGTAAATAAACTTAGATTCATTTTTCTTCTTTAATATAGTAACAACAGACTCATCATAATCTGCACTGGATATTTTGTATTGATCTATTATTTCAACATCATCAGGAATAGCAGAGACAAGACGAGTGAAGGTGAAATTCGGAATAATATCTGGCTCTAGAATTTTGTGATAAATCTCTCTATCTCCTTTTTGGTAATCTCTTAGACTATCCAATAGATTCTGTATTAGTTTGGTATTCTGAAGAAGATTAAAAATTTTTTCAAGTAACCGTATATAATTGTTTTGATCTAACTTGTACTGGTTACCAAGCTTGTCTAACAATATTTTACCTTCAACAATATAACTTCTTGTATCCAAATAGGCAACTACAGGATCTCTTTTCAAAGAGTATAACACTGAAAATATTTCATTATATCTCTGCGCAAAAAACTGATCCGAAGAAGTTACAAGCTTTTCCTTTGACAACACTCTCTCCTGCCTAATCAAATATACATACAACTGCGCAAGTTCAAGAAGGGCAGAAGTTTCATTAAAGTTATAATTATAATTTTTCTGCTGTACAAAAACTACTCTTGAGACATTTGGGTTTTCCATTAATGCATCAATTGTTCTCTCCATAACTTCCGGAGAGTCTGCAATACTTGGAACAAAAGGCGCCCCTAAGTAATTAACATAAAGTACATCTTCTCCCCCCTCTCTTTGAGTCTCATAGGAATAAAGCGCCGTCCCGTCACGAAATTGCATATTTACCTCTCATAGTAGGGATGAGAGTCCTTGAGTTTAAAATTTTTTGTATAATTATAAGATTACATAGAATGTAAACAAAACAATTTTAAACTCTTCAAACCTTTCGATAACATGGCAGGTGATATGGGAAATTCTCAGAATTCTTATGCTCCGGACATAAATTTAAAGATTAGAGATTTAGAAGAAAAACAAAGAATGCTTAAAAACCAATTTCTTCTAATTGGTAAAAATTTAATTGAAATGAAAGATAAAAGTTCAAAAGAGATTACTGAAATAAGGAAGGATATTGAAACAATAAAAGATAGCATGGATAGATTGACCTCTTTCTTAGACACTGCGTCAGAAGAATTTCCAAAATTTGCGCGGAAAGAGGATATGGAAATATTGGCTAAGCAGATAAGAATGTTTCAGCCATTTGGAGGAAAAATATAATGGGGGCATTGGAGCAAGTAACTCAAATGAGAAGAGAAGGAAGAACAGATGAAGAAATAATTTCGAAATTAAAAGAACAAAGAGTCTCCCCAAAAGAGATAAATGAAGCTTTAAATCATGCGCAAATAAAAAGTGCTGTTTCAGATATGAGGGGAGATGATCCTCCAGATGACATGCCCCCAGCACCTCTCTCCCCAGATAATCAACCCCCCGATCAGGGATACGGAGACTACAACCAGGCTCCCAAAGAACCTCAGAATGAGGGATATGATCAGGGGCAGGTTTACAACCCTCAACCTCAAGAGTATTATCCTCAGCAAAACTATCAAAGTTACGGAGACGCTTATTCTCAAACCAATACTGATACTATTATTGAGGTATCAGAACAAGTATTTGATGAGAAAAGTTCAGAAATAGTAAAAAGGATAGATTCTTTTGATGAATTTAAATCTCTTACTCAAACGAGGTTGGATAATCTCAATGAAAGATTGAAGAGAATTGAGGCAGTAATTGACAAGCTTCAATCTGCAATACTAGAAAAGATTGGATCTTATGGAGACAATTTGGAAAGCATAAAAAAAGAAATGTCTATGATGCAGGATTCATTCAGTAAAACCCTCAGTCCTATAGTGGATATAGCCCAGAACAGAAATTCAAAGTACCAAAACAAATCAGACGAAGAATCAAAGGAAAAGAATTCTAAAAAGAGAAAATAAATTTAGCGCTCAGACGGAACTTTCACTAAATAAGGTTCATAAGGCTTGTGTTGTTTATTCTTCTTCCCGAACCCCCCCATGGCTGCAGCCACACCAATCACTAGTAAGATTACTATTATAATTGTTCCCGCAGAGGGACCTAAATTGACCTGAACCCAATTCCACACATTCATTCCCGCCTGTCCTGAACTTTGTGCAACTACGACTACTGCAACAACTGCTGCAATTCCAAGCAGGATATAGATTATCCAACTCTGATTCGAGGGGTCAATGAAAAGACCTATGACAATGAGGAAAACTAAGATAATAGATATCCCTATCCCTAAATTTGGAAATATTTCCGAGAAAAATTGAGGGACAATATTAAATTGCAAGGACATCAATGCAACAGCAAGAGAAATTATAGCAACTACTCCTTTATTCTCTTTGAACAAACCCATTCTGCCAAGAATTCCAAATACCAACGCAAAAATTAACAAAAAGGGAATAGCATAACTAAAAAATCCAAGTTGAGCAAGATTATTTAATGCATCTCCGATGCCTCCCCCGGCAAAAACCGTGTAATCCAAAATACCACCTACCATTTTAAAAATCAAATCCCGATTATTTAAATATGTTTCTAATTAAAATCAGAATTAATGTGATTTAGGCCTTCCCATTCCGAGGACGATTGCAAGCGCAGCCCCTATCAAAACAACAAAAATAAGATTCGTCCAGAAGGGCTCACTCCAAACCTGTCCGAACAAGAAATTTGCCACACTATTAGTGCCTCCGCTTAAAGGAATCCCGAAAGACCAGAAAATACCTAAAAGAACCGCAATAATAAGCACAACTAACAAAACAGTTCTAAAAGTCTTGTGATCCGCTAACTTAAATCCTTCTTCTCCGCTCAAAAATCCCCATAGCAACAAGATCACAAATATGACAACAAGAGAAATTGAAAGAAATAAAACTAAATTATTTATAACGGTTGAGTAGTTGAAACCCATTACTACTATAAGACCAATTATGAAAGAAACTAAAGCATCAAGTTGACCACTCTCCGTCCCAAGAACCTTTGTCTTCCTAAGTATTGCAAAAATAATGAGAAATACTAGGAGAAACGGAAAGATTATAGTTGTAAATACGGAATTCTGTAAAAATATTGCTGAAGTTGCCATATTATTTTTATGCTAAATCTTGTGGAGATTCTTCAAAATCAGCATCTGGTGCACTTGGTAATGCGGAAGAACTGATTATCAAAACATCACCAATGGACTTAACAAACTGATGAGGGATAATAACCCCTCTAGCTCCTCCAATCAAAGAAGAAACACCTCCACCAACTCTTATTCTCCATCCATCCACTCTGTTCTCGAAAAGATTAGCCTCTTCAACCTCTCCAAAATATTCTCCTGAGTCAGTATAGACTCTCAATCCAAGAACTTCGGTAATTTTTCTAACTCTCATGAAAATAGTCTGTGTTAAATATTTAAATACTTTTCCGTTTTCCATTACTTAGTTTATAGAAAAGAATAAGGGAGAATTATGAAGATAATTTTACAATTATATCTTAAACAATAAATAAATTTATAAGAATTAAAACTCTGAAGAACACATGTTTAACAAAAAAGAAGTGGTCACAATTATTATTGCAACAATTATTATTGCTTTCTCAGCAGATCTATTTCTTGGAGGGATTAAAGTTTTCCTTTGGACTTTACTGGCAGTATTTGCAGTAATTCTTATTAATGTTCTTGCAAAAAAGATTTTTGGATTCTATCTTGAAACTGAAACAGAAATAAAATTCTGGGAAATAAGTGGAACAGGCATAAAGAAGAGAAAGAATTTCAAAAAACCGTTTCCAATAGGAGCATTTCTTCCATTAATCTCAAAAATAATTCTCTTTCCAATAAATGGGCTTGCATGGATGGCTTCGCTTGTTTTCGAAGTGAAACCAAAATCTTACAGAGCAGCAAAAAGGCACGGACTTTACACCTTCTCTGAAATGACAGAAGAGCACATGGGATATATAGCTGCTGCAGGTATCTTTGCAACCTTAGTCTTTGCGGTAATAGGTTATCTTCTTGGTTTCACAGAGTTCTCAAAACTAAGTATTTACTATGCTTTATTCAATATGTTCCCCATTTCTAGTTTGGATGGAAATAAGATATTTTTTGGAAATATTGTGCTCTGGAGCTTCCTGGCTTCTCTTGTTGTAATTGGATTACTTTTCATGGTCTTTATAGTATAGAAGCAATAAATAAAAATGGAATTTCTCAAAGATATTTCCCCTAGGGATTATCAACAAAAAATTTTTGAAACATGTAAGGAAAAGAATTGCCTAGTCGTGATCCCTACCGGATTGGGAAAAACTTTAGTCGCTCTTATGTTAGCCATTGAGAGAATGAAAAATTTTCCAGGTCAAAAAGTCTTATTCCTTGCTCCTACAAAACCCCTGGCAGAGCAACATCTAGAATATTTCAAAAAACATCTCCCGGAGTTATTCGGAGATTTTCAATTATTTACCGGAAGTGTAAAAGCGGAAAAGAGGAGACAAATATGGAAAACTGCAGACATTATATTTTCAACCCCCCAATGTGTTGCCAATGATGTGAGAAATAAACTTTACAATTTGAAAGATGTTTGTCTGCTTATTGAGGATGAAGCCCACAGATGCATAAAAAATTATGATTATACTTATGTCGCCCACGTTTACATTGAGGAAGCAAAAGATAAAAGGATTTTAGGACTGACTGCTTCTCCGGGTAGTGATAGCCAAAAGATAAAGGAAATATGCAAAAATCTTTCTATTGAGGAAGTTGAGTTAAGGACTAGGGACAGCGACGATGTAAAACATAATATTCAAGACTTAGAATTTGAAAAGGTTTATGTAAATTTGCCTGGAGAATTTGAAGAGATAAAACAAATAATGAAAAAAATTCATGATGACTATATTGATAAGTTAAAATCATTGGGATTGTTATATGAAATACCTACAAAGATTAATTTGATAAAACTTCAAAGTAAGCTAGGTCTTATGCTCTCCAAAGGGAATAGAGATTTTAGCATATTTAGGGGGATGTCTGCATGTGCAAGCGCAATAAAATTACAGCATGCTTTGGAATTAATTGAGACCCAAACAGTAATTGGATTTAATAATTACATGAAAGACTTATTTGAGCAATCTGCAAAATCAAAAAGCAAGGCAGTCCAGCAGCTTGTAAAAAGGCCAGAGTTTAATTTCGCATTTGAAAAGTCAAGCAATTTATTATCCAAAGGTATTGAACATCCAAAAATAACAGAATTAATAAGAATTATAGAAGAGGAAAAATTAAATCCGGAAAAGATGAGGGTAATAATATTCTCACAGTATAGGGAGACTGTCTCACTAATCTCAAGAACACTAAATGAAATTGAAGGTGTTAACGCCAAGATCTTTGTGGGACAATTGAAAAAAAAGGAAACAGGATTAAGTCAAAAAGAGCAAAAGAAGATTATAGAAGACTTTTCGGAAGGTAAAATAAATGTCCTTTGTGCGACATCTATAGGGGAAGAAGGATTGGACATTCCTGAAGTAAGCTTGGTTATTTTTTACGAACCCGTAGCTTCTGCAATAAGGGCAATACAAAGAGCAGGTAGGACCGCTCGTCTAAAGAAGGGGAAACTTATAATGCTGATAACCAGAAAAACTAGAGACGAGACTTTTTATTACGTTTCAAGGCAGAAAGAAAAAAATATGCATTCTGCTATAGAAGAGATAAAAAAAGAGATGTCAGACAAAAGGCTGGAATTTCAAGAGAAATTGGATGAGATAATATAACAATAATATTTATAAAAAATTTCAATTTTAACAAACCATGGCGCGAATCATTGGGAAGGGCTTTTCATTTGATGATGTTCTAATTGTTCCAAAGTATAATAAAATTCTCTCGAGAAGAGATGTTATACTCAAAACTCATATAACAAGAAATTATTCCATTGATATGCCTCTCATTGCTGCCAATATGGATACTATATGTGAATCAAAAATGGCAATTGCAATCGGAAAACTCGGAGGATTGGGGGTTATTCATCGCTTCATGACTATTGAAGAACAAGCCAATCAAATAAAAGAGGTGAGAGAACAGGGACTTATTGCCGCAGCAGCAATTGGTGTTAAAGACGTCGCACAAAGATCAGAAGCATTGGTAAATTCTGGAGTAAATATCTTAGTTATTGATATTGCACACGGACATTCCAAATATGCAGGAAAAACTTTAGATTATCTGAAAGAGAAGTATCCAAACATTGATGTTATGGCGGGGAATATTGCAACAAAAGACGCAGCAGAGTACTTTCTAAGTAAAGGAGCAGATGCTGTAAAGGTTGGAATCGGTCCAGGCTCCTTGTGTACTACAAGAATTATGGTGGGAGCAGGAATCCCCCAACTTACAGCAATAATGGATGTATATGAAGCTACAAAGGGGGAAATCCCTATCTGTGCTGATGGAGGAATAAAAAAGCCCGCAGACGTAGTGAAAGCCTTGGGGGCCGGAGCAGACACAGTAATGTGCGGATATATTTTTTCAGGGACTGAAGAAACCCCTGGAGAGATTATTTCTAAAAACGGCGAAAGATTCAAATTATATAGGGGTTCTGCAAGCTACGATGTTGCAGTAAAAAAAGCAGAACTGGACGGAGAAAAGAATATAGAAATAATAAGTGTTGAAGGAGAAAAGACCACAATTCCTTACAGAGGAAAATTAGAACCAATTATAAAGAAGTATTTAGGATCTTTAGCCTCCGGAATGACTTATCTGGGAGCAAAAAGCATGAAAAATCTTATAGGAAAAGCGGACTTTATTGAGATAACTAACTCTGGAATTGAAGAAAGTAAAGCAAATGGTGTTTCAGAAAAATAAAAGATGAAACCCCCGCTAGATATTCTTTCAAATAAAAGCAATCCGAGAGTTATTATAGACTACAGAGAAAGGAATTCATTAGTTTATTCCTCGTTAGTTAAATTAGGGTTTAATATAGAAGTTAAGGAATTAAAAGTTGCAGATTATATTATTAATGACGTTGCAATTGAGAGAAAAACAGTAAAAGACTTTATTTCTTCCATGTTGAACAGGAGACTTACGAAACAACTTATATCCTTACAACAGTATAAGAACAGACTACTGTTAATTGAGGGAATAGATGAACAAGAACTTTATTCTGAACCTTATGAAACAGGAGTACATCCAAACTCAATAAGGGGATTCTTGCTTTCCATAATATTAGAGTATAAAACTCCCATAATTTTTACAAAAAATCCAGAGGACACAGTAAAGTTTATATCAGTACTACTAAAAAGAAAAAAGAGAGAACTGTCCTTAAATGTTTCCAGAAAAGATCTTGATAATAAAGAGAAAATGCAGTTCATATTGGAAGGCTTCCATAATATAGGTCCAAAAACTTCGAAAAAACTTCTTGATCACTTTAAAACATTAAGAGAATTATTCAATGCTTCACAAGAAGAATTGAGGGGAATAATCGGAAAAAAAGCAGATGTATTCACACTTTTAGATGAAAAATATTAGTTCTAAACTAAGTTAGTTGATAACTTTCAAGAGTCTTGTATGTTGACCCTTTAGACTTAAGAAGAGATTCTTTTAGTTGAAATTCATCTATACTAAATCTTATCTCTGGGATCTTAATATTATTCAACTCTTCAAGAAAGTTCTTTTTATTCTTTACTTGTTTAACTCTTGCTATTGTAAGATGGCTCATAAATCTGTGTTCAGAAGGTAAAATACCCCTCAGAGAGTTATCAATCTCCCGGTGTAAATTACCACAATCATCAATATGAAGCCATATTATCATCGTTGCAGAAGAAAAAACACCCAGAAAATCAATCTTAACATTTAATTTTCTAAGCCTAATCCTCCTCAACTTATCCTTTATCAATTCCAATTTTGATTTATCAACTTCTCCAAGAAATTTTAAAGTCAAATGTAAATTTTGGAATTCAGTCTTTTTACCATCAAATTCGGGAAGCTTATCTTGGATTATCTTTATCTCTTTTCTTACATGTTCAGGTATTTCTGCAGAGATAAAGCATCGCATTTAAATTAGTTCACCTAATATTTTGGCTCCAAGTTTTACCGTAAGGGTTTCTTTATCTTTTGTAGGATTTATTTCAACCAGATCAATAGCTCTGAGATTCTTTATCTTATTGATTCTTTGAATTAAATAAATAAACTGTCTACTCGTTAATCCCCCGGGTTCGATATATCCTGTCCCGGGAGCAAACGCAGGATCAATAGCATCTATATCAACAGAAACATAAAGATCATTTCCTCTAGAGAATTCAGTTACTGCATCACAAACCCCCTCCAAATCATCTAGAAGCTGATTCATCTTAATAACTTTGATTTTATTTTTTATCAAGAATTCAATCTCCGTTTCGTAAGAATTCCTAATTCCAACAAGAAGTATATTTTCAGTAGGAAAGCCAAATTCAATTAGACTTCTTAACCAATCTTCATGAGTGGGAAAATTTTTATGTGCAGCCTCCATGCAATCAGGGTGGGCATCAAAAATTATTAAATATGGCTTTTTATTTTCCTTTCTGCAAAAATCAAGAAAAGCCATTGTAAGAGAATAGCTTATAGAATGATCTCCCCCCAGGAAGATTGTTTTAGGTTTTGTTTGGAAAATTTTCAAGGCATTCTTCTGGATCAGATTATTCGTAAGCTCTAGATTAGAATTGTCTATATGTATCTCCTCTAAATCAATTGATTTTGTATTAATCGGTTTTCCTTCCTCGTTGGAATAGACATCATTAAGAGACTTCAAAATAACATTACCTGCTTTCTCGCATCCTTTTGTTTTTCCAAGACCATTGATCCCTGGAACTTTGACTACAAACATTTTATTTGGGGATTAAGGCAAAAGAGCTATATTCCTCAAAAGCTTTTTTTGCCAGCTCTTTTATGTCTTCAATTTTTACTTTTGAAATTTCTTTCTCATAATTGTAATATTCCTCTGCTATATCCGAAATTTCATAGGAAAGCAGATTTACCATCTGACTTTGAGAATCTTCCATCGAGATTTGATAGTTCCCAATTAATTGATCTTTGACTCGATTTAATTCATCTTGCTCTAACTCTTCTGAGATCTTTTTGAGTTCTTCAATAATTAACCCTTTGACCTTTTTTATATTATCTTTGCTAGTTCCAACAAAAATGCAATTATAGGCATAATCTTTGTTGATCATAGGCTCACCCTTCACAAAATAAGCCAAATTCTTTTTCTCTCTTATCTCTTGAAAGAGTCTAGAAGAAAATCCTCCTGCAAGAATTGTATTTAATACATCTGCAGCATAACTCTTTTTATCTCCGGCCAAGGGGACATGATATGCAAAAACTAAGTTAGCTTGAGTTAAACCTTTTCTCAACTCTACCCCTTCTTTATTCCTTGAATTAAACTTAATTTGTGGAACTTCTCCTTTCCCAGACTCAAAATTTTTCTCTATAAATTTCACAATTTCATCAAAATCTGCATTGCCAACAACACATAAGATGAGATTGTTAGGCTGATATAACTCTTTAAATTTCTTCTTTAGCTCTTTCTGATTTATAGATTTTAAAGTTTTTTCCGTCCCTATTAAAGACATTGAAAAATCTCCATCGTAAAGATATCCATTTATTTTATCTGCACAATAAATTAGGGGATTATCTTTTCTCATTTTAATCTCTTCAAAAATAACTTTCCTTTCCTTTTCCACTTCGTTTTCATCAAACAAAGGATTTTTTATCATATCACTCAAGACATTCAAAGCGATATTCAAGTGCTTACTAGGCATCTTACACCAAAAAGCAGTTATCTCCTCATCTGTAAACCCATTCAAAATCCCGCCGTTCTTTTCAATCTCCTCTGAAATTTTCTTTGTATCCCTAGTGGGCGTTCCCTTGTACAGCATATGTTCTATAAAATGAGAAATACCTTTCTCTTCCGCACGCTCGTTGATACCTCCTGCTCTAACTGCAAAAGCAACACTAACAACGGGAAGATCTCTTTTTTCAAACAAAAAAACCAACCCATTATCAAAAATTTTCTTTTGAAACTTTACCATTTTAAAACAAGAAAACCTTTGTTTTTAAAATATTATTGTTACTCAAAAACAAGATATCTCTCTCCCCCAACTTTGAAATCATCTGTAAATTGCCAATTCTCCCTTATAAAATCTACAAGCCATTTTCTATTTGCATAAAATTTCTTCCTTCTCATCCAAGATTCAGTCGCAAAACTAATCACCACTCTATCAGAAAGGGGAACAATTTCTTTCAAAAACTTTTTCGTATAATCTCTTTCCACCTTTTCAAGGGAGTCAATCACTTTAAACAATAGAATTACTCTCGGCTTTGGAGAACTCTTTATCACATCTTTAACTTCATTTACATCAAATAAACTTAGATGAAACATCTTGCCCTTAATCCCGTTCTTATCAAAGTTATTGTTTACTAAAGTTACTATTTGACCGATTGCTTCTATACCGCGATAATCAACATCTTTACCAATTTTGTTAAAAAAGCTGTAGCTTAGCCCATTAACTCCTGCACCAAGGTCAACTATACTAAATTTTTTTGGCAAATTCTTCAAAATCCTAGCGTAAATCTCTTCATAATGAGCATATCTCTCCTTTGTGGACAAATGCCTTTTCAATATTTCTTCACTAGACCTCTCCTTTGTACTAAGAAGTTTTTCACCTGAAAATCCAGAAAATGTTTTTCTCAGTAGATCTCTTGTAAATTTTACCTTTTCTTCATCAGAATATTGATCTTTGTCAAATTTGTCAAAAGCTCTAATAACATCCGATTTGGGTATCTTAGAAAATTGCTTTCTCTGGGTTATCTTATCTAAAATCTCTTCTCGGTCCATCATATTTTTAAGTTAAAGAGATTTAAAAGTTATATGCCTATTAATGCTCATCCAGAGTATATTGCCGCAGAAAAAGAGTATATTGCTGCCAAAACTCCTGAAGAAAAATTAAAGGCTCTCGAAAAGATGATTTCTGTTGCTCCGGGCCATAAAGGGGCGGAAAAACTAAGAGCAGAATTGAAAACAAGATATAAAAAATTAAAAGAAAAACTAGGGAAAGGAAAATCAAGCAAGAGTGTAGGAAAAAGCGGAGTGAAAAAGGAAGAACTCCAAGTTGTGATCATAGGATTCACAAACACCGGAAAATCTACATTGTTACAAGCTTTGACAAATGCTACTCCCGAAATTGGAGATTACCCCTTTAAGACAAAAAAACCTACTGTTGGAATGATGGATTATTACGGAACAAAAGTCCAAATTATAGAGATACCCTCAATAGAATCTGAATATTATGACAGGGGGACAGTAAATAATGCAGACGTGGTCTTAATTTTAATTACAAATTTGGAGCAAATTGACCCTATAAAGAAAGAGTTGGATAAAGCCAAGGGAAAAGTGTTAATCTTATTTAACAAAATAGATTTGTTAGAAGAAAGTGCAAAAAGAAAGATTTATTCAACCCTTCAGAGCAAGAAATACAACTTTATATTAATCTCCTCAAAGAATCACGATAATATCAAAGAACTAAAAGATAAAATATTTTCTAATTTTAATAAAATAAGAGTGTATACAAAAGAACCGGGGAAGGAACTGAACAAAGAAAGACCCTTAATACTGGAAAACTATTCCTCTGTAGAAGATGCCGCAAAGAAAGTCATTAGAAATTCCTTGAACAGCATAAAAGAAATAAAAATTTGGGGTCCTTCAAGTAAATTTTCTGGACAAAAAGTTGGGCTAAAACATAAATTAAAAGATTTGGATATCGTAGAATTCAAAACAAGATAATTCAGAATATTTAAATAGAAAAAAGTCTTTCTCACAAAATGAAAAAGGAAGTGATAGGAATAATTTATAGTGGAGAAAAATCGGAAGATGAAAAACTCTTCACAAAGCTTGCACAGAAGAAGAAGATTGAACTAATTTTGATAAATATAGATAAAATTGATGAAAGCAGATTAGAAGAGCTCGCAAACAAATGTGACCTTATTTATAACAGCAGTGCGGAAGAGTTTTCAATAGAATTAGTAAAAACGCTAGAAGAATTAAAAAAGAAAATAATTGACTCTTCAAAAGCATTTTACTATACTGAAGAAAAGTGGATGTTCTATGTAAAATGTAAAGAAAATAACATCCCTGTCCCCGAAACGATTCTCCTCTCCCAAAACATAAATAGTGTAAAAGAGGAGTTAATAAAATTTAATCATTGGCCAGTAGTTTTAAAGGGAGTTTCAGGTACTATGGGAGAATATGTTGAAAAAGCGGATAATCTAAATGGCGCAGAGAAGATAATAAAAAAATTCTGGAAAGAAAGCTCAGAAAGGCTACCCGTTATAGCCCAAGAATTGATAAAATCCTCAAGTTATAGAGTAACCGTCATGGGTAATAAAATTGTTCAAACAGCAATGAAACATAATACTGGATGGAAGGCAACAGGAGTTTATGCCAAAAAAAATTTAAGATTTAAGGTTGACAAAGACCTGAAAAAAATAATAGGCAAACTAATAAAATTTGTAAAAATAAAAATTTGTGGTATAGACTTATTAAAGGACAATGGAAAATGGAAGGTTCTGGAAGTCAATTCTGATCCTGCATTTGACTTCTTTGAGGATGAAAGAGAAAAAATGGTTAGTAAAGCACTAGATTTCCTAAAAAAAGAAGCTCACAACAAAGATTAAGAGTCATAAATCTTCTGTATACTCTTAATTTCCCCGAGATTTATCTTTTGAACAATCAATCCTTGTTTCCCCGTTATCTCTTTTAGTATTCTTACAGGAGAAGATATTGCAGAATAAGAAATTTGATGTTTTGCTTCTGTGACTGGATTACATAAAGCCAAGAAAAATACGTTTTCATATGCCCTAGATAAAGTCAGAGATCTCAAGATTTCTTTTTCTCTTTGTTTATGTTTCTCAAAATGAACTCCGGAGTCATACCACCACTGAGAGGGACAAAAGACAATCTGCGCCCCCATTTTCTTCATTTTCTGAAATAACTCCGGGAATGCAAGGTCCCAACATATTGCAATCCCTATTTTTCCAAAATCTGTCTTAAAAACCTGAGATTTATTTCCTGCAAGGGTATTATCTCCGTAAAGATGAATTTTTTTATAACCCCCCTTTATAACTCCTTTTCGATCTATCAAAAGAGAAGTATTGTACGTCTTTCCGTTTTTGCTTAAATCATCTGTAATTATGCACCAAATAGAATTTTCTTTACATTCTTCCGAAATCTGTTTTACAAATTTATTATCTAATTCCAGAGAGCTCTTATACAAACAAGATTCAGGAAAGCATACTATATCTGCATTCTTCTTCTTAGCCAATCTTATATATTTTATAATCTTATTAAGATTATTTGTAGTTGACGTATCAAAATACTTTATTTGGGCCAGTGCAATTATCGGTTTCTTATTCATTTCCAGGCGCTCCTTATAGGTGCAATAGTCTTTTCCAGATATTCAATTATACATGCTTTTAAATCCAAGGGATGAAGTTTCCTCTGAGAATAAATTTTTTCCAATCCTTCATAGTCTTTAAAATTTAAATTCCCTCCAAATTTTTCAGGTCTTCTTATTATTACTTCGCTAAACCTAGGAAAGATTATCAATCTTGCTATCTGCAAAAGAGGATTATCCTCAATAATACCTTCGGGGCAGTAAGCATTATTTATCGTTTTTTTAATTTCATCATATGAATCTATTACACTTATCCCAGAACCAGAAATAGACTTAGACATCTTTTGACCAGGTCCTTTCAGAGAGGTTATTAGGGGGGTATGAATTGCAACAAAATTATATTTTAATGAGTCCTTCATATCTCTTCCAATCATATGAACCTTCCTCTGTTCTAATCCCCCCAAGGCCACATCTACTTTAAGATGTTTTATATCTGTAACCTGCATCAGAGGATACCATAACTGTGAAATCGTCGCATTCTCAACATCCCTTGCAATTTCTTGCATACTCCTTAATCCCCTCTGAATGGTGGAATTTTGAGCAAGAGTCATAACATCTAACTGATAATCTTCTTTAAATTCAAAGTCACTTCCAACAACCACCTTGGCTTTAAGCCCAATAGCACTTATTGTTTTCTTCCAATTTTCGACTTCTTTTTTTATCTCCTCCTTTGAACCTTTTCGATTCAGCAAAGCATGAACATCTGCAAGGAGGATGATAATTTTGAAACCCGCTTTTTCCAGATCCATAAGCTTTGTGATTGTAACAAAATGACCTAAGTGCATCGGACCATTAGGCTCATAACCGCAATAAACTATGGGTTCCTTTTTCTTTTTAAGGAGAGAAACTAATTCAGCCTCAGTTACTATTTCTGCTACATTCCTTTTTATTAGTTGTAATCTTTTATCATCCATAACTGACCAAAAGAAGTAGAATTATTAAATGTTTTCTGAATTAAAACCATTGCTTCAAGCTTTCTTGTTTCTCCGGTTCCCTTCCAAATATACTGTCTACATACCTCTTAACTAACTCGAGATTTTGTCTTAAATAAGTAGAAAGATGATACTTTTCGGCGAGGTCCAAAGCGGGATCTAAGTACTTCTTTATTCCCCCTTCATTTACCGTAAAAATCAGTTTTCCCTTGCAAACAGGGCATCTACCTGAAAGCGGCGGCCTTCTTAAGATTTCATTGCAGCCAACGCATCTGAATGTTTGTAATGAAAATTTTCTGAGATTTCCCCTTAAATCTTTAATGAAATGTCTCTCAATAATCAATCTAACCGTATCCGAAGTATCCGCTGCTCTTATCTTCTCAACTAACCCCATTTGATGCTGAACCTTTTCCTGCATCGTTCCCAAGGTCTTATAAGAAGAGCATAAAACTCCATCATTAAAGTTGGTTGTATCATGAGTAAATCCTATCCCTTGGAAAGGATCTCTATCTTCCTTCAGTGCCAACTTAACGTTAGGTATAATCTTAATTTCAGAAGAGTGTTTTCTCTGTTCTGCTGCACGATATAATTCTAAGGGGTACTCAAAATTCCCAACCATTTCAAAATCTAGAATTTGGTCATCAACTTCTCCAGCGCTAATTTTTCCATTCAAAACCAAGGGAGCATCCTGTGTACCCCCCCTATGACTCGGGAGAAATTCTCTTGAAAAATTAAGCAGAACATCCAAGAGGAGCATAACCGCAAGTTCATCCCCATCACAATCTCTCCTTATAGCTCCATGCATATACGGACTAGCATATAGCCCTTGAGCATAAGAGAATCCGATAATCCTGCAGATAACTCCTGCGCAATTATGGGGAGCCATGCAAACGCCCAATTTTCCAACCAAGTCATTTCTATCCTTCACATTATAGAAAGGTTCCTGCTTGTAAAACTTAACCAATAGATGGTCTATAAACTTCGCAATCCTGACAAAAACATCGTCCGCTCTCTCATCTGTACTATCCGGAGAGCACGGAAGCAAGATATCATGAGGCATTAACTCCAATATCTGATTTTCATCCACCAGCTCGTTATCATAAACATCCTTATTATATCCCAATTCTTTCAGCTTTTCAACACTCACTGAGATTTCTTTTGGCTTAAATGCCACGAGAGGTAATTCTGTCGCATCAAACCTTATCGTCCCATCCTTATTGACCTGAAGATTATATTTAGATCTCAAAATTCCCTTAGCCAAATTCTCAATTTGCTTTCCAGAGGAGGATAATCCACGAACCCCTTTTATCAAGACAGGCAATTCTTCCGTTTTCATGCCAATATTTGCCTGAGCTTTTTTGAAGTAATTCTTTAGATCTAATAATGAAGAGGCATAAGCGACCGAATTCTTATGTTCTTCGCAAGGACTAGACTTTTTTAGATCGCACTCCCTGCAGTAATATCTTTTCTCAGCTTTACTCCCGCAGTCTTCGCAGACTTGGTAAATTGTCTCCTTATTACACTTTTCACAGAAGTTAATTGGAAAATCGGATCTTACTCCCCCGCAATTCATAGCTTCATATACACTTCTTAACCTCCCTCCCTCCTTACCTACAGGGAATAAAATATTTGGGCTACCTGTAAGTTTCCTTAATTTTGCTTTTTCGGGTCTTCCCATCCTGGTTCCGATAAAATCCCCCGCCTTATCCTTTATCTCCAATTTAGATACAGAATTGATAAAACTGAGAGTATTAACAGAATCTTCCAATTTGTCTTTTATATTCCCCCAATCAATAAATTCATTGAGCAAAAATTCTTCTTTCTCAAATAGCCCCAGATCAAATCCTAGATTAGCAAAAAACATCCTACTAGTCTCTTTGTCTAATACAACATTTTCCAAACTGACATCATGTTCCACCCCCAGCAGTTCTAGCGCTCTTTTCCCTAAAGCAAATCTTTCTCTGTCTAGTTTAGTATAAGGCAGAATTATTTTTTTACTTATTCTCGAATACTTTAACCAGTCTATTAATCCGAATAATTCTTCTTTAGAAATTTGAGTCCAGAATAAAATAAATTTTGGATTAAGGGGGATATTATTCTCCAAACTGATTTGAATCGCCTGATCTAAAGTTATCTCAAAAGGATTAATTCTCTTCTCTACATCTGGATTTTTTTCTCTCAAATCTAATTTCCACCACTCTTCTACATATCCCGGCTTGATTAAGTTGGCATTTCTATTTGCTAAGTCACTAAAGGGAAATAATAAATCCCCCAGGTAGATTATCTCTTCCACCTCCTTGTATATACTTTTAGCCTCACTAGTTGAATTTATCCTTTTAACACTTCCATCATACAATTTAACAATTGGTCCCTCAATACTATCACATACTGTAGCAACCATCCCCTTCGTAGGTTTTTCTATCTTTAACTGAGTTCCCGTAGCAATAAAATTATCTGTTATGGCCATAGTAGCTGGATGAATCGAGGCCGCTGAAAATCCACTTACCCTCCCTCTCCCATATCTAAATCTAAACCCTCCGCTTCTAGAAGGATGACCAAAAACAGGCCTACCCGCAACTAAATCTTTGATATAAGTAGGTCTACTATCATCTTCTGTTTTAACTTCAAGGATAGAGTTTCTTTTTTCGTGAAGTTCAACATACTCTTTTAGAAAATCAAAGCCAGTGCAAATAAATCCTTCCTTGTTTTTAACTCCTTTTAATAATCTAAATCCCTTAGCGGCTTTCTGAGCCAAACCCTCAGAGAAAATCAAACACATTCCGCCACGAATATAATTAGTATCAACTCTGGGAAGATTTTTGTAGCTCGAGACTTCTTTTTTTTCTGTGGGTTCACCGGCAATTTGAATAGGAATATTTTCTGCAAGGAATTTTATTTCTTCATCTGTAGGCATATACTGTAAATTTGAAATTCTTTCATGATAATCATGAATTTCGGTAACATATCTCTTAACTTCATCTTCATTTGGATCATATTTTGCATAACCAAAGATTTCTCTAAGATAATCAATTAATATCAAAACCATGCATGACGCAGTTGTTCCAGCACTTCTTATTGGGCCCGAAAAATATGCTGCAAAATATTCTTTTCCTTCTTTAGTTTTGAGTAATTTTAACTCTGTAAATCCCTCTATAGGAGAAGAGACCACCCCCAAGGTAATATATGCAAACCCCAGTCTTACTCCTGCTTCGATAGCCTGTAAAGTATTTGAAAATTGGCAAAATTTCTGCTTAGCAACTTCTTCCGAAATCTTAAAGGCCACAGCCGTATCTAATTTTCCATAATCTTTTTCAAGCTCAAGTATTCTATCAATAATATTTTTATTAGAAATTTGGGGATAAACCGAAGCAATCAAACCAACAGCTTTCTCCGCTAAACTCTTTGCCAAAGGAGATTCTACTTTAGAAACAGGATCTAAGCCCTTTTCTCTTGCAATCTCTGCAACAGTATAATTCTCTTTTATTGCTTTATCTAAATCTCTAAAATAATCTATAGTAAGCATTTTTACTCAAAATCTAGAATTTTTATTCCCCCTGTTTTAAGATTATAAATAGGAACTTTACAGAAGTCCGGCTCATTACCTACTTTTTCTTGGAAAACTGTTTTTGCTTCCCAGGCAGCACCAGAAACAAGGAGAGTATTATTGTAAAAAGAAATGGCACATTTATGAATATGACCTGAAAGAAAAATATCGGGTACTTTATCGATAACCAGCGGGTCTTCCTCAAGAGGGAAATATTGAGCAGAGGCATGAGTTGGTGCCAAATGCCTGTTCATCAGAAGATAGGCCATTATTTTATCCGGAGAATTCACGGAATTAGCTTTAATCAAAGAGGGTACATTATCCGCGTAATAGAAATAAGAAAAGCCATGATAAAGGAGTATATCAATTCCGGAAAATCCTTTTTGCTCTCCGATCTTTACCCAACAGGGATTAGTCGCCAAAAAGACATTTTCTAAGTTATAAATAGACTGAGCATATTTCTTATCAAGTATAGGCTGAGGCTCCATAAGTCTAACCCCATCGTGATTTCCTGGAGAGATAATTATTGCAATATCTTTCCTTATTTTTGATAATAAATTCGCAATCCCCTTAAACTGCCCCTCTAGATCACCAATCTCCAAATCTCGCTCTTGTTCGGGATAAACCCCAATTCCCGCTACAAGATCGCCGACAATAAATAAATATTTTATTTTTTTAACCTCGGGAGTGTTGGGGATATCTCCATTCAGATAATTGATAAACTTGTCAAAATTTTCATGAAAAAATAATTTACTTCCATAGTGGACATCTCCAATAAAAATAGCATATTCTTCCACGGGAGACTTTTTCTTTTCTGGTAAAATCGAATCAGGAAAAATAATTTCATTGGCAAAAATAATTTCTTTATTCCCAGAACCAGAAATGCCCACTATTGAATCCAAACAGAGCTCTTCCGCCTTTGTATAAAGGGCAGGTTTGTTCTGATTTACCAGTACTCTCAAAGTACCTGTTAGGTCTTCTACTTCTAAGAGAAGATTTCCATTTTTAGTTACTTTCTTATCTGAAATAATCCCAATTATTGAAAATCCCTGTCTATCCCCCGAGATTTTATTTATAGAAACAAGATTTTTCAGATTTGGATGTGATTGCAGAATGGATTTCATTTTAAAAAATCGATTCCTAAAATAGTTTACAAAGTCTTCAACTTCTATCTTCTTATTTGAACTTGTATTGTATGAAGAAATCTTGATATTGTATCTATCCTTATCTATTACCTCTTTAGAAATTTTTTCTAAAGGTATGGTTGAAACTTCTTTTGATATTTCTAATTCTAATCCTAGTCTAATTCTCAACTTCTCAAGATTTTTTTGGCTATTCTCTGGTAAATTTGGCGAAGATAACTGTCCAATGCTCTCCACAAACACACTTTTTGTTATAATTTTTTTGTGAGTGCTTTCCTGGATATTCTCAATCATCAATTTAATGGAGTCCAAATCTGTAGATTCACTAAATAAGTTTAATACTTCCTTATCTAACAAAATTCCTTTCTGCAGACAAAAGTTCAAAATTTCTTTCTGATCCATTTTAAGATTATAAAATTTACAAAGATTCTTTGATAATTTCTTTGGCCTTCTCTATAATATCACTTGTAACTGCTAATTTAATTTCCCTCATTCTGCCCCCTCTCCCCTTGGAAATAACCCTAACATTGATTATACCCAACATATCAAACTCTTGAATGATATCACTCACTCTTCTTTGAGTCAAAACTTCTAACTTGCTTCTTACGCACTCTTTATAATAGTTATAAATATCCCCTGTAAAAAGAGGCTCGGGAGACCTGTTCTTTTTAGTGGCCTCTCTGCTTCTCTGCTCAGAAAGCTGAATAATGGAGTGTAAAACATATTGAAACTGTTTGGGTTCTGAAGTAATTACATCTAAGATTTTATCCTTCTCTATCTTGTTATTTGCTTCATCAATATGCTTTAACTGAATTTTACTTGAATTCTCCCTCTCTGCCAATTCTCCCGCCACTCTCAGTAGATCCAGCGCTCTCCTTGCATCACCATGTTCTCTCGCAGCAAAAGCAGCACATTTTGCAATTACTCCCTCTTGGAGGACAGTTTCTTTAAACGCAAAGTCTGCCCTTTTTTTCAAAATATCTTGCAATTGTAAGGCATTGTAAGGCGGAAAGATTATTTCCTCTTCAGAGAGAGAACTTCTAACCCTCGGGTCTAATTCGTCTAAAAAGGTTAAATTATTACTAATTCCAACAATACAAATCTGTGCCTTAGAAAGTTCCGAGTTTAATCTAGTAAGATTATACAAAAAATCACTTGATATCTTCTTAACTGCCTGATCAATTTCATCTAGTATTAGGACTATGAGCTGCTTTTCGGAGTCTATTATTTTTATAAATCTATTATAAACTGC
This sequence comes from uncultured Nanoarchaeota archaeon, assembly GCA_963743615.1. Taxonomy (GTDB): domain Archaea; phylum Nanobdellota; class Nanobdellia; order Pacearchaeales; family GW2011-AR1; genus JAKLIN01. The sequence continues at coordinate 46,346 of CAVUQF010000001.1, forward strand.
TTCCGTAGGAAGACCCGTATCTGGAACCTCTCCCCCTAGTTTTTTGATTAATTCTGCCAAGATCCTATATTCTGTGTCAGAAACTTTTCTTAATTTACAATTAAGATACTCTATCCTAAGTTTGAAATTAGTGTTTCTTAGGGCTCTTTTAAGTAGTTCATCTCTTACATATTGGATAGAAAGGGTTTTTCCTGTACCTGTTTTACCATAAAGAAATAGATTACTCCCCTTTTCTCCCCTTAAAATAGGTGCAAGTATTGATGCAATTTGTTTTATTTGATCATCTCTATGGGGGATCTCTTCTGGTTGATAGTTTGTTTGTAAATAGGTCTTATCTTTGAAGATAGTATTTTTATCAAAGGATTCAAAGATCTTATCCAATTCTAAAGCCATAACACACCCACACTATTGTTTCCCATGGAAAATTAAATTCATTTAGTTTTATATTCGTGGAATAATGAAATTATTATATAAATGATTATAACTACTTGAAAAGAAAAACACCTCAATTTCTTATGGAAAGCCTTAATAATAATAAAGAATCTATATACTATATTATATATATATTTTTAAATAAATAATATAAATAAAAAACTTAAAATTTCTTTTTAAATATTTCTATAAGAAATGAGGGGGTGAGAGTGTTAAATGAAAATAAAGAGTAATTTACATTATATAGTACTCTCTCACAGAAAAGTTTATATATCGTTTGCTTTTAATTCCATAATGCAAGAAAAAAATCCCTTCAGTGTCATTGTGGGAAAGATGATTGTAACAAAAGAGGGTAAAAGACTAGGTTTTGTCAAGGATATAACCTTCGAAACAAGGTCCGGAGAGTTAATTAATGTAGTAGTAAAAGACTCTACCCCCTACACAAGAAATCTAAATCTGGAAAGAACAGGTAGTAATGATTTGTTAATCCCCTATAACTCTATCATTGCGATAGGGGACTTTGTTATTGTTTCTGAAGAAGATTTAGTTTAATTTCTGTGAGAATAAGTATAAAAAGCTTTAAAAAACCATTAAATCATTAATCACCATGAAACTCTTAAGTTTTAACTTTAATAAGATAAGTATAGAAAGATTGTCAAACAAAGCTGAGGACCTCAAGGCTAGTGCTAATCTAGAGATCAAAGAAGTAAATTCTCTAAAGTCTAATGGACTTTTAAAGACAAATAATGATCTCATAGGAGTCAAATTTCTTTATTCTATAAAATATGAACCCAATTATGCAGCCATTGAATTTTTAGGAGATGTAATTCTTGAAGTTGAGCCTAAAATGGCCAAAGAGATAGTAAAGGACTGGAAAGATAAGAAAACCTCCGAGGAGTTTAGGGTATTTGTATTCAATGTTATCTTGAGGAAGTCAGACATAAAGGCTCTTGAATTAGAAGACGAATTGAATCTTCCATTACACCTTCCATTAAGTTCTATACAAAAAAGCGAGCCAGTAAAGTAAGAATAGACTTTTAAAAGAATAATTCTATCCTATTACATGAAAATCTCAACTGAAAAAAGGGAGAAGATCTCAGAACAGATACTTTCTTTCCTCTTTTTTAACTCCCCAAGGCTGTTTTTTACTTACGAGATTGCTAAAGAAGTGGCAAGGGATGAAGAGTATATTAAAGACCTTCTTTTGGAGCTTAAAGATAAAGGACTACTTGTCCAAGTAACAAAGAACCAGGAAGGAAACTCCTACAAACGAAGAATTAGATGGAAACTAACAGATCAAGCATATGATGCTTACAAGGCACATCTTTGATTATAATTAACTTTTTATATCCCAAAGATACCTCTTTCTTATGGATCTTCTTAAAGAGGCATTCGGTAAAGTAAAAGAGGATATAGACTCTCTCAGAACGCAAATTCTCTCATTAAATAAAGAACTTAGTGAGATAAAATTCAGCTTAAATAAGCTTATTTCTACAAAAAAAGAGATATTAATAATGGAAGAAGTTCCAACAGATAACAAGGTAAACAAGATAGATAACGAGCAGATTCCAACACAAAATACCCCCTATAGCCCCCAAAAAGCTCAAAATAGCACTATCTCCACTGGAAATGAAGGGGTTCCAACAAACAAACCAACAAACAAACCAACAAACCAACAAATAGAAAAAAAGGAGATAGAAGAGAATTCTTTAGATAATGCCCTTAAAATCCTTAATTCCCTAGATAGTATTAGGAAAGAAGTTAGGCTAAAATTTAAGGATCTTACGGATCAAGAATTCCTTGTTTTTTCAACCCTCTATGAAATTGATGAAGAAACCGGAAATGTGGATTATAAAACTCTTTCAAAAAGGTTAAACTTGAGTGAAAGTTCCATAAGAGACTATATCGGGAAACTAATAAAAAAGCAGATTCCCGTCAACAAAATTAAAATAAACAATAAAAATATTAAACTCTCAATTTCCCAAAATCTCAAGAAGATAGCCTCCCTGGATGTAATTTTGAAATTAAGAGAGCTATAATCTCTCTTTCTCAATTATTCTTCTCACCGAATAGATTTCCAACCCTCTCAACCCTTACTTTCCCCTATTTGTTCTCTCTTTTTTTCTTTACACTCTAATTATTCCTTTTCTTCATTTAATTACCTCTCACTTTATTTGATTTGCTCCTCTTTTTTATTCACCTTTCTTACCCTTTTTATCTTTTTCCTCTTTGCTAACTCTCACTTTTACTCTTTTTAGCATCTTTTCTTTCATTTCTTCAGGTACAAATACCCTCTTTTTACCATTTTTTTCGATTGACTCTTCTATCAAACCCTCACTTTTCTGTTTTATTGTGTTTATTTGCCCCCTAATTGTGGATCTTTCCTTTCCCAACATAGCTGCTAAATCATCATAGCTAAGTCTCATATCAGAATTCAAGAGTACCCAAAGTATTGCTCTTTCTGTTACAGAAAATTGGTCTAATCTAGGTGTTTGAACAGCTGTTTGAACAGCTGTTTGAACAGCATAAACAGCTGTTTGTTTATTAAACAGCTGTTTGGGTGTTTGTGATTTTGGACTCATCTTAATCTCCCCCATAAAAGAAATTATATTTTTTATCCCAGAAATTTCTTCTTTAATCGACGATAAATCCTCTTTTAACTCTTCTAAATTCTTTTTAGTAGCCTCTTTTTCGGAATCTAAGTATTTTACCCAGCCATTAATTGAAGTTATATCTTTTTTGACAGATTCAAAACCCGATTTAGTATCTTTTTTTAGTCCCTCAACCTCTTTTTTCTTAAAAAACCAAAACATGAATATACTTATAAAACCTAATTTAAAAATCTTTCGTCGTATTTTTATCTAAGGGGGGTAAATCCCTGAGGTGTTTTTATTATTTAATAAGATCTGAAGAAGATTAGTTTTTTTCAAATTTTTTCAAATTTTTATGGCAAACAGGCTGTTTAAACACCCACAAACAGCTGTTTAAAATTTCAATATCTTTTTTGTCATCGAGAAAAAAATTGTCCTAACTAAAATAAAATATTATTAACTAACCTCACCTTAGTGCACAATGGCCCTCAGAGTCTAGATATATTAAATAAAAAAGGGGTCTCAAGGTAAGTATTTACTGAGAAAAGTTTATAATTCAGTTATTTCTAATACTCTTATAAAAGGAGGTAAAAATATGGCAAAATTATCAGCTTGGATTTTCACAATTATAGGAGTAGTCATGATCCTTGGCCTTTTGGGATTGGGATTTGACTGGTCCACGATGTGGGTCCAATGGGTTCTTGCAGTTCTTGTACTGATTTTAGGTATAAGCAAATTAGCAAGAAATTACAGCATGAAGAAGAAAAGATAAATCTCCTTTCTTCAAAACTTTTTCTTTTAATTTTTTATTTATACAAACCGTACCTTAATGCATGAAGGTCAACTTTATCATCTAAATTTTTAAAAAGTTTGATTGTTCCTGTCAAGCATGAAACAAGAAACTCAAAATCTAATAGTAAGTCCATGGGGAGTTTATTTTCATTTTAGGGCGACAGGAATAGGGAAAATTGCCTGGGATCACGAAATGTATCTCGGCCTCAGATATTCTGGCAGTCAATCCATCCCCGTAATCTGGCCTTCAAAGTCTGTTGAAAGATTTGATTCCCCTTTAGAAGCGCTAGACTATTACCTCTCCAAAAGCTCAGGATATGATCGGGAAGGGTTAATTAAAAGTTTTTTAGTAAGTTTTCCAGGTGAAAAAGATAATCTAGAAATGCTACTTTCACAAAGCCAACCTAAGTGCACAAATCTTCATCTAATAAGTTATGAGCCTCCTGCAAAAGATAGATTTCCCCCTCTTATGCAAAGACAACCGGGATATGTAGGGGGGAGGGAGCCTAAATCCCCTAGTCTTTCAACAAAAAAATTATAATTTCCCGTATAAACCCGGTTTATGCGTAAATACTTCGTACAACCTATATTGCCACTACTCAGAACAACAGAAAAATGAGAAGTCACTAAAAAGTTCTTACGCACTTTTTTATATTAAAGAGTTAATTTGGCTCTATGATCATTAAGTGCAAGAATTGCGGAGAGGAAACTGAACATGAAGCAAAGGGTTATTGTCATAAGTGCTATATTAAACTTGCTTGGAAACCTAAAGAAAAAGAATGTAAGAGGTGCAAAAGAATTCTTCCTCTAAAAGCTAAGGGTTTGTGTGGGGGATGTTATAATACTATTTTTATGTTGGAAGTAACAAAAGACCATAATCACAGATTAAGACATAACATAGATTCTGACTTATATAATAAGATAACAAAAAGTTGTGCAATTTGTAGTTTTGACAAAATAGTTGATTTGCACCATTTGGATGAAAACAAAGCTAATAATTCAAAAGACAACCTGGTTGGACTTTGCCCAAATCATCATAAAATGTTTCATGATTTAAGATATAGAAATGAGATTGCTAAACAACTAAGAGAAAAAGGATTTAATTTTAAAGAAGATATCAAGTGGAGTTTTATTCCTAAATTCTTATAAACAAGTTCGCACAATCCAATATATGCAAAAAGAGAAGATTAATAGAATTAAAAGACTAGTCAAAGAGAGTTTGAAAAATGATAAAACGGGGCACAATTATAATCATATCAAACGAGTCCTAAAAAATACAAATAAAATTGCTAAGAAACATTCAGAAGCAGATAAAGAGGTATTAACTCTAGCTTGTTTATTGCATGATATAGCCTTTAAGAATGGATCTGTTAAAGATCATTCTTTAGTTGGTGCAAAAGAAGCGGAAAAGATACTCATAGACTTAGATTTTCCCAAAGAAAAAATAAAAAAGATAGTTCTAGCCATTGAAGATCATGATAATCATTTCTCGCATCTATTAAGGAAGAAGGAAGAATTACAAATAGAATCTAGAATTTTAAGAGATGCAGATAATATAGATGCTTTGGGTAGAATCGGTTTACATAGGATGATTGCTTTTTCTAAAAGTCAGGGATTTCCCAAATTCTCGGAAGAAGAGGGAATAAATAAAAGTCTATATGGAAATCTTAAATTCCTCCTTACTTGGCCAGACGAAATGCTTACTCTAGAAGGTAAGACTATCGGAGAGAAGAGTCTTGATCCAATAAAAAATTATATACAAAAGCTGAAAAAGGGGTACAAAAGGAAGCAAGATGGATAAACAAGAATTTCTAAAAAAACTTGAAACAGAACTCAAAATCTCCAAGAACTCAGCATACACAATTCGTAACTATCTAAACGCAAACAACGAACTTCTCAATTACTCGCACAAGAATCCAGATGAAGTAGATGAAGATGATGTAAAACTATTCATGGCCGAGAACTTCTCAGACAGTGCCTCTTCTTCTGTTATTGTATTCTTGTCTGCGTTAAGATATGCATATTCAAACATCCTCAAGAAAGATATAACACTCGGAATCAGAAGACCAAAAAGAGAAAAAAGAATCCCTGCAGTTTTAACAAAAGATGAAGTGAAACGATTATTTAATGCATTACCAAACAAAAAAAGTAAATTGATGATAAGTCTAATCTATGCCTGCGGGTTTAGAGTTTCCGAAATTCTTAATCTTAAATTGAACGACTTAAACTTTGAGGAGATGATCTGCCAAGTTAGACAAGCCAAAGGAAAAAAAGACAGGGTTGTGAATGTTCCTCAGTTTTTATTAAAAGATTTGAGGAAACAAGTAACTACCCAACAAGAACTCAAACAAGATTATCTCTTCACAGGACCAAAGGGAAAATTGAGTGATAGGAATATTCAGAAGATAGTAAGAACCGCAACGAGAAAAGCAGGAATAAAAAAAGGAGTCCATCCACACACATTAAGGCACAGCTTTGCTACTCACTTATTGGAGAATGGAGTAGATATAAGAAAAATCCAGGAGCTTTTAGGCCATGCAGACTTGTCAACAACTCAAATTTACACGCATATATCAAGGGAAGAATTAAAAAAGATTCAGTCGCCCATAGACAGTCTCTAAAATGAAGCCAAAAGTCCTTGTAGCTGCTCCGGTATATGAAGGTGCCAGGAAGGTCATCCATGAGTTCATCACAGCATGCAAGAATCTTGATTATGAAAATTTTGATATATTGCTTGTTGACAATTCCAAAGAAGATGATTTTTATGATTATTTGAAATCAAAGGAATGGGATAAGATATCCATAATAAGGGATGACAGCAATGAAGAATTTTCCATGACTCGCCTTGTCCATAGTAGGAACCTCATAATAAAAGAGGCGAGGGAAGGAGAATATGATTACCTGCTGATGCTTGATTCAGATGTAATTGTTCCCCCAGACATAATAAATAGATTGATCAAGGACGAAAAGGATATCGTTGGAGGTGTTTATTATAATTTCTTCAATATTCAGGGAACGATGAAGTGGATGCCTGTTGCGTTCAAATTCCTGACAATGAGGGAAAAGGAAGAAATGAAAAATCTCGGATTTAAATTAGATATTGATTCAAAAATAACAAGATGGATTTCCGAAGAAGAGATCAAATCTGGGGACTTGCTTGAAATAGATTTTGCGCAAAGTGGATGTCTCATGCTAAGCCGGAAAGCATTCGGCTCGTTAGATTACGGAAAAAGCGGAGATTATCTTGATTCTTCAAAGAGCAAAATAATAATAGACGAATGCTCTGTAATTATGAACAATGCAAGAGATAAAGGATTCAAGAGTTATCTAGATACGAAATTGATATGCAGGCATGAAATCGAATACAAAGGAGGGCAGTCCTGGGAAAACAAAGATTACAAATTTCAATAAAATGGTAAAAGAAAAAAGGTATTTTGAATGGGCTATTAGTTTTTGGATTGGGGTTGGTTTGATGAGCATAATAACTGTTTGGAAGATTATTCAAGGTCGTAATCCAATTTTATACTCGTGGATTATGTTTGGAATTTCAATAATTATGATAATTATCTCTATAATCCTTCTCCAGCCATTAACACCAATTTAGAAAGGGGGCATACACAAGAGTTCTCTGGAATTAAATCTTTTACATTCTTTTCTCTTCATTCATTTTTGCTTGTGCTTTTAGAATCTGCTTTATCTCAGATGTTGGCACTTTTTGGTCGAACTTGATTTGTATAATCTTTTTCCCGGTTACATATCCTTTCTTTTCAAGTATTTCGCGGTCTTTGCTTTGAAGTCCTGTAAGACCCAAGCCAAAGCTAACATGATCTTTGAATGTGGCAAATCCAACAAGGGCACCGCAATACCAATAGAATGGCACACCCCAACTTATCTTTTCTTCCACTTTAGGGACAGTCTCTTTTATTATTTTTCTGAGCTCTTCAAGATGCGGATGGGCTTCTTTGTTTGAACTAGCAATGTAAGAACTAACATCTTTTGCGCTATAGTTTTTCATTCCTTAAAACAGAAAGGAATCTTGCGAGTCCTTCCATCTCTTTTGTGGTAAAATCTTTTTATATATTTTTCCCATAATTGCAAACAAGTTTGTATAGTCCATTATATAGAAAAAGAAGAATTAAAAAAGATTCAGTTCTAATATTGATAGCTTATGAAAATAAAAAGTCCTATCGTTGTAGTATTATCTCTCCTAGCAATCGCTTGCATCATTCTGACTTTTACTGCAAGCTGGATTTTTCTTATACTTGCAGTTGTTATTATGTTGATTAATCAAAGGCTGCTAATGAAAAAGAAAAAGTGAAATTTTAGGGTTCTACAATTCCATATATTTGGTTGTAAATTGATTCTGCTTTTTTTGTTGGAGTAATAGATCCTTTAGTATCTTCAAAAAGATATCCTCTTTGCTGTAATCTCTCTACGTCTTCTATTACCTCATGACTTACTATTCTACCTTCTTTTGTTCTAGAAAAAAACCAGGACATATCATTATACAATCTATCAACTAAATCTTGTTCTGTGACTATTTTTGTTTTGCTAATATTCCGTAAGTCTATTAATGCTTCCAAAACATGAAATTGCCTTTCAGCTATTCCACAATCTCCTGGTGCTATTTTATACTCTATCATTTTTTTAATGGTCGAGTATAGTTTAAAAAATTTTATATGGTCTGAAGACTAATCGCTTAATCTAGTAAATTAAAAAGCAACTTATTTAAACAATTTCAGTTAAATAAGAATATGAAGAGGTTCAGAGCAATTATTTTTGATTTAGGAGGAGTTTTGTCGATAGGGGAAAAAGAAGAGTTCGCAGTTGGTGTGCATGAGTTTGTATCTAAGACATTAAGGCTTTCGCTTGACCAGTATCTTGACTCAATAGATACGGCTTATGCTGACGGAATCTCTGGAAAAATTTCAGGATCTGAGGCGTTAAAGGAGATGGGCACTAACTTAGAGATAAGTCCGGAAAGATTGAAAAAGATTTACATCAAAGCTTACAAAAAAAATTTCAGGATAGACAAAAAGCTTTACAAATTTGCTTTGAAGTTAAAAAAGGCAGGATATAAAATCGGGATAATTTCGGACATCTGGCAGATTGCAAAAGAAGCTTTGTTGGATAATAAATATTATAAGAAATTTGATAGCATCACTGCCTCTTGCGATGTTGGGTCAAGAAAAACAAATTCAGAAATCTTCAAAGTTTCTCTGAAAAAATTAAATGTAAAGGCGAAAGATGCTCTCTTCACAGACAATCAAACTTGGAATTTGACTGCACCAAGAAAACTTGGAATCACTTCTATTTTATATAAAAATAGGAAACATTTTATTGCCGAGTTGAAGAAATTAGGAGTTACCATATAAGATGGAAGAAAAATGCATTAAATGCGGAAGCCCCTCAAAGAAAAAGAAATTTGATGTCCCCCTTTGCGATATTTGCTATTATTTCTCTCCCAATAAAGAAGAAGACTTCAAAGAGTATATTGGAGAAAAGATTGATGGAAAGATATTGGATACTTTCAGGAAATATACAGGGGGCATTGGGCAAAGGCAGAAAAAAGGGATGATCAAGAAAGCGTCTCAGGGGGAATTAATGTCCAGGATACCTTTTGGTTATAAAATTGAGGAAGGAAAATTAGCTCCAGGCATAAATCACAAAGAAGTAGAAGAAATTTTTGAAGAATTTTTAAGAGATGATATCAGCTTGAACCAGCTTGCAAAAAAACACAATCTTTCAGTCAATGGTCTGAAAAAAATTCTGAGAAATTTTACCTACATCGGAAAAATAAAATTCAACAATCAAATATATGAAGGTTCTCACACGCCGCTAATCTCCTCAACTTTGTTTAATCACGTTCAGAATAAACTAGAACAGCTAAAAATTAAATAATTATCTCTTGGATGCCTGTCTCTTTGCTCTGGCCTTACTATCCCCTGGTTTCCTGGCCTCTTTTCTCCTAACATCTGCTATAAGAAGATTTCTATCATAATTCTCTAAAGTTTCTGTTAACTCCTTTGAGTTTTCGAATTCGGAAATTGATCTTGCCAAAGCAAGTCTTGCAGCTTCAATCTGCCCCTTTTCTCCGCCGCCCTTGGTTTCAATAGAAGCATCAAAATTAATTTTGCCCAAAACTTCCTGTGTTATTCTTAATGGTTCCTCAATTCTTAATTTGTCAAAAAACTGTAATGTCTTATAGTTCTTGTTGTTTATCCTAATCTCCCCTGAACCTTCCTTAATCGTAGCTCTTGCGATTGCAGATTTTCTTTTTCCTGAGGTAATTATTCTTTTTGCTTCGCTCATTTGAAAATGTCTCCAACTTCATATGATTTCTTTATTTGTCTTTTTTCCATTGTTTCTTTTTTTGAGTTTTCGAATTCTTTAGGTACTCCAACATAACATCTTATTCTTTTGTATGCAATTCTTCCTCTTCCATTTCTGTAATTTGGAAGCATCCCTCTGATTGTTACTTTGACAATTCTGTCGATGCTTCTGGAGTATTTTGGACCCTTTTGAGTACTCCCAACCCATCTTCTCTTTCCTTTGTACTCTTCAAGAATATCTTTTTTATTTCCTGTTATGATTACTTTCTCGCAATTTAATACTTTTACCTCTTCTCCTTTCAGTGCATTTTTGGCAGCATAGCTAGCCAATCTTCCGAGAGTTGCGCCTGCTCCATCAATTATTTTCATTCTAATATTTTAACCCCCTTTGCTTCTGGATTCATTTTAATCTCTTCAAGTATTGTTGAAAGTTTGCTGCCTGATTTTAATATCTTTTCTTTTGCGCTTTCAGAAAAATCCAATGCTACTACTTTTATTTTTTTATCTAGCTCTCCCATAGAAAGAACTTTTCCCGGAACAACTACTACCTCTTCACTTTTTGATCCTTTGTTTATCTCTTCTAGGTTCTTTTCAACCTTATTTTTTCTTGGAGAAGCCAGAATCTCAGAAACTCTAAACCATTTATCATTTTTCTTTGCAGTCATGATAGTCTCAACTAATTCTGGATTTCTTTTTCTTTTTGATTGTGTGCTTATCTTGGTTTTTGATTTCATTTTATTCTTAAAGCAGAAGTCTGACTCCTGCTAACGCCGAGTTTGAGACTCGCAGGTAAATATACTCTCTAAATAGGATATTTAAACATTTGTATCAGTCATGAACCATAAAATTTATAAATAACAATTGTTAAGTTCTTAGCATATGGAAAAAAAGGGATTAAAGCCTTTAGGGATTACGTTGGTGGTTCTTGCTGCTCTTGCAGTTATCATTATAGGTTTTGTCATTTTTACTCCTCACACTTCAACAGGTAAAACTATATTCACAACTTCTTCCGTTGGAACAAGTTTCTCCAATAGTCCTTATTACCCTTATGCCTATCTTATTTCTACGCCTACCTTAAGTTCAGATGCTCAAGAGGCAATAACTGGTTTTCAGCTTAATACTACTTCAAACTCTGATGGGAGCACTACTTATATTCTCACCGCATTAAAGCAGAGTTATTATAATCAGACTTATACAATACAACCAGGACAGCAATTATACTTCATAGAAAGATCAATGGGCGATGATAATGTTGCAGATAATGATGATTACAATCTTGGGGATGACTTCGCAATAGTAGTTGATTCTAGCGGGAATATTGTACAAGGTCCTCCAATGATGCACTAATAAGAACTCAGGTTGGCTTCATCATCTACTTTCTCTGCTTCAACAAATCCTTTCTCTCGAATTACTTTCAGAACGCTCTCAACCGCCTTTTTGACATCTTTCATATCTAAAGTGAAACCTGAAGCTCCCTTATGCCCTCCTCCGCCAAGAACAGTAGAATAAATGGTAGTATCAAACTTATTGCTCCTGAAAGATCCTCTGACTTTATTGTCTTCGACCTGAATCAAAGTAAATATTAAATCTAAATCTTTTATTCCCTGCATGCAAAGGATTCCCAATCCAATATCTGAAGTCTTCAACTCAACTTTTTGAAAATCTTTCTTATTCACCCAGCTGTAAGCAACACTTTTTCCGTTAATCTCTTCTCTTTTCATATTTGTAAGCAAAATTCCATGCAATTTTTTTAATTCCCAGCTGTTGGTTGTAATTTTGGCGACTAGATCTTTTCGGTAATCTAGCTTGCCTTTTTCAATCAGGACTACTGCTTTTTTGAGAGAATCTAATGAATCTTTATAGATAAAAAAAGAGGTGTCTGTGCAGATTCCCAACATTAACATTAATGCTATCTCTCTGTTGAATTTGATGTGTTCCTTTTCAAAAAATTCATAGAGGATCGAACAGCAAGAAGGAGATTCGGGACTAATATAATTTAAATTTCCATAATATGCATTGGTGACATGATGATCTATATCAATTACTTTATGCTTTTTTAGCCTCTCTATAAATTCATCTGAGAATTTGTCTAATGAGCCATAATCCAGAAAGATAATATAATCAAATTCATCCAAATTTAATGTTTCTATATCTACCCCATATTCTACCTCTTTGCTAAATTCATAAGAGTCCAGATTTTCGGAAACACTATCCTTGCTGATCAATCTTACCTTTAGACCTTTTTTTTCTAATACATACTTCATTGCAGCACATGATCCCAAGGAATCTCCATCCGGTCCGGGATGCAGTGTTAGAAGAACTTTTTTGGATCTCTTAATCTCTCTCCAAATTTCCTTGAAAGAGTTATTCATTTTCTCATAAACTGAATTGAACATATTACTCCTTTTTTTCTAAGTTTAAAAGATTTTAGTATATTAAGTGCAGGGAAGAGGATTCGAACCTCCGAACTCACTAAGAGACGAGATTTTGAGTCTCGTGCGTTTGACCACTTCGCTATCCCTGCATAAAAAAGGATAGATTGTAACTTTTTAAAAATATAGAACTAAATCTTTTTGGAAACAACTTCCAAATCTTTTTCCAATGCTGCAATGGCTCTCTTAAAGATTTCACCGACTTCCAACTGGCCAAATGATTCTACAGTTATTATTAGCTCTTCCTTTGGAATAATTTCCAATTTCTTTCCCTTTTCTTTGCATATCTGCTCACAAACGTCTGAAACTTCTCTCCTGAGATTATCCAAGACGACAATGCTCTTCCCTTCTTTTTTTATTTCATTTGAAGGAATAGCTTCCTTGATCTCATCGTATAAATCAGAATCCATTTTCAGTTCAACAACATGCCGGTAATACATTAATCCCGGAGAGAACTTTGAGTGGTCGCTCCCCTTTCCCGTCTTGGCGAAAGCAACTATTTGCAGTTCATTTTCCTCGCCTCCAAGAGAAGTTATTGGGATCTTGTCGTAAACAACTCCCAATGCTCCCTTTAAGTCTCCAGAATAAACCATTCCCTCTCCTTTTACAGTTAATTTCATCTCCATTTCCGTTTTTTCATTGACAGACTTGTCCATTTTAAGGGGAATTAATCCGATTCTGTGGGCAACTGTTTCATCATATAAAGGAGAGTCATTTTTGTAGATCTCAACCTCACCAACAGCCAGTACTGGGATTTGGCTTATGTAACGTCTTATCGAATTTGCCAGACTATCGCTTATTTCTGCTTTGAATGTTATCTGATTTTCTCTCTTGTCTATTATTTCCATTTTGATAAAAAATTGAGGGAACTTTTAAACTCTTCTACCTCTTCTTCCTCCCTTGACTTTAGGTCCTCCTCTTGGGATTCTCGTAATATCTAGTATGTTCAATATTTTAAATCCGGATCTTGAAAGACTTTTTATTATTGCATGAGCTCCTGGCCCAGGAGTAGCATTGCCCGTTTTTGCTCTTATTCTAACATAAAGCGACTTAATCCCCAAGGGCAAAATCTCTTCTGAAACTCTCTTTGCAATGAACATTGCAATTGTGGGATTTGCTTTAAGTCTGGAATGCTTTGTAACCATTCCTCCAGTGACTTTGGACAGTGTTCTGCCGGACATGTCTGTAACATGTACAATTGTATTGTTAAAGGAAGTATAGATATGAATTATTGCTTCAATTTCTTTCTTCTTCTTTTCAGCATGCTTTTCGTCTTCAATTTCCAGCTCGGGCTGCTCTTCTACAATTTCATTCTCCAATGGCATTTTCGGTTGTTATCATCTCTTCAGTGTTTAATTTTGGTGCTTCTGGTTTGATTCTTAATTTATGTTTTATAGATATTTTATTTTCCAATTCTATTGGCACAATATATGCAGGGCTGTTAACTAGTCCTCCATTAACAGAAACTTTTTTGTGAGTTATAAACTGTCTTGCACCTTTTATTGTTGTGGCAAGCTTTTTGTTGAATACGACAGTCTGCAATCTTCTAGCCATATAATCTTCCTTAGTTAGCGAAAGCACATCTGCGATACTGTCCACATTTAATCCAATTCTTTTCAATCTTTTAAAGAAAGCTTCTTTCTCTTCCTCTGGAGCGGTTATAAGATTTTTTGCCTTTTCTCTTATTGCATCAACTTTGGCCTGAACTTTCCAGATTTCTCTCTTGTTTTTCAATCCAAATCTCTCTATAATTATTGCTTCTTCCTCAATCCTTTTCTTGTCATAAGGTTTCTTAGGCCTTGAATAAAGTTTATGTTTTCTCTTCATTTGCCTGTTTTATTCTTCTTTTTAATTCCTACTCCTCTGCTTCTGTTCTTTCTGAAGTTTGCCTTTGTTCTCTGTCCTCTCAGAGGCAATCCTAATGTATGTCTTGCTCCTCTATAACTCTTAATCTGCTTCAATCTCTTAATATCAAATTCTTTTGACAGTTCTAAATCAACTCCAATAACATGCCTATTCTCTCCCGTGTCTCTGTCTTTTCTTCTGTTTAGGATATAAATAGGCAATGAGGGCTTCTTGACAAAGTCCGAGATCTGCTTTATTTCTTCATCGGAAAGGGAACCAATCTTTTTAGTTCTGTCAAGTTTTAAAGCATAACATATAGCATTTGAAAAGCTCCAGGATATACCCTTAATCTTAGCCAAACCAGCATAAAGGGTCATATTTCCTTCTATATCTTTTGACAAAATTCTGACGATTCTCTCATTACTTTGTTGTTTTGCTTCCATTTTAATGAATGAACAGATTATATCTTTCTCTATCTACGAGCTCTTTAAAAATTCTTCTCTCAACTGCCTTTTCGGGATCTGGGAGATTTGGAATTCTCTTTCTAATATCCTCAAAGGATTCAAAGGGCTTTTCTTCCCTTTCTTTAAGAATATCATGCATATGCTTCTTTCCTAATCCGGGCAAAAATTCAAGCTGATGAACTCTCTTATTTATTGCCTCAGACTTGTTAAAAAATTCCACGAATTCTTTCTCTCTTTCCTTAACAACCTTATTTATAAATTCTTCCAGTTGGGCTTTTGCAGATTCAGTTAACTTCTCGCGTTGAAGCCTCCCAGAAATATAATAAACCTTGTCTCTCTTTCCTTCTCCAATGTAAACTTTCTCGCCTACTTCAAAATTTTCTCCCCTTCTTGGTATCAATTCTAATAGAGTTAGCTCTTTCTCACCTATAGCCTGCACTATAGGAATCATTTTCTTTTCCAAAGGATATCCGTTTGGTAAATAATCTAGTACTATCGCATATTCTTCTTTTTCCATTTTCTCTATTTGATAAATTCTTTAACTGTATCCAAGATCTTTTGAGTTTCATTTTCATCTAAGGTTATGTCCACAAAAATTTTATTTAAGTCTTCTGAAGTCTCCGGCAAAATGTCTATAACTTTGGAAGTATAATCTGGCTTGATTTTCATGAAGTTCAATCCTTCAATCTTTTTCCTAAGTTCCTTTGCTTTTTTGACATCTAGCTTCACAAACTTCTTCATAAATTTGCTCAAGTCTGCAGAATTCTCATTATCTTTAATGTACTCTTCCGACTCGGTCATGCTAAGGGATTGTCTGTCTTTTATCATTTTATTGCTTTATTTTCTTCAAATGAACAGGCTCAATTAAAAACGTTTTTTTCTTGTTCTGTGTAGCTATTTCAATAATGTAAGAATTCCCTCTTTCTCCGGTAATTACTCCTGTTAATCCTTGAAGTCTAAATGGAAACCTTGCATCTATAGAAGGTTCTCTTACAACTGCAACAGAATTTCCTTTTTCGAATTTTTGGAATATTTTGCTTAGTCCAGGCCTTCCATTAGTTTGAATTCTTTTTGATTTACCCATAAATTAAACAGAAACAAATCATTTAAAAAGCTATGCTCTCCGCTCCTCAGAAGAATCTTTTACCGGTATTATCCAATAAGTCTGATTTCATAAGCTCTAGATCTCCCTTATCCCTTGTTTCATCTGTGGTCTTTTTTATTGCATCAAACATCTTCTTCCCCCATACCTTTTCTCCGCACCTGTCACAGATTTCCATAGATCTATTGTCTTTAAGATCAGAACCACAATAAACACATTTCCTCATTTTTTCACCTTGATTATCTGTGAAAATAAAATTAGTTTTTAAAGATTTGTATGTTTCAAAAGGTTTTTAAGTCAACAAAATCCCAGACTTTTATGATAAATGATAATATGTTGGAAGAGGAAATCAGGAACGTAGAAAGAAGATTTTTAAGGGCAAATCCGAAAGATATAGAAAATGAACCCTCGGATAGCAATAGCTATGCAATCCGGGTTTGTGGGAATAGATTAAGAGTGGACCGTGACCAGTTTAGAGGTTCTGAAACTTATTACTTGTATATACTCCGTCCTAGCGGAGAGGTTATTCAACATTGTAGCAGTTCTCAAGGTTACGACCAAATTTTAGGAAGAATGTATCTTAATGCAGAAAGAAAGTACAAAGAATTTGCAGAAAGGCAAAAAGAGAGAGAGGATGAAAAAGAGGAGAAAAGCTTAAGGAGATTTAAAAGAGCTCTACGTAGATAGTAATGTTTAAAAACTAATTTTCAAGAATAAATATATGATAATCCCTGTAAGATGTTTCTCCTGTGGCAAGCCTATTGGGCAGTTGTGGGAAGAGTACAAAAGGAGAGTTGCGAATGGTGAAAAATCAGGAAAAGTCTTGGATGAGCTCGGATTGGAAAGATACTGCTGCAGATCTGTATTTTTAGGGCAAACAGACTTAATTGAACTTGTTGGGAAGTTCAAGAAAGCTTAATCTTCCATCTGCTTATATTATCACAATTTTCACATCTAACAGATTTTTTCCCCCTCTTGATTCTTATGTTTGGATTTTTATAAGGGCTAAAGCATTTCCCGCAAAATGTCTTCCTTAACTCTTTTAGTTTGATATTTTGGCTCATAGCCTTCTTGGTGACTTTTTTGATTTCATCCGGGGTTTTATTTTTTATATCCTGAAAGAAGTTTTTAATCTCCTCTTCCGCTTCTTTTTTTGAAGATTTCTTCATTTATTGTAGAAATGAACCTTTTTTATAAAATTATAGAAGACAGCTTAATGACTTAGCTTCTTTTCGAAACTACCACCATCAACATAAAAGGCTTAACTTCTGGGTTCGGAATGAGACCAGGTGTTTCCCTTTTACTATGGCCGTCTTCGAAATTTCCTAGACATAGCCATTTATAAAACTTTTTATAGGGGCTCTTCAATGATATTTGTACGCGGGAGTGCCGGAGCGGTCAAACGGGCAAGATTAAGGCTCTTGTGGCTTAGTGCCTGCGCAGGTTCGAATCCTGTCTCCCGCATTTATGAATAGAGCTCATTAAATAAAGTCAAATAGCCTTTAGAAGCTAAAGTAAATTGGTTTGCTTCAGCATCAATTTTTATACTTCCTGAAGAGAGCGCACTCCCTACAGAAGTACCATTCTCGAGTATGTTTGACAGCTCTTGAGATGTTGTTGCAATTGTTATATCGGGGTTAGTTATGTTCCCCTCACTGATTATAATATCTCCATTGGATACTTCCATAAAATAGGAATTATTGTCAAGATATGATTGAATTTTTGGAGTAATTGAAGTTAGGGGGATATTATGTAGACTATATAACTTTAGAATTATAGAACTATAATTTGCTAAACTCTTTTCTATATCTGAAATTGAATAATTTGTGATATTTGATTCTATTAAAATTGTTTTATTTCCTGCAGAAGTTGGGATATTTATCATTTCATAATTAGGGCTATTATACTCTGAAGATGTACCGGAAAGGTTATTTGAACCAAAACTATGCCCGCTTAAATATAGATAGATAAAATATCCTGCAACTCCCAAAAGGATTATTATAAAAATTATTAGTGCAATCACTATACTCTTCATCTGTTTTTCTTCCATAATTTAATGATACCAAACTTATTTAAAAAGATAGTCTTAGTTTAGTCGAAGCGCCCGTAGCTCAGCCTGGATTAGAGCATCTCCGTCCTAAGGAGAGGGTCGTAGGTTCAAATCCTATCGGGCGCATTTCAAATGGGAGAAAAAAGCAATTCTGTAGATGAGATAGTTAAGAAAATTGAGAATATACCAATTTGGATAGATAATTTTGAAGGTTCTGCATATTTACTTAATAATGAAGCGATTATCTCTATAAATCAGCCTTTGGAGGAAATGGCCCTGTCTTTGGTTCATGAAGTATTGCATACATTTCCAAAATATTCTTCTGATAATTTTGATAGCCCAGAAAAATGTGAAATCAAGGTTGAAAGAGACGCATTAGATTTATATTTTCATTTTTCAGAAATAAGAAGCTTGGCAGAAAAACGGATACGGAACACATTGTGGCCAATTGGATACCAAATGTTCCTGCCATTTGATACCTTATTATATGTGGCCAACAGGCTAAACAATAATCTTTAAAACTCTCTTTTAATACATATTTTTAAGCGTGGGTAGTATAGCGGTTAGTATATCTGCCTTCCAAGCAGATGGTCCGGGTTCAACCCCCGGCCTACGCATTTACAAGATGGAAGAACAAAAGGAAAAGAAAAAATTTATTGACTCTCTTAAAGACTTTTACGATAAAAGGTATAGGCTGCTTTTTGTTCTCACAGCCATTCTTATAATCTCTTCAGTAATTTTTATTTTCTTTTTCCATCTTCAAACCAATGATTTTATTTACAAAGACATTTCTCTTTCCGGAGGAACTTTGGTTACTATTAATAGCAATAATTTAAGTGTAACTAAATTACAACAGGACCTTTCGGGTTCTTTGGGGGATATACAAGTAAATTCTATAAAAGATATGATTACTCAAGAGCAGAAAGCAGTGCAGATTCAGACAACAGAAAATGCAACTGCGGCAAGGCAGATAATTAGTGATTACTTAGGATATAATCTGACAAATCAGAATAGTAGTTTTGAGTTTACAAGTCCTACACTTGGATCAGATTTTTACCAACAGTTGATACTTGCCATATTGATTGCATTTGTATTCATGTCTATTGTGGTATTTATTCTGTTCAGGACTTTTGTTCCTTCAGGAGCGGTTGTTCTGTCTGCATTTGCGGATATCTTGATGACTCTTGTTGTAGTAGATATGATTGGAATGAGATTGTCCTCCGCAGGAATTATAGCATTCTTGATGTTGATTGGATATTCTGTTGATACTGATATATTACTTACGAATAGAGTTTTGAAAAGAGATTCTGGTTCTATAAATAACAGGATTTTCGGGGCATTCAAGACCGGTATTACAATGTCTGTAACCGCATTGGTATCTGTTTTAAGTGCATTGGTAATAACGGGTTCTTTCTCAAGTACACTATCTCAGATATTTACAATACTTGCAATTGGTCTTTGCTTTGATATTTATAATACATGGGTTACAAATGCCTCAATAATTAAATGGTACGCAACACGAAAAAATGAAAGCAAAGCTTAAACTCACTTGGAAAATTTGGTTATTAATTATCTTTCTTATATTATCTCTTTTGTCTATATTTTATAGTCCTTACTTATTTCAAAAAGGAGTTGTTATTTCAAGTGTAAATCAAAATTCAACTGCAGCTCTTCAAGGGTTTAATTCCAGTTCTGTGATAAATTCAATTAATGACCAGACTGTGACAGATACTGAAGATTATTCAAACATCGTTCAAAGCCTGTTTACATCAACTAATAGTGTTAAAGTTGTTTTCAATACAAATCAAGGTCAGATAATTTATTATTCAAACTCCTCACCAGATATTGTTGTTTCGAATATTCCTCCAACAAATCTAAAAATGGGTCTGGATCTTTCAGGAGGAGCAAAGGCACTTGTGCAAGCAGCAAATCAGTCAATGACTGTAAGTCAAGCAAGTGAAGTTGCGCAGATGATCTCAAATAGATTAAATGTTTACGGTTTGCAGGATATTCAAGTTTCTCCAATCAGTGATTTAAGCGGAAACAACTATGTGAGCATAGAGATCGCCGGTGCAACTCCTAATGATTTAGAAAGCCTGATTTCACAGCAGGGGAAGTTTGTTGCTATGATTGGGAATCAAACAGTTTTCCAAGGAGAAAAACAGGATATAGCATCAGTTGCAACATCCGGGCAACAATCCGGGATACAATCTTGCAGTCAGCAATCAGATGGTTCTTATACCTGTCAGTTTAGTTTTGCAGTCTATTTAAGTCAGGCTGCAGCAGAGAGATTTGCATTGCTTACTCAGAATTTATCTGTTATATCAAATTCTAACGGAAATTACTTATCAAAAAATATTGACTTATATCTTGACAATCAGCTAATTGAAAGTTTAAACATAAGTGCAAATCTTAAAGGTTATACCACGACTCAAGTCTCAATTCAGGGGTATGGGGCAGGTGCAACCCAGACAGATGCGTATAATTCAGCTATTGCGCAAATGAAGAAGTTGCAGACAATTCTTGAGACGGGAAGTCTTCCATTCCAGCTGCAGATAGTTGAGCTAGATACTATCTCTCCTTTGTTGGGGCAGGATTTCACCAGTGCGATAATACTTGCAGGAATAATCGCAATATTTGCAGTTTCAATTGTTATATTCATTCGATATAAAAGAATCAAACTCTCTTTGGCATTAATTCTCACAAGTTTGTCTGAAATAATAATTATCCTGGGGATTGCAGCATTTATTCAATGGAATCTGGATCTTCCTAGTATTGCAGGTATTTTGGCAACTATAGGAACGGGAATAGATAGTCAGATAATTATTATTGATGAAGCAAAAACAAAATTGTTGAACTTGAAACAAAGATTGAAAAGGGCATTCTCGATTATTTTAGGTTCTTATTTCACCGCATTTGTTGCATTGCTTCCCTTGTATTGGGCTGCCGCAGGATTTTTCAAAGGATTTGCATTTACAACAATTATCGGGATTACTGTAGGAATCTTAATTACAAGACCGGCATTTGTAGATATTGTAAATAAAATTCAAAAGGAATGAATCTGGATATCATAATCTTTAAAAATTAATTCCCTTACTTCTTGTCTAAATGAAAATTTTAGTTACAGGCGGTTCTGGGTTCATCGGTAGCAATTTTATAGAATTTCTTCTACAGAACTCTGGAGAATCTGAAATTGAGGTTTCAAATCTAGACAAAAGAACTTATGCTGCCAAAGGCGATAATATAGAGTATCTTGGTTTGAGCAATGATCCAAGATATAAATTTTTTTTGGGAGATGTCTCCAATAAAGATTTGGTCGAGGAAGTTTTTAGTCAAGTGCATCCAGATTTAGTATTTAATTTTGCCGCAGAGAGCCATGTTGATAGAAGCATCCAATACCAAGATCTTTTTGTCCTATCAAATATCTTGGGTACAGCCAATTTATTGGGAGTCTCTTCCAAACTAGGATTAGAAAGATTTGTACAAATTTCTACGGACGAGGTCTATGGTAGCAAGAAAGAGGGAAGTTTCGTTGAGGAGGATAAATTAACTCCTTCCAGTACTTATTCTGCTACTAAAGCTGCTGCGGAACATCTTGTTACTGCCTATCATACAACAGAAAATACTCCTACATTAATAACACGTTCATCCAATAATTACGGAAAACTGCAGTTTCCAGAAAAGTTGATCCCTCTCTTTATAACAAATCTCTTGGAAGGGGAAAAAGTTCCTCTAATGTGGTCTGAAGATAATCCTGGACTTAATATAAGAGACTGGATTCATGTAGAAGATAATTGTAGGGCAATTTGGCATGTTGCTAAATATGGCAAAGTCGGAGAGGCATATAACATTTCCGGTAATAGCGAGACAGATAATCTAACAATAACTAGATCTATTCTCTCTTACTTTGGCTATGGAGAAGATATGATTGAAAAAGTTCCGCATAGAAAAGGCCATGACTTTAGATATTCCATCTCAGGCGAAAAACTAAAGAATTTAGGTTTTGAGTATATACACCCGGATCTTAACCAGGGGCTAAGTGATACTTGCAGATGGTACGCTGAAAATAGCAAATGGTGGAGCCCATTAAAAGCAAAATGAAAGGACTTGTATTTGGTAATGGTTTTCTTGGTACAAGGCTTAGTAATTATTTGGGGTATAGAACTGTAGGAAGGGAAGAAGCTGATGCTACTAATATTTCTCAAATAGAAAGGATACTAGAACTTGAAAAACCGGACATTGTAATTAATGCAGTAGGAAAAACCGGTAGACCGAATATTGACTGGTGTGAAACTCATAAGGAAGAAACAGTTCTCTCAAATGTCTGTGCAACTGCAAATTTGGCTATGCAAAGCTCTCTTAGAAAGATTTATTTTGTACATCTTGGAAGCGGATGTATCTATAATGGGGATAATAATGGAAAAGGCTTTAGTGAAGAAGATGAACCTAACTTCTATGGACCTCAGTTTTATGCAAAAACAAAGATTTTATCTGAGAAAATTTTAAAAGAATTTCCCTCGCTTATTCTTAGAATTAGGATGCCTATTGATGACAAACCCCATGATAGAAATCTAATAGATAAGTTATCAAGATATAATAGTCTAGTAGATATCCCAAATTCTATGACTACTATTCCTCAATTTCTTGAAGCTACAGAGAAATTAATTAGGAGGCAGAAAACGGGGATTTATAATATGGTAAATCCCGGGCAGATTTCGCCCTACGAAATTATGGAACTTTATAGGGATATTGTTGATCCTTTTCACCATTTTGAATTATTATCTCATGACGAATTGGATACGATTACAAAGGGTAAGAGATCTAATTGTTATCTAAGTACAGATAAATTAAAAAGAGAAGGAATAACACTTCCCGAAATTCATGATGCAGTAAGGTCTTGTCTACTAAATTATAAGAGAGTTGTAAAATGAAAGGCGTAATTTTGGCAGGAGGTAAAGGAACCAGATTATACCCTCTTACAGCATCTACAAATAAGCACCTTGTTCCCGTTGGAAATCTTCCTATGATTGAGTATCCATTGAGTACTCTTAGGAATCTTGGGATAAATCAGATTAGTATTGTTACGGGTGGTGAAAATTTATTAGATATTGCCAGATATTTACAAACAGTACATAAATCTTTGAATTTTTCATATCACTATCAAAGTGAAGCAGGGGGTATTGCTCAAGCTCTTGCACTAGCCAAACCCTCATTGGAAGGGGAGAGAATAGCAGTAATTCTGGGGGACAATATTTTTGATGATAATTTAGTAGATGCTGTAAAAGAATTTGAAAGCTCAAAACTTGGGGCCATGCTTTTCTTAAAACATATCCCCTCTGATGAGTTATATTTTGTTGATAAGGATGGAATTAGAAAAGCGAGATATGGTATTGCTAAGATCAAAGATAATCAAGTTAAGGATATTGAAGAGAAACCAGCTTATCCTAAATCAAGCATGGCCGTGTCTGGATTGTATTTTTATGACTCCACAATATTTGATAAAATAAAGACCTTGAAACCTTCGGCAAGAGGAGAGTATGAGATAAGCGACGTAAATAATTTATACATTAAAGAAGGGAGAATTGGATATCATACTTTGAACGGATTTTGGAGTGATGCAGGAACATTTGACAGTAGAGAATTATGCGAAAGGTTTGTAAAAAAAGGTCTTGAATCTAAAATATTGGAATCAATAATTTCATCTGAGAAAGATGAATTGCTTGGGAAAAACTTTAGATCAGAATAAATAGTTTTTATCTGCTTTTCACAAGTAATAAAAATGCTTTGCACCTTTGCTTCTCAATATGAATGAAGAAAAAAATGAGAATTTCTCTTTAACGAAAGATATATGGAGAAGGATAACAAAAAAAGATTTCTCTGGGAACACAGGAACGGTTATTAAAAATTCTGCGTACCAATTTTTATATCAAGTTGTTGATCAAATTGGTTCTATTATCTTTACAATACTACTTGCGAGGCTACTTATGCCTGAGCTTTTTGGATTGTATAATCTAGCTTTATCTACAATTGTAATATTTGCTTCATTTTCAGAATTGGGGATTTCAACTACTCTAGTAAGATTCGTTTCTATACAATTAAGCCATCACAATAAAGGGAAGGCAAAATCTTATGTGGTTTATCTTGCCAAAATAAAGTTTGCGCTCGTTTTAGTCTCGATGGGGGTTTTAATAATTTTATCAAACTATATCTCAAATACTTATTACCAAAAGCCATTATTCCTCGCGCTTATTGCTGGATCTCTTTACATTTTATTTCAAGGCGCCGTAATATTTATGCAAGCAGTGTTGCCTGCATTTAATTATTTTAAGGGGATATTCACAAATGAAGTTTTTTTTCAGATAACAAAGCTTATCTTGGTACCCTCTGCCATAATTTTGACATTAAAATATTCAATGTCCAACGAAAATATTTTATTTTATGTGATATTAGCCGTTGCTATTTCATACTTTCTTTCTTTTGTTTTCATGATTTTGTTCCCATTAAGAAAATCCAATCCGCTTAAGAATGAGAAGTCTAACATAAAGTTAAAGAACCATAAAGAAGAAAATAAATTCTTATTCGGCGCAGCTGCCCTAAGCCTTTCAGGTGTATTTTTTGGTTATATTGACAAGGTAGTCCTAGGCCACTTTGTGGCTTCTGAATTTATAGGATATTACTCTGTTGCACTAACCTTAATTGGCGGAGCAGCCTCATTATTAGGATTTGGTTCTAGCGCACTACTGCCGATATTTAGTCGTATCGAGGATAAAGAACAGCTTCGGAGAGGGTTTAGTAAGTCGTTAAAAATCACTTTATTTGCAAGTTTGATTATTTTTATTGGCACCTTAATTATAGCTTCACCCCTTATTACTATTCTTTATGGATCATCATACTCCCCCTCAGTTAATATGCTCAGAGCAATGTCTTTGCTTCTTTTTATAATCCCTTTAATAGGAATGTATAGTACTTACTTTTTATCAAAAGGAAAGCCCAACCTCTTGGTTATCCTTCTTGTAGTTTCTACGCTAGTTAATATAGGACTGAATTACTTATTAGTATCGTCCTTATTGAAGTATAACCAAATTTATGCAACTTATGGGGCAATTATTGCCATAACATTAAGCAACTTAGTTTATTTATTAGGAATGGTGATCTTCAAAAGATATAAAAAATTATGATACTAAAATATCATTTAGAAAACAAATATTCTTCAACAGTGGTACTTTCTTTTCTTAGCCCTTTACAGAGATAGCTTTTATTATCTTTATTAATTAATTCGCAATTTATCCCTCTTGAAATTAACAATTTACCCAGTCTTATAGTACTTAATTTTTCGCCCTCAAAGTTATAAATCTCTCTCTTATTCCTCTTATTTAAAATATCAAAAATTAAATCGGAGAGGTCATTAACATACATATATTGCTTAAAAAAATTTACATCTAAAGCTATCTTTTCATTCTTATTAATTTTACCCTTTAATATATCTATTAAGCCTTTACCCCCCTCGCCATAAATATTACAAATCCTAAGCGAAATGGCTTTAATACCATGAGAAACATTTGCTCTTTTCAACAAATATTCAGAAAATATTTTGTATAAAGAGTAGTCATCAGTAGGAACTAATTCTGAACCTATTCTAGCTTTCGTTTTCCTATCACCATAAACTGCGTAGCTAGACGCAAAATAAAATTCTTTTACCTTAGCTTTTATCGCACAATCTAAGACCTTTCTTGTTAGATTATAACTTTTTTCTGAATCCTTACCAAAAGGGGATCCTGCAAGGTGAATTAATACATCCAAATCTTCGAAATCTTTTTCACTACACTTGAAGAGATCTTTTACCACTGATTTAGAATTCTTTAGTTGAAACTTGGTATTACTGAGAAAAAGAGTCAAGTCATATCTTTCTGATAACGTCTCTGCAAGCCTTTTACCGATAAACCCCCCTGCCCCTGTTATTCCTATTCTCTTATACCAATCCATCTTGCTTCAACAAA
Source organism: uncultured Nanoarchaeota archaeon (assembly GCA_963743615.1). Classification (GTDB taxonomy): domain Archaea; phylum Nanobdellota; class Nanobdellia; order Pacearchaeales; family GW2011-AR1; genus JAKLIN01. Next base: position 72,383 of record CAVUQF010000001.1, read on the forward strand.
TCGATAATCTCTTTTTGATTTAGTCTTTTCGTATTTTCAGAACTATACTCTTTAATTTTCTTATTCATAAGAGAGGGCTTCTTTAATTTACCATACCTAGAAATTATATATTTATCTTCTAGTTCTATACAACGATAAATTTCATCTTCTGAAACTAAAAGTTCATGTATCTTTTCGCCAGGACGTATTCCTACAATTTCGATAGGATAGTCTGGATTTCCGGACAGGGCTTTTCCCATGGCCTTGGCAAGATCTAAATTCGTTGCGGCAGGCATTTTCTTAACAAAGACTTCTCCCCCCTTACCCTCTTTAATTGAATAAAAGATCAAGTCAACAGCATCTTTTAATCTTAGCAAAAACCGAGTCATATTTGGATCGGTTATAGGGAGGGGTTCATTATTTTCTATTTTTTCTTTGAAGAAAGGCACAACACTTCCTCTGCTTCCTAAAACGTTACCATATCTAACGCAAATGAATTTAGTAGTATCCTGTTTATCATTTGCCGCCAACATTAATTTTTCTTGCAACGCTTTAGTCATACCATAAACATTAGTGGGTTTCACAAGCTTGTCTGTTCCTATCCCTAGAACAACTGGCACCTTGTTTTGTATTGACGCTTTTATTATATTCTCCGCCCCAAGAACATTAGTTTTAATAAATTCTAAAGGTTCTTCTTCTGAAGGAGGTACATGTTTTAGTGCAGCAGCGTGTAAGATCACATCTACCCCCCTAGTTACCTCTAACATTCGGTCATAATCTCTGATATCCCCTAGCTCAAATTTTAAAAAAGGGACATTTGATAAGAGATTTTTCATATGGTACTGCTTATTTTCATCTCGTGAAAGCACGATAAGTTTCTCTGGTTTATATCCTTCTTCTACTATAAAATTAATTATTTGGTTCCCAAGACTGCCCGTGCCTCCCGTAACAAGAATCTTCTTACCATCTATTATTTCATTATATTTCATTTTAAGGCTTCTTCATAGATCTTCTTTAATTTTTCATTTCTCTTTTTTATACAGAATTTCCCATATATAACTCTTTTGTAGCCTCTTTCCCCCAAAACTTCTGCTTTTTTGTTGTCATCTATTAAAGCTGAAACTGCTCGGATAATCTTTTCTGAATTTTTTTCTGAATTTTTTTTTATTTTCTCCAAAACTTCATTATTATAACAGGGTATATTATTTTCATCAATATGATGTACTTCTTCTGCTTGTACTAATATACCGTTGGAATTATCAACATATTCTTTATTTGCCCAAAGATCATAAGTTATTATTGGTAGTTTGAAAAACATTGCCTCTATATAAGCCATTGAAGGCGTGTGATAATTCATTTGTACAAATATTTTTGATTTGTTCATTATCCCCCATAACTCTTTTTGGGGCTGGGGTTTCATTATAATTAGATTTGAGGGATACTCTTTTTTCAAGGATTCAGGGATTTCACTCAAGACCATGAACTTATAGGAAGGATATTTTCTTGCAAGTACATCAAAGGCCTTCAGGGTTTCAATGCCCCCCTTTATAAAAAAAGGTAGATCCCCCGAGATATTAGCTGTTCCCATGAAGAGGATAATACTTTCCTTTTTTACCTTTTTTCTATATTCAAGAGGGATAACTGTTGTTGGATAAACCACTTGTTGAGGTTTTTTTACCTTTTCTCCAAAGAATAACTCAAATGATTTCAGGGCTTCATAATTTATAGGCATTAGATATCTTAAGTTCTCTCTGCATAATCTCTTTATCGCTTTTTCCTTGTTCTTTTGATTATTTTTATCATTTATATCTACAAAATTGTATGCATGTTCGTAATCTGCAACACATCTTTTGTTAGTATCTCCTAAGTGAAAGGTAAAATGAATTAAATCTGCATCAGACTCCTTTCTTAAAAGGTGTATTATTGACTTATCAAAATTTTTCATAAAGGGAAAGATCTTTATGGTAACTTTTCTTATCTTACCTAAGAGAGAATAGCTATTGTTATTTATTAATGAAAACTCTGATTTTAGATATTCGACTCCATCTGGAGGATTTTGGAAGAAAGAATTGTATAGGGAATGAACTTTTCTAGTGATATTAAAATCTAGCTGAACCTTTATTTTTCCCATAAAAATAGATATTGAATCTCTTTTAAAATCTTAGCCTCAAGGGGTAATAATCTTTATAAATAGAGGGGTAAACTTAAAGGGATGGAGAAATACTTAATTAACCCCCCGTCACCTTTCTTAATAAACGAAAAGGTATTCCCTAATTTAGGTTTAATCAGTCTGGCTACTTCTCATGATCTTGATATTATAGATTTTTCAGGGGATAAAGATTTCGAAGATACTGCAGGAGATATTAGGGGGGATTGGTTTGGATTTTATTCAACAACTCCTCAATTCCCTATGGCCTACAAGATTTTCAAAAGAGTAAAAGAGAATAATCCAGATGCTACATTTGTAATCGGGGGGCCTCATGCCTCCGCGGTTTTTAATTCAGATGAAGGGGATATAAATAAAAAAAGAATAGAAGAATTTGATCATATTTTTGTAGGGGAAGCGGAAAAAGAACTGAAGATAACGGGTAAGTATACTTTTTCAAGCCTGATTACAGATATTGATAGTATCAAAATCCCTGACAGAAGTAAGGTAGACATAAAAGGCTATCATTACAGCATCCTTGGCAAAGAGGCTACAACCATTATGACTCAGAGAGGCTGCCCGTTCCAATGTTCCTTTTGCTCTGGCAGAGAAGTTGAAATGTATAAAAAAGTAAGACAACATTCAGCCAGTAGAATTTTAGAAGAGATGGACCATTTAAATTCTAAATTCGGGTATGAAGCCTTTATGTGGTATGATGATGAAATAAACACCCGCCCGAGTAGACTGGAGGAAATAGCATCTTCTCTTAAAAAGAGACCTTATATTCACAGAGGATTTGTAAGAAGTGATCTGGTTGTAAAACATCCAGAAACTGTGGATTATCTAGCAGATATGGGTTTTGTTGAATTATGTTTTGGAGTTGAAAGTGGGAGTAATAGAATCTTAGACCTTGTGAATAAAGGGACCAATTATGACATGAATATGAAAGCAATTGAGCTAATAAAAGCAAGCGGTATAAAAACAAAAATATTTACAATTGTGGGATTACCTGATGAAACTTACGAAGATGTTATGTTAACAAAAAGATGGATAGAAGAAGCCAAACCGGACGATTTTGATGTTGTTATTCTGAGTCCTTACCCTGGATCAAAAATATATAATCTTGCCCAGCCCACAGGAGAAATGGAAGGATATGATTTTGAGTATAAGGGCCTGTTTTTTAATAAAATAGATTTTGCTAATGAAGATTCTTTTTATAAAGGAAAACCGGGAGACTATTCTTGTTTTGTAAGAACAAGAAGTTTGACGTCAGAAGATATAATCCGGTTAAGAGATAGTATAGAAAGAGATCTAAAATAATTAATTCGTAGGCATAATATATTTTTTATACTTCTTCTGATTTTTATAAATTTCTTTTGGGAATGAACTATCTATTGGCACATAAGTCACCTTTTTATTATCATATAAAAATTCACCTTTTTTTATTTTTTCTAAAATATTTTTAGGGTCTTTATTCTCAGGAGTATCTTTTTCAAAATGGCATATTGAAGAAATTTTATTGATGATTGTATCCACATCTCCCAAGAAAGAAAAATGCCATCCCCCATTTTTGATGATCGGAACTTTCTTTCCAAAAAACATTTTTATACGAAGAGGAATATTCCAAATATGCCTGAATCTGTCCATATTTAGATTAAAATCCTTTTTCAATGTTTTAAACGTGCATGCTCTAGTTCCCATCCATCCCGAACTTGTAAATCCATTTAAAAAGAAGTTATAGAAGTTCTCATCAAATAAAACTATCTTCTCTTTCTTCAATATTTGGATCATTTCTGGAATTTTTTCAGGTCGTGGTATCTCATCCAAATCCGACATCATAACAATGTCATCATTTTGGCAATTTGTTAATCCTCTAACCATCTGTTTTTTTTGATATGCTTCTAGTTTCCATGATCCCCCCTTAAGTATAGAATTAATTTTCCAATTATTTCCGTAAGTAATCCCCGGTTTTGGCATATCGTCAACTATAACATGTATTATTTTGTCTTCCCATTTTTTGAATCTCTCTTTATTTTCTTCAAAGTACAATGGTTTGTCCTTTCCTCTATGAGTCTTGGTAGCCTCTACCAATACAAAATGGTCAACAACAGAGTCTAAAGTTTTTAGTCTAATTTCCAAAAGATCCAACTCATTATAAAAGATGAAACAATCGTAAACTTCCATGGAAATTGATAAAATATCCAAATTTATAAAACTATTTTTTCGAAGAGTTACTTGTCCAAGAGTTTCTCTCTCTTCTCTTCTCTTTTATCTCTTCAAGGTTAGCTATATTTTCTTTATAGGCCCTTGCTAGTAATTTTAATCTTCTAAATGGTTTTTTATTGATAACTGCAGAACCAAAGTGAATCACAGAATGCTTCAATATTTTTGCCAAACTGAAATTGAGCCATTCGAGCCTTATCGCATTTCTTTTTTTTATAAACCATATCTTCTCATTGAAGATAGTTTTTGTGGAAGAACTTCCATGATGTATTAATTCTGTCGTTCCAACATAAACTAGTTTAAAACCCTTCTTTCTTGCCCTATAACAGAAATCAGTTTCCTCTCCATAAGCCGGAGAAAATTTTTCATCATACAGACCTATCTCATCCAAAACTTTCCTCTTTATTAAAAAACAGGCCCCAATCACATTTTCAACATCTTTTATTACTTCTGTATCATTTCTGTCTCTATGCTTTCTATTTGTTTTGTCAAAATGCATTTTTCCATCACTAAAAAACCATTGGAGGCTTCCATCAGGATAGATAATTTTGCACCCTAGAATTCCAATATTCTCATCACTCTCTCCAACTTCAATCATTTTTTTAAGCCAATCCCTTTGTACTACTTCTGTATCATCATCAACATGAAGGATATAATCCGGGTTATATCTTTCAATTGTTTTCCTAATAAGAATATTATTTGAGATAGAATATCCAAGATTTTGATCATTTTTTGAAACATCTACTCCCCGGAACTCTTTCTTTATTTTATCTCCTATTTCTCCTGTTCCCGAATCATCTATTACAAATATTTTGTAATTTTTGTAATCCGTTTTTTCTTTTATACTTATAATACATTTTTGAAGTAATTCTTCTTGGTTATAAGTTGAAGTAATTATTGCAACTTTTGGAGTATTCATGAATATGATAGGTCTAAATCTATTTTAAATTTTAGTATATTTAACAGAATTAGATTCTGTTATATTATTGATTAGTACATTCTTTCATAATCTTTATAAATTGATAAGTAAACATGAGAATATGAAAAGAATTTATATTGCTGGATGCGGAGGAATGCTTGGAGAAGCCTTCTACAAGACATTTAATGATAATTTTGAAATAAAATGTAGTGACATAGATGTGAATGAACCCTGGCTTTCTTACCTAGATTTCAGGGATTTTGAAGCATACAAAAAGGATGTTTTTAATTTTAAACCTGATTTTTTGTTTCATCTTGGCGCATATACTGATTTGGAATATTGTGAGACTCACCCTGAGGAAACATATAAAACAAATACCATAGCGGTGGAGAATGCAGTTTATATTGCAAATGAATTAAAGATCCCTTTATTATACATAAGTACTGCTGGAATATTTGATGGGAAGAAAAGTCTGTATGACGATTGGGATTTGCCAAATCCTTTAGGAGTTTATGCCCGATCAAAATATCTTGGTGAAAGATTTGTAATTGAAAATGCTAATAAGTATTTGATATGTAGGGCCGGCTGGATGATGGGGGGAGGACCCAAAAAGGATAAAAAATTTGTTCAAAAAGTACTAAGCCAAATTAAGAGTGGGAAAAAAGAATTATTTGTTGTTAATGATAAAGAGGGTACTCCAACGTATACTCATGACTTTGCAAAAAATGTTAAATTGTTATTAAGCAAGGAATATTGGGGTTTGTATAATATGGTCTGTACGGGTCAAACAGGGAGACTAGAAGTTGCTAAAGAGATAATAAATATCTTGAAACTTAAAGATAAAATAAAAATTACGGCGGTATCATCAGACTATTTTAAAAAAGATTACTTTGCAAGCAGACCTGCATCTGAGGATTTGATAAATAAGAAGTTAAATCTTAGAGGATTAAACATCATGAGGGATTGGAAAGTCTCTCTCAAAGAGTATCTCGATAACTATTACAATGGTTACTTGGATAAATAAATTTTCCTTTGGTTATTATTTAACTTAATAGAATTTTAATGTATTCTTTCCCCCATTTGTCTAAGGATAGTTTTTTTACGTCTTCTTTCGAGTTGTAAGTTATCTTGTTAAATCTCTTTTTATCATTTAAAAGATCAAATATCCTATTTCCTTCATATTGATAATCCTCTTTTATAATCAATCCATTTTTCATATCTTCAAAAATTTCCTGCCTTGAATCTTCGGAGGTTAATATCATACATCCAGAAGCCATAGCCTCTGACGTTACCATTGTCGGAGATCCTCCCTCATATCTAGACATACAAAAGAAAATATCTGAAGCGGAGTAATAAAAAGGCATTTTATCTCTTGATTGCGGAGGAACGAGGGTAATAAATTCCTTTTCAACATAATTTTTTACCTTTTTGTAATCTGCGCCCACTACGAGTAATCTATAATTTCTATTTAGCTTATAAATTTCTTCAGATAATTTTACAACTCGATCTAATCCTTTGGTCCAATATCCCCCTCTTCCAACATATAGTCCATAGATTTTTTTTGCATCCAAGTTTAATTCCTTTCTTGCCTTATTTTTATTATAATGTTTGAATTCTCTTAAGTCAACTCCTGTTCTTATCATCTCAATATCTTTTCTATTGCCATACAACTTGATCATTTCTTCTCTTACATGTTCGGAAACACATATAATCTTGTCCGCCTTTTTCATTGGAGGTTTTTCAATAAGATACGAGTAAATTAAAAGGGGGAATAATAAAGCTCCTTTTAGCAATCCAAACCTTTTTAGATGATTTCTAAAAAAATAGTAGGTGGATCCATGATATGTATGAACAATTAGTTGATCAGCTTTCTTTTTATAAAATTTCAGCCAAAATCCCCAAATCGCATGGGAATTTATTATATCAAATTCATTTTTATTCATTAATTTTATTAGACGGAGATTAAAACTGATTTCATCTAAGGGGTATATCTTGGTAACTTTTATCTCTATAAACTTAATATTATTTTTTTCATAAACTCTGTTTTTATCTCCTTTATACACCCAGCAGAGGTTATATTTTTTTGGGATAAACTTAATCAGATTATTTACATAAGAACTCATGCCCCCCAAAAATTCCGGATTTGAACCCACAATGCAGATGTTGTTATTCATTTTGCCTTGAAAAGAGTATAAAAATAACTCTTAACTAAGATGAACATGTTTACTATAAAATCTTTTCTCAACTTGAGGTTTCTCAATCTTAATTCTGCTTCATCATTCTTTTTTTTGAATATTGCAACCATCGGGAGATAAACAAAAATTCTAAATAATTTATTTTTGCCATTTAAGTTTTTTATCGAGAAATAAATGTCATTTTTCATTCTAACCTTTAGAATATCTTTATTTTCCAGCGAATCAATAGATTTACCCTTCTTGTGGATTATTTTTACATAAGGAACGCTTACAATCTTGAATCCATTCCTTTTAGCATTTAAACAATAGTCGGTATCCTCAAGCAGATAAGGAGAATAATTTTCATCTAACATGCCTATTTTGTCTACAACTCTTTTTTTCACTAGCATAAACGCTCCCATAACATGGTCAACCTCAAAAACATCTTTCTTGTTTTCATCAAGCTCCTTTACAATCTCCCATTTTCTTAAATATCCTCCAATATTTTGGAGGCTTCCATCAGGATAGATAATTTTGCCCCCTAGAATTCCAATATTCTCATCACTCTCTCCAACTTCAATCATTTTTTTAAGCCAATCCCTTTGTACTACTTCTGTATCATCATTTAGCAAGAGGAGATAATCAGGATTATACTTTTCAATTGCTCTTTTTATTCCTATGTTATTGGATTTAGAAAAACCAAGATTATTTTCATTAACTATCAAAGTTACTTTCTTAAACTCTTTTTTTATATTCTTTGCTATTTCTCCTTTGCCAGAATCATCCATCACAAATATTTTATAATTTTTATAATTTGTTTTTTTTAGGACGGAATTAAGAGTGATTTTAAGCAGTTCTTCCTGATTATAAGTTGAAATTATAATTGCTACTCTCTTCATCATATTTAACCAAACCAGTAGCCAAGTTTATAGGGAATACCTCTTGCAATCCTAAGAAGGTTACTTTCCATTGATAATCCCAAATCCCGGGGATAGAATCTCCTCATTTTATTCTTGCTATTTATTATATCTAAATAGACTCCATTTTTTACTAATGCTTTCGTTGTTTTACCATACCTATAAGTCTTCTTAAATAATTTAATGAAGTCCGAAGGTTCTTGGTGCCAAACAGCATTGTCTAACTTAGTTATCTTTTCAGATATTTTCTTTGCTTCGTAATATATTATCGCATGGTCATGTGCAACGCAAAGGGGGAGAATTTGTTTAGGGATGTTATCAAAGGCCTTTCTTATTACTTCTATTTTATAAAATCTCGGCAATATAACCCCCCCCACTGGGTTTAGGAAGTCTTCAGAATGTTTTTGTACTAGTTTTCTGTCTGCGTCATAAAGCTTTTCTAAAATAGTTTTTGGATTATATGTTCTCTCTTCAAGCCAAAGCATATCATAATCCTTTAGCAGTTTCACTCCTCTTTCTATTGTAGTTTTTTCAAGAATTTGATCTGAATCAAGGAGGAGAATATACTTCCCTTTAGCCATTCTTACTCCAATTTCCCTTGCTCCTAACAGTGTTCCTTCATACTGATAAACTTTGGCCCCAAGCCCCTCTGCGATTTCCTGCGTTTTATCTTTGCTGTAGCTGTCTATAACAATTATTTCTATATCTTTGTACGTTTGGTCCTTGACAGATTCTATGGCTCGGGCTATTGTTCTTTCAGAGTTATAAGTGGGTATGGCCACTGAAACAAGCTCCGATTTAACTGTCTTCATTTTGAGTTTAGCTCTTCTCTTTTTAGTTTGTTTAAATCTGACTCAACCATCATTTTAACAAGCTCCTTGAATGTTGTTTTGGGTTTCCATCCTAAGATCTTTCTTGCTTTTGAATAATCTCCTCTTAATTCGTTTATTTCTTTTGGTCTAAAGAACTTTTCATTTATTATAATTATCTTTTTGCCATTTTGATCGTAACCTACTTCATTTACTCCTTTTCCTTCCCACCTAATTTTTATACCCACAACTTCGGCAGCAACCTCCGCCAATTCTCGGATAGAGTGATTCTCACCCGTTGCAATAACATAATCTTGAGGTTTTTCTTGTTGCAACATAAGCCACATGGCTTCAACATAATCTCCAGCAAAGCCCCAATCTCTCTTAGAATCCAGATTTCCCATTTCCAAATAATCTTTTCCTGTCTCCCTTTGAGGTAATCCTAATTTTATCCTTGCTATAGCATCAGTTAATTTCCTTGTAACAAACTCTATTCCTCTTCTAGGAGATTCGTGATTAAATAAAATTCCAGAGCATGCAAATAAACCCTCTTCTCTTGCTCTTATTGTTGCTTCATGAGCTTTTAACTTGGCCTCTGCATAAGGACTTACCGGTTTGAATGGAGTATCTTCATTTTGAGGGCTTTTGGGAGTGTTACCAAACATTTCGCTTGTTGAAGCTTGATAAAATTTAGCGTGAGGAACAATTTCCTTGATCAAATCAAATAATCTTTCGACTCCTAGCCAATTTATTTCTTTAGTAAAGAGGGGTTGATCAAAAGAAACTCTCACCTGAGATTGGGAAGCAAGGTTATAGATTTCGCCGGGTTTTACCTCTTTGATTACCTTGTACAAAGAAGATATATCAAAAAGCTCTCCTTCTATGAGATTAATCTTACCGCTTAAATGCTTAATTCTTTCAAAATGGGAATCAGTGCTACTTCTTCTATACATCCCCCAAACTTCATAGCCTTTACTTAGTAATAATTCTGCAAGATAACTACCATCTTGCCCAGTGATTCCTGTTATAAGAGCTTTCTTCATTTTTGATTTAATTTTTGTCAACTTTTAAACGTTATGATATCTAGTTCGTACTTATGCTTTTTTATCTAGGATCTTATTCATATTTTTGATAAAATTCTTCTCATTTAAATATTCAAGATTTATTTTTTTAGGCTTAATGTTTGATGTTATAAAATTCTTCAAAGATTGGTATACTTCTTCTACCATCTCTTTCCTATCGACTTTTTCGTTTATGCTAAATACCTGTTCATATCTTTTGATCATCTGTACATATCCTCCTACGTTTGATGCTATCACAGGTTTTCCTAAAGATAATGCTTCAAAAGGGACAATTCCAAAATCTTCCATGAATGGGATAAACACTACTGCCTTACAGTTAGAATATAATTTCAAAATCTCATCATCTTTCAAGTTTGTTTTTATTTCCACATTTTTTGTACTCTTTATCATATCATCCAACTTTTCAAGATAAGCTTCGTTCTCTTTGCCTCCTGCCAAAACAAGATTGTATTTAGGATATTCCTTGTTGAATTTTTTCCATGCTTCAATTAGGATATCTTGCCTTTTGAGAGAATTAAATCTGGAGAGATACAAAAAATAATTACCTCTTTTTGTCTTTGCGTTCTTATAGGTGCTTACATTAACAGGGGGATACACAATATAGTTTTCCTTATCCTTTAGCAGGTTATTATCGATAGCTCTCTTTTTGCTTAATTCTGAAATGAAAATTGCAACATCTATCTTCTTCCAAGCCAATTTTTCAAAGATTTTGTATATGCCGACAAAAAGTAGGTAGATCGCTTTGGATAAGAAGTTCTTATATCTATTTTTTAAATTCCACTTAATATCTTCTTTGTAAGCCGCTCTTAAAGGGGTATAGACATATGCAAGTGTTTTCTTTGGTTTATAATTTCTAATCGTTATAAGTTCACCCACCCCTGAAGTAGAAATTAGGAAGAGGTCGTAATTCTCTAAAGGAATTTTTGAGAATAGGCTGATTGGTAAGAATAATCCTCGGAGCAAGTACCATTTTGAAATTTTATTTGCAATTTTTGGTGCAATTACATTTATTTTGAACTTTTCAAACTCCGGATAAGTATTATTTTTATCATATGCCCAAGTGTAGAGATCTACTGAATAGTCTTTATTTTTTAAGAGTTCTAAGATAACTCTTTCTGATCCCCCTTTACTTTTTATCCAGGGATGGAATAATGCAATTTTTTTCATTTTATTTATTAAATAATTTTAGTAATTATAAGCGTTAATATAATGATTACTAACTGGAATCCATTTATTAGATTTACGACATCTCTTTCGTATACTTTGTGACTTGGTTTTATTTTTTTAAGTATGACTAATGACAAATGAGTTAAACTATAAACCTTATTGTAAGGTAAATTCAAACTTCCATCTTCATTCAATTTTGCAAAACTTTCTTTTTTCAATCCCCCTCTGAGTTTTAGAATTACTTCAATTAAATAAGGAATAAATAGCAAAAGAGCAATTTCTTCCACTCCTCCGAGAATTGCAACTGCTGCAATCATCGCGCCTATAGAGTAGGTGAGAACATCACCAGGGAATACCTTTGAAGGATATTTATTGAACAGATAAAATGCGAGAAGGGAAGCAACCATTATTAGACAGATTAAACTAAGCCAGGTAGTTCCAGACATGTAAGTTACAAATGCAAGCGCAGAAAGTATCAATATTCCCTGCTTTGTTCCAAGACCATTCCAGCCTTCCAAGAAATTAAATGTGGTCGTCGCTCCAACAACTCCGATAGGAATTACCAATAGAGGGTATAATAAACCAAGATTAATTCCCATCACAACAGAATTTCCTGCATTAACCACCATCAGAGGTACTGCAGCAAATAAGATGACAAGCATTCTAACTTTCTTACTTAACCCCTTTTTCCAGCCTAATAAATCATCTATCAATCCGACCCCTGCGCTTATTAATAGAACACTTAACAGGGCAAATATTAATTCTAGAGTGCTTGCTCCATTGTTAAATATAAAGGTGTCTACTGCAATATAAGCCAAGATCCCGAGGGCAGTTCCGAGGAGAACCGTAACTCCTCCAGCTTCAGCAACTTCTCTCTTGTCCAGTTTCTGCATATCCTTCCCAACTAGACCATTCTTATGGGCTTGCTTTATCCATTGAGGCAAGGCAATAAGCGTTATAAAAAAACTTATCAAAACTGTTCCAAAAAGCCATAAATTTACCATTTTTGAAAAAGCCTTTTTTTGCTTTTAAGCTTTATGTAACATAGATCAGTTCCTAACTAAAAAGTAGGGGAGTTAAATAAACTTCCATTAGTCCAGCCAAGACTAAAAGTAAAATAGATATAAAAATCAATATCGCAGTATGCATTGCAATCTTTAGGAACAGTTTGTCTTTTATTCCATGTCTTGCAACACCAATGCCAAAAATTCCTCCGGCTAAAGCAGCAACAAAATACGCAGCAATTTCAGGGAATCCATGAATCATATATCTGGCTAATCCAAGAGGAATGTCAACGAGACTAGATTTGGCAAAAATTCCAATACTTGCGGAGATAACGCTTGCATTCCATGCTAAAATAAATATTGCCCCTGCCCCAAATAAAAGAGAAAACACCAGAGTAAACATCATAACGAGAAGATTGTTTTCCAATATTGAAGCGAATTGCAATGCTCCTGAAGAAACGGCTCCTGTTACCGCATTGCTCCCTGGAAGATACTCGGAAATGCAACCATTGACATTGCCAGGGCTATTTATCGCGCAATAAGTTCCAATTTGAGCATTGAGAAGATTACCATCCTGAAGGAGAATATACCAAAATGAAAAGGCGATCAGGAATCCAAAAAACAACCACATAAACGCATAAATTGCATCTTTATGAATCTTTAATACTCCGAAAAATCCATCTACTTTTTCATCCTGCTTCTCCTCTCTTCTAATTATAAAATACATGAATGGTAAGGAGAACATAACACAAAAAGTTACAACAATAACTCCTGAATATGCAGATAATATTGGATCACTTGAAAAAAACCAATGGACTAAAAGTAAAGACAAAGAGGCATATACCAATCCGATAAAAAACATTTCCCAGGGTTTTCTTTCAGCCTTCTTGGGATTTATGAGAGATTCAAGCATCTATTTCTTAAAGAATTCTATTTTTTAAACATTCTTGCGCTTATTTTTCTTCTTTTTCCTGCTTCTGATATTCCTGAATCATTAACATAAATTCATTGTTTATGGAATTTAGATTATTATTCAGTTCCTTTTCTACTTCTCTTAATTTCTTTATCTGTGATAGTATAAGTTCTTTTACTTCTGGGACTGTTCGGTTGACAAAGTTATTGTCTCCTACATTAATAGTTAAATCTTCAGAAACTAGTTTTGATTTTATATAAATCCCTTTTCCAATCTGCGCGAAAATTTCTTTATCTTTTGCTTCATTGACCTCGTCCAATCCGAGGTTTAATGATTCGAGTTCTGCAACGCCCCCTATAACCGATTGTAGCTGTTGTTGGAGCTGATTCATCTGTTGCTCCATCATTCCCAGCCTGAATACAACTTCCTGATTTTCCATAAAACTAACAATTAAAGCTATTTTTAAAACTTTTTATGCAACTTTCAATAGTTTCCTAAGAATTATACTAAATACCAATCCAGACAAGATATACCACCATATCCAACTTGGGAGCACTACTGCAAAAACTTTATTCATCCATGCTGCCAAAATAAGGAGGGGAATGAAAGTTATTAACATAGGTTTAAACGAATGTCTCATCAGTTCCATGGAGCATTCCATTACCTGGCTATTGATCTTGTTCATCTCTTCAATATTTCCTTTAGCATCCCTCAACTTTATCTGGCATGCTTTTTGAATTTCCTTAAGCTCTTTCATTCTTTTCTGATTTGTAACATACTTGGTGATTATTGTGGTAATTAATACAACTAAGAAGGATATTACAATTATACTCTCGTTGGGATAAGAAGTAACCAAAGCAGCTATATTCATTTAGATATAAACAAAAGTTAGTTTTTAAAATTTAGGTTTATTGATTTACAAATTTGCCCAATGAGGGGTTTATTATTTCTGGATGCTGTGATGCAATAGTCTGGTAAAACTGGTTTGTAATCATAATAACCAGCAATATTGAAGTTCCAGATACCAAAGCTCCCATTAAGTCTGTGAAGGCTGCTAACAACCCAATTGCCAGTCCTCCCATAATCGTCAAAGGCATTATATATCTGTCAAGTATTGTTTCTAAAACTCTTTCATCTTGTCTAAATCCAGCCACTTGCAGCCCAGATGAAGAGATCTTTTTTGCTACCGATTTTGCATCCATCTGAGAAGTCTTAACCCAAAATATGGCAAATACTGTTGAGAATGTCATAAAGAAGAGTATGTGTACAATTCCTTGTAATATATACTGTGGAAGGAATCCTCCCCTAATTAATAAGTCTAGTATGTCTGTGGATCCAATCCAGAAAGATAATCCAGAGACTGCCTGGCCCTGGACAAACTGTCCCAAGAAAGTGAAATGCGAGGCAAGCTTAGCCAATCCACTACAGGTGCCCCCTGATGAGCAAACTGTTGCAGCATTTTGGAAAATTCCTCCAAATAACTGAATATTTGCAACTAAAGCAGCAGTCAAAATTACTGGGATAACAGAAGCATAAAAGAAAGATAGTGGCTGTTTTACAGTATAACCTCTTATTTTTCCGAAAGACAAAGGGATCTCTACTTTGAGGCTTTGTGCCCAAACAACCAGCAAAAATACCCCGATGGTTACGGCAATTGCGGCGAATGCAGAAATTAATTCTACATTCTGTTTGGTTATTATAGACTGAACCAAAACTAATATTTTTCCAGAGCAAGGAATTGTTGAAAAATTAAGAAGGCAATTTCTCCCCTGTTCATCTATGAACTGAAGAGAACCTGTAATAAGCCTCCATGAAACCCCTGCGGCGATAAATAGACTTATCCCCTGTCCTATTCCCCATTTCCCCACAAGTTCATCCATGTAGTATATAGCGAGACCTCCAAGAATCAACTGTAAAATTACAAGCCAGGCTAATCCTGGAGAAGCTTGAAGACCTTGCATTAATACATAAATTATAGCCTCAAAAATAATAAAAAAGAATACAAATAACTTCTGAATTCCCTGGAAGAATTTTCTTCCTTCACTTGTTGAGGTATCAATGTTTAATATTCCAGACCCAGCAAGTAATTGTAGAATAACAGAAGCCATAACTATAGGCCCAATTCCCAATGAGATTATACTTCCAAAATTTGTTCCAAGAATTATTGCAAGATACTGAAATTGAGACAATGCATTTGCAGATAGACCAAATAAAGGTATATTAGACAATATAAAAAAAGAAAGTAATACTATAATAGTCCACTTAGCCTTCTCCTTAAAGCTAAGTTTCTTTTCTTCTGGAGATTTAATCTCCGGAATAAATTTTAGAATCCCTCTAAAATCCATATTTAGGCCTCTTTTTCAGATGGTTTTGTCTCTAAGATAATTTCTCCGCCATTCCTTTTAATCTTTTCTTCGGCAGATTTTGATGCGCTTTTTGCTTTTATAAAAAATTTATTTTTTGTCTCTCCTTCTCCTAATATTTTATAAGACTTTAAATCAAGATCAAAACCCTTTGATGTTTTTTTTGCAATCCCCTTAGTGATATAATTTTCTAAATTCCTCTCAATTTCTTTTATATTAATCTTGTCTGACTTATCCTTTTGAGTCTTTCTGCTAGTTACTCCCTGTTTACCGAAGTAACTATTCCCATATAATTTTAATACCAATGTTTTTTTCTGATCAGCTCTCTTACCTGTCCCAGACATTCCTTTTCCCCCCCTGTGTCCAGAACCTTTAGCTTTCTTCCTGGCTCCTCTTCCATAAGTTCCCATTCTCTTTCCTCTGTACTTTCCTGTTTTTCTTTTCTTGTGTGTCTTTATCATTTTATAACATCCTCTCTAAAAGCTCATTTATCTTATCTTTGTGATTTCCTAAAACCCCTCTTGGGTAGGATTCCTTACTTTTTATTCCACCTCTAGGAGGATGAAGTCTGAAGAATGGCTTTAAATTTAAATCTTCATATTTCTTTCCCTTTTCAATCTCTTTTGCAGCTTCCTTTGGATTAATCTTTTTTACCTTGTCAACAGGTTGTGCTCTTTTTTCTAGCAATTTTTCAAACATTGAAGAATTTATTTCTCCGAATGCAATAAAATCCTTAACTTTTTTGATCATTCCTAGTTGTTCTTCTTTTGGATTGGTAATTACAACACAAGAATATTTTTTCTTTAATCTCAATCTATTCAGAGTTTCTTCTACTTCCCTTCTCACTCCAACTTCTCCCCTTATTCTTATTAGGCAAATCATTTTGTGTTTGTTTTCCTCAATGCATCTACGCATGCTTTTACTAGATTAAATGTTGTTTTTCTCTTTCCAAATGTCTGACTGTAAACATCTTTTATTCCTGCAAGTTGAAGAACTTTTTTAAGTTCATCTGCAACAACAAGTCCTGTCCCTTGAGGTGCAGGGATTAATGTAACTCTTACACTTCCAGATTTTCCAGTTACCTTGAATGGGATTGAATGTAATTCATTGCAAGAGCAGTCAAAGCTACCACAAGATCTTTTTATTTTCATAAGATTTAATTTTGCTTTTCTTATTGCCTTATCTCTTGCAGGAAGGGTCTCTTTTGATTTTCCGTCGCCGATTCCAACATGTCCATTCTCATCTCCAACAACTGCAAAGGCGGAAAAGCTTGCAACATTGCCTTCCATAGTCTTCTTTTGGGTCTGTTTCCATGCTCTCCTTTTTCCCCCCCAAATTTACCCTTTGACTGACCTATTGAAATCAAGTCTGACTTTAAACTTATCAGCGAATCTACAATCTTATCTTCGAGAATTTTTTTATTTTCCCCGATTACTTCATCAATGTTTTTTATCTTACCCTCTTTTACTTCTCTACCTAACTTTGTCTTTGGAGACCAAGATAAAAAGACTTTTTCAGACTTTTCTTCCTTTTCTACATATTTCTTACCTTCCAATTCCTTTTCGATTTCTTTCTCTAATACTTTTTCACCAGCATTGATATCTTTCTCAACTATTTTTTCTGCGGCATCTGCTACAGGGGACTCATAATCTTCTTTCTTAAATATCTGTACTTTTTTGGCCATTATTCTTTTTCTATGTTAGATTTAATTTTTTCATACATCTTTGAAAAATCTTCTTTCAAATTTTTTCCTTTTATTCTATCTTCCTCGGGGAATAAATTTTCACCGCCATGGCTTATTTTTAATCCAGAGTCAATTAACCCCTTTAGGAAAGCATAAGGTTTAGTCTTTGAAGCAGAAGAAACCATTCCAATGTCAAGTATTGGTAGCTTTTTCTTTTCCTTAATTATCTTCTTACCGATTAAGAATCCAGTGAGATATGCAGCGGTAATTGACTTTAGGCTACCTTTGAATTCTTTGCTCCATCCATATTTTTCCAAATTTTTTGAAGTTATTCCTATTTCAATATTATCTTTAGCTTCTTTTGTGGTTACATACTGTGCAATTATATACCTATTAGTTCTTCTGAATACAATTCTAGGTAATTCGCTGACAAGTAGCTTTCTTCTTTTTGAATAATCAGTTATTCCTTTCTTTCTTCTTTCAAATATGTTTTTCATTTTCCTAGTCCGTTCAAATATTCTTTTAATTGGGATTTGCTTTTAAAATATCTATTCCTTATTTTTTTTCTAAGATCCAGAGATTGTTCCCGGGTTACAAGATTTTTACTTTTTAATATTGATACCTGCTTTCTAAGCTTTCTTGTGATTGAAATGTATTCCCTTTTGCTATCTTTTGCTATCTTCTTTATGTTTCCCGGAGTCTTTCTTTTCTTTATTTTTTGTTTTGACCTTCTCGCTTTTACTTCCCGGATAATTATTGCTCCATCTGCTTTCAAGTTTCTTATATCCTCTTTTGTAATTGCCTCTTTTATTTCTTCCAGCCTAGGCTCTACAAAGATTATTCTTCCCTTTCCTACATTTAGGACTTTAGCTGCAAGAGCCTTTTTTTTATCAAGTTTCATTTTTTATTATTTTTAAGGAATTTAGTTAAATTTAGATTGTACACGGGGACATTGCTCTCTTTTGCCTTTTTTGCGATCTCCAATCTCTTCTTATTTCCAATCTTTCCTATAACTGCTATTTCTTCCTTCTTTACTTTTTGTAGGTCCTTAAGATTGTTTACCATGACCATTGTTTTATTCTCTACCTTCCCTCTCGAAGTTTTGTCTTTTTTATAGCCTATACTTACAACTGCAGGATAACCTCCTCTCTTCTCTCTCATTTTGTTATCTCTTCCAGTAGGCCTTCTCCAAACTTGCTTTTTCTTCCTTCTTAATCCTAATTTGGAATATCTACTCCACGTTCTTCTTAGAAATTTTTTCTTTGTCATATTTCTTTTCCTGCTTTAGTTATCATGAAAATACCATCCTGAAATACCCTTTTATCCCTCTTTCTTATTTTTGTTGCAGTTTCTATATTTGCCGCAGTCTGGCCTGCTATTTCTCTGCTCCTTGAAGTAATTGTGACCATCTCTTTATCGACTTTAACTTCGGCTCCTTTTAGAATTTTAGATTTTCGGTTGGATTTTTCCCCAAGGAAATTTTTTATAATCAGCTCATTCCCTTTGACTTCTGCAGTAATAGGAAAGTGAGAATAACAAATTTTAAGTTTGTATTCAAATTTATTTGAAACTCCCTTAATAAGATTGTTTATGTGGGCTCTCGTTGTATTTATTACTTTTTTCTCTTTTTTTGTGGCCTTCTTACATCCAATAATCAAATGATTCTTCTCGATTTTTACTTCAAGATTCACTAGATTTAACTTTTTCTTCTCCTCTCCTTCTGGACCCTTTACTTCTATAATATTCTTGTCCATTTTTACTTCAATACCCTCAGGGATTTCAATTGTCTGGAAAATTTCTCTTTTCATTTTAGTAAAAATAAGCTATTAAAGAGCCTCCTACTTTCTTCTCTATTGCTTCTTCGTGCGTAACCAGCCCCTTATTTGTAGAAATGATCATCGTTCCTAAGTTTCTTGCAGGTAAATATCTTCTTCTATATTTTTCAATTTGGCTTTTATTTACGCTGAATCTTGGCTTGATTGCTTTACATTCTATAAAGTCTCCGAAGACGACTTCAACACTTCTTTCTTTTACATTTATCTTATATCTCTTTATGGCCTCTTTCTGTTTCATTATCTTTAGGATTTCAATTAGTAGATCTGAGAACCTGTTTATTACAACACTTTCTCTCTTCGCCTTCTTGGCGTTCTTAATCATATTTAATGCATCTGAAACGATATCTTGTGCCATTTTATGAATATTTTCTGAAGCCTATTTCGACCGCAACCTCCCTGAAACATTGTCTACATAAATTTAATCCATATGAACCTATATGCGCCCCAAATCTTCCACATCTTTCACATTTTTTAGAGGCTATCCCGGTCTTCCTTGCTTTGGGTTTATTATGTTTTATAAACTTCTCCATAACAGCCGGTTTGTTCTTGAGCTGTTTTAATACTTTTTTCCAATCACTTGCCGTCATTTTTTATACAAATTTAACCTGAAAATTGTCCTCCATAAATTTAATTATTTCTTCTTTGCTAATTCTCTGATTCAATGGGAGTCTGCTTTTCTTTATTCTTCTCAATTGAATCCTCTTTCCTGCTCTTTTGAATGTAATTGTAACATCAAATCCAGTGATTCCTATATCTCTTTGGAATTCAATCCCCGGGATTTCAATATATTCTTTTAATCCAAATGAAAAAGTATTCTCACTAACTTGCTTTTTTCTTATTTTACCATCTATCGCAACAAATAACCTTTTCAATAGAGGCTCAAAATCACTTTTCTTTCTTATTGTTATAATTGCACCTACATTTAACTTAGGTCTTACACTCAAGGAAGGGATTCTCTTGTTTGTTTTCATCTTTGCAGCTTTTCTTCCTGTAAGTATCTCAAGCAATTTGGCACTTTTCTCCAACTTGTCCTCAGTTCCACCTACACCTAGTACAACTTTCTCAATCTTTATCGATCTCATCTTATTCATTTTAGCACCATTAATTGTTTAATTAAAATATTAACTATTTCTCCATCCCTCTCCAGCTTAACATCATTTTCATGAATTTCCTGGATCACTCCTGTTTCTCCCATATGCTTTCCTGCAAAGACTATTGCTTTTGCACCTTTTTGCAAAGGAATGCATTCTTCTATTTTCTTGTTCTTCAAATTTACCAAAAGAGAATCATTTACTTTACATTTAATGTCTGAGATAAAGTTTCTCCCATCGCTTAGATTCAACTGTGTTTTCTTCCCTTTCAAGATTGTTTTATTTATTACTTTTGCAGTCTTATAATCTGATTCCTTGGAATTTATTTCGTTCAAGGTGAATTTTTTATTCTTACTTATTCCAATTCTATAGTGCTTTTGAGATAGATTGCTTTCTTTGGTTGGAGATATTGTTACAACATCAAATAGTAAGGCGTTATCTCTATCATCAAAGACAATTCTATTATTCAATAAAACCTGTTTCGCATTCAATGCTTTCTTTGTTTCTCTCCTATCTTTAGCTAACTTGAGCATGTCCCTTATGATTATTAAAATTGGAACTCCTTTGTCTATACTATATCTAGGTCTAACTAAGTAAGTCGTTCCTTTCCTTTCTATTGGCCAATTCTTTGGACTTTGTTCCCTTTTTAAGTGCATTTTATTTTTTCTCCGTTAATCTTCTCAATCTTTTTTTATCTTCAAGATTTAATTCGATTAATTGTAAATTTGAAGGTTCTATTTTTACATTTACCTTAGATCCATCCTTCTTCTTGATCTGAATCCCATCGATTATTGCCTTTGAAACTTTTACCATAACTTGAGATATTTTTCCTTCTTTCCCTTTGAATTTACCTCTCATTATTTTTACTTTATCTCCTTTTCTAATACCAAGACTTCTTTTCTTGTATTTTTTTCTTAAATCTTCAGATAAATTTGAGCTTATAGCTTTTTTCTTTAAGTGTAACGGAGCATTTGCTAAATATTTCCTCTGTTTTCTAGGCTTTTTACTTCCATTCCAATTTTTGTTAAATTTTTGTTTCATTTTAATATACCCATGGCGCAATCTTGGCAACCTGAGGCCATCTTTCCATGACTTCTCTTGCGACTGGTCCTTTAATTTGTGTTCCTTTAGGATTACCTTTTTCATCCTTGAGTAAAGCAACGGCATTATCTTCAAATGCGATTCTCTCCCCGTTGAGTCTTCTATAGGACTTTTTCTGTCTGATTACAATAGCATCAAATACTTTTCCTCTCATATCAGGAACACCTTTTCTTACACTAACCTTTACCCAATCTGCAATTTTGGCCGCAGCCTGCCTGCCTTTTTTTGCCTTCCATCTTTTTACGGATACAACTCTAACAACTCTTGCTCCGCTATTATCCGCTGCAATTACAACTGCTCCAAGATTTAGCCCTCTTGTTCCTCTAGCTCCTATGGCTTTCATAAGCTCTCTCCTCCCCTAATTTTATCTGTAACTACAAAGTGTATAATCTTGCTCAATGGCCTACATTCCGTTATTTTCACATAATCTCCGACATTTATGTCTTTTTCAATACATACTGGAAGTCTAGCATGAATTTTGGTCCTCAATTTTATGTATCTTTCATATTTTCTGATATATTCGGTTCTTTCAAATTCAATTGTAATCCTTTTGTGGAATTTCTTTATAACTTTCCCATTGAACGTTCTTCCTCTTACTTTTAATGTTCCATGAGTTGGGCAATCTATGTCATCACAGACGGCGCTGACTATTTCTGGAGCTTTCTTTCTTTTCGTTTCCATATTTTTCGTTTCCATTTTATTTTTTCGTTTGTTTATTCAATGTTAAAACCCATCTCTTCCAAGATCGGTTTTATCTTCTTCATGTGATCCCCTTGAAGTTCTATTGTGCTGCCTTCAAAGGTTCCTCCGCAGGCGAGCTCGTTTTTTAGATCTTTTGCAATCTTCTTAACGTCGACTCCCTTGTCAAAGCCGGAGATCAATGTGACGACCTTTCCATATCTCTTCTTGTCTGTCTTCACTTGTATTCTCTGGCTTTCCTTGCCAATGTGTTCACAAACGCATGCCTCTAAGGGCAACCCGCATTTTGGACATATATTCATTTTATTTGTTGAGTGTGAGTATCTGAGCTATAGTCTTTTTAATGTTTTTTATCTTTGACGTTCCTTGCTTTGAAACATTAATCTTGGATTTTATTAGCTCAAGTTTTAATTCTTTGATTCTTCTTTCCTTTTCTTCCTTGCTTAAATTAATATTTTCTTTTATCTTCATTTTTTGCCCTTCTTTGATTTAGTTATTTTTGGAGCATCTTGAATTTGCATTAAATTTGATTTTAATTTGGTAATCAATTCATCATTGATAATTATCTTATCTTTCAGCTCGGCATCCGGTGAGAGAATTGCAACTTTTACTCCAACCGTTCCCGGTTTTGTTTCTGCTCTAGCTTGGGCTCTGTCAACAACCTTTGCGCTCTCTCCGATTTTCTTCAAATATCCCTGTGCAAATCTCCAGGATTTTGCTCTTGCTCCCGGGAGTTTTCCACTTAATCTTATTTCTGCTCCAAGGGCTTTTGCGTCAATTATTTTTTGTAATGTTCTATATGCAATTACTTTAAATCTTAAGGGACCGAACTTTTCTATACCTAACGCAATTTCGTCAGCGGTAATTTGAGCATCAAATTCAGGATTTCTGATTTCATCTATTTCTACATGGGGATTTTCTAGCTTGAATTTCGTTTTTAATGTTCTTGTCAATTCTTCTATTCTCTCTCCACTTCTTCCAATTATTAATCCCGCCTTATGAGTAGAGATAATAACTTTTTCTCCTACGGGGGTATACTCTATTTTTACCCTGCTGATTTTTCCTCTTCCCAATGAAGTCTTTATGAACTCTTTCATTGCGAATTCCTCTTTCTTGAATTTTACTACGTTTTTTTCTTCCATTTTATTTTTTCTTCTCCTTTACTTCTTTACTTTTTGCGATTATTTTTATGTGTGTTCTTTTTCTTCTTATTCTTCCGAACTGACCAAAGGGTCTCTCGCCGATGTTAGCAATTGCCTCGACAATTACTGGATTTTCCAATCCATTTACATTTGAGTTTGCGGATAATGTTTTTAGCAGATCGATAAAATGTTCTGAAGCATTTTTTGGGAATCTTCCTGCCATTATCTTTCCCTTTCTATGTGGAATTTCTCCTTTCATAGGCACGGCTTTCTTTTTCAGAATAACTTCTCCAAGGTCATCCATTGCCTGATCGATTTCTTTGTTCATTATGAATCTACAGATAGCTGCGCTCGTTTTTGTTGATAAATGGGAGTTGTATGAATTGACAAAAGCTTCCATCTTTGGCTTCTTTGTTTCTTTTTTCTTCTCCTTATTTTCAATTTTTTCTTCTTTATCCTTTTTTGGAGCTTCAACTGGCCCTTTCTTGTCTTTCTCTTCTGTATTAATTATCCTTTCTTCCATTTTTATTTCTTAGACTTAAATTTACTTCCTTTAGTTGCACCAACACCAGCACTTCCATGCTTGATCCTCTGTCTGGTCATCGCAAATTCTCCAAATCTATGCCCTAGCATATTCCCCGTTACATCTATAGGAGAGAATCCTTTTCCATCATGAACATGTATTTTCATTCCAATCATTTTTGGGACGATAATCAGATCTCTGCTATGAGTCTTTATAGCTTTATTTTTGGAAATTTTTTTATTTGCTCTGACTATAAATTTCTCTATCTCATTGAATTGTCTGAGTACAGCCCGTCTTTCTCTAGATTTAAGATATTTGGCAAACTCTCTTACATCTAGCGAATTCAATTCATCGAGAGTCTTACCTCGATATGTAAAATCCTTTTTCTTTATTATTTCCATTTTATCTCTTATGTCCTGTTCTCCTTGGCCTTAATAGACCTACCTTTCTTCCTGGAGGAGCATTTCTCTTGGCAATCTTACTCTTTGGATTTTTACCTCTTCCAGAACCAAAGTAGTGGTCTACTGCGTTTACTTTCAAGGCAGAAGTTCTTGGCCATACTCTTCCACCCTTTGATCTTTTAATATAATGTTGTTTTCCTGCTTTTACTATTGGTTTGTCAAATCTTCCTGTGCCAGCAATAACCCCGAGAATAGCTTTGCAATCCATGTTGAATGCTTTTTCCTTCTTTGATGGCATTAAAATGTAGATGTTTTCTCCTACAATCTTGCTTACCACTCCAGAAGATCCTGCAGTTTTTATGAATCTTCCTCCATCCCCCGGACGGGATTCAATGTTATAGACATGTGTTTTTACCGGAACATCTCTAAGAGAGAGTATGTCTCCTTCTTTATTACTAGTTGACTTTCCAAAATTAATCTTTTGTCCCTCAACCATCCCTTTAAATGCGGGGACATAAAAAGTTCCTCTATTATATTTTATCTTTGCCAATGGTGCACTATGAGCGAGAGAGTTCATCAATTTTAAGACGATTCCTTCTCCTTCCATCTTGCTAGGATACTTCATCTTGTACTTGAACGACTGTCTTTTCACTCTATATCTGAGGCTTCCGTGCCCTCTTGCCTGTTGGATAATTCTTTTTCCCATTATATCATTCCTAGTTTAGTTGCAACATCTATTGCAGGATTCTTTTTGTTTAGTTTAACATAAGCATACTTTTTGCTATTTCTATTCATTACCCTTATCTTTTCGACTTTTACTCCAAACAAATCTTCAACTTCTTTTTTTATTTGTTTTTTTGTAACATTTAATCCGAATTTGAATGTTAGAACATTTTGAGATTCAATTAGCATAACTGCTTTTTCAGTAACTACTGGTTTTATATCTAAAATATCTTCATATTTTGCCTCTTTATTCTGAACTTTCTTAGTTTTATCTGTCTTTTTTACAGCTTTAACTAATTCTTTTTTTGTTTCTTGTTTTTTCATCTTATCCTTAAGTTTAGTTTTTTCTTTATTTTCCATTTATTCTTTCTCCCAATTCTTTAATTGCCTTTTCTGTGTAAAGTGTAAGCCTGCCTAATCCCCCATTACACAAATCGGTGATATTCAGTTCCTTCACATTTCTTATTTCAAAACTGTTTGAATTCAATTTTTCAGAATTTCCTATTACAATTAATAATCCTGCGGATTTTTTGTACTTTCTTCCTCTTAATTTTCCCTTTCCGCTTCTTATTTTCTTTTTTTGTAACCCTGTTTCAAATAACGTTTCTCCAAGAATGCTTTTCAGGCTTAAAATTAATTCTTTTGTTTTCTTGAAATTCAATTCAGAAACAATCAGAGGAAAATGATTTTCTATTTTCTTATCTTCAAGAGTTTTATACTTCTTTTTTACTTCTTCAATCTTTGCTGTGGAACTTAAGGCAGAGATGAATGCCATCTTCATTTCCTTTTTGTTTATTTTTGGAAGTTCTATCATTGACAATACTTTTGGAGGGTGTGCTCTCATACCGCCTCTTGCAAATGGAACTTCAGCAGCTTCCCAATTAAACTGCTCTCCTCTTCTAGAAAATATTTTTCTTGGAACTCTTGACATCCCTTTTCCATAGCCGCTTCTCCATACATGTCTTCTATGGACCATTTTTCCTTTTGCCGCATGCTGCTGTCCTGCAACAGGAGAAGGCTCATAAGGTTGTCTTTTCTTTTTTGCCTCCAATATCTTTGAAATTAAATCATCTCTTATTTTTGCAGAGAAAAAATTAGGCAAATCAATTTCTTTTATCTTCTTTCCATCACTACCTACTATTTGTGCTTTCATTTTATCTTAATTCTAAAAGTTGGAAGTCCTTCTTAGCCTGTTTTTTAGTTTCTCTGAAAGAGGGAGTAATTAATAGTTGTCTTTTTGCTGGTCCTGAAACAGAGCCTCTTACTAAAATATAATCTGAGTGTATGTCTCCAAAATTTTTTATATTCTTTAAATTTGGATTTTTTTCTGAATTTCCAATTTCAACTATCTTGTTGTTGTAAATAACTCTTGTAAACATTCCGAGCTGGCCGGCCATTGGCGTTCTATAAGTAACTCTTGCAGGGTGCCATGGACCAAGGCTTCCTGGTCTTCTTTGTCCCTTTTCTGATTTATGAGATTTTAAAGTGATTCCAAATCTTTTTACAGGTCCCTGTAAACCTTTTCCTTTAGTTAACCCCCTCACATCAATTAATTTCCCTCTCTCAAAAACTTCTCCAACAGAGATTTCTTTGTGAAGATTTGATTTTATAAAATTCAATTTTTCATCTAAGCTTCCTACAAGTGAAACTTCGCTTAAATCTGGTGTTTTCTTAATTCCAGTAGTTTTTACAACAGAATAGATAATAACTCTTATATCATCATAATCCTTTACATTCTCAACAGATTCATGCTCTTTTTTTGGAAGCTTTAATTTCCTCCTAAGATCTTTATCAAGATTCTTCGAAAGAATTTCTTTCATTACTTTCCCATTTTTGTAGAATCTTACAGAAAATATCTTGTTTTTTGGGCATTCTAATATTGTCAGTGGAAGAACTATCTTTTTCCCTTTAGTCATAGAATCAGGAGTATTATCAAGAGCAAAACCAGAAACCATCCCCGCTTTGTAAACAATAAATCCTTTCAAACCTTTAGTAGAATCATGTTTTATAGAACTCCAGTTAACACTAGGCAAAAACTTACTGGCCCTTTTTCTTGGCCAAACCTGCAAACTTCCGCTCCTTGGCGTTCTTGGTGGTGGCATTTATCAATATATTAGCGAAGAACATTTTACTTTACCCTGGAATATATTCTATGAGAAATCATCCTTTTTAAAGTTTTTTCTACCTGGGGCTTTATGTATTAAAATTCTGTGTAAAAAGTAGGTCTTTATGAGTCAGTCCCATAAGTTCAATCTTGTCTCAAAAGTAGAGGAAGATGTCCCACAAGTTAAAGTCCTACCACTTTTGAGTTATCAGAAAATTATTTCAGAGGCATTTTTCCTGTTGGAAGGAATACAAGAATAAGCGAATACTCTGAAGGACAATTGCATGTCAAGATAGGAAGGAATACGAGACATTCTTTCCCTGTTGATGGCACCTTGGGTTAAATTCTCAAATCAGTGGCTTTTTTGTTTGAGTCTGTTAATAAAATAGTTATACCTTTTCACTGGACTTCCATTCCGTTTTTTCTGCAGGTATCCTAAAGTCTTTTAAGTCTCTCTTAACTCTTAACCTAAGCTTCAAATTCTATCTCTTTCTTTATTTCCTCTCCATCAATTTCGGCTTCTCTAACTATTTTACCTTTTCTTTTTGATTCCTCTCTAACTAATGAAAAATCCTTTGAGCTCTTTAATGACTCTGGAATTACAATGTCCTCTATTACAAAAGAGTGTGTTATATCTGCTTTTTTGAAATCGGATTTTTCAAATACAAACCCTTTTCCGATTTTTTCATCAGTTGTAATAATTTTGCAGAAATCTGCTTTAGGTTTCTCTTTGTCCTTACCTTTTGGCTTTCCAGACTTTGGAGCTTTTGCCTTTATTTTTAACTCTGTATCATCCACTTTAAAGCTTAAGGCAAAAAACGCTTTTGGAAATTCATTAAGTAATTTTATTATCTCATCTCCAGTCAGTTCTTTATTAATTATGTAACTTTTTACTCCTTGAAATTGTTTTTTGCTGCTGAAATCTAGCTTACCTGTGAGATCATTCGTTGAAATAACTGCCCCGCTAAAGTTTGTCTTCCTGCTCCCAAGCTTTTCAGCCACTTCTCTGACCAGCTCATTTGCAAATTCTGGCCCGGTGAATATGGAGTACTTATTTCCTGCTCTTTTTGCATTAATCAGAGCACGATTGTCAAAAATTCCCCTGCTAAATTTTTGAAATTGTAAATGAACTAAGTTGTCTGTTTTTTTCAAAAATATCTTTTCTATAAAATTCATGAAGATTGTTATTCAATCTCTCTTTTAAATTTTACTTAAAAACCTTTATAAATTTAGAACGATATCTTAATAGATAAAATGGATGAGAATAATATTATTGTTGCTGCTATATTAATTTCTTTGGCCGTATTGTCTTTTTTTATACTGAAGCCAATATTTATGTCTGTAGTTTTTGGGTTTGTTCTTGTTTTTATTTTTGCTCCTATATATAATTTAATACATAAAAAAATTAAATCAAAAAATTTATCTTCAGCTATAGTAACAATAATTTTATTAGTAATCATAATTGTCCCTCTGATTTTTTTAATCCCCTTCTTGCTTAATGAAACAATAAAAATATACACATTCGCCCAGAATCTTGATTTTGTAACTCCGATAGAGAAATTATTGCCTTCGATAACTCAATCAGAATCCTTGGCTGCCGAGTTCGGCTCCGTTTTGCACTCCTTTACGACAAATATCTCAACAGGAATATTTAATTCTGTTTCCAATTTCCTGATGAATCTGCCAGTAATTTCATTGCAGCTTACCGTTGTCTTTTTTACCTTCTTTTTTGTTATGAGGGATAAGGAGGAGTTCATAGCTTACCTAAAGGTGGTTCTTCCTTTTTCGAAGGAGATTCAGGATAAACTACTTAAGGTAACAAAAGATGTTACTGCATCAGTTTTGTATGGACAAATAGTTATTGGGTTCATCCAAGGTCTTGTTGCGGGACTAGGATTTTTCTTGTTTGGAGCTCCAAATGCCTTATTATTTATGATTCTAGCGTCAATAGCTGGAGTTTTCCCAATTGTAGGCCCTGCGATCATTTGGATCCCTATGGCAGTATATCTTCTTGTTACTGGAAATAATGTTGCAGGGTTAGGAGTTACTATCTTTGGTATTGCCTCAATAGTTGTTGATAATTTATTGAGACCGATAATAATTTCGAGAAGGCTAATGATAAATTCTCTGCTTGCATTGCTCGGAACTATCGGGGGGCTGATATTCTTTGGTGTTTTAGGGCTTATTATCGGACCTTTAATAATTGCTTATTTAGTAATATTCTTGGAAGTTTACAAGAATAAGAGATTCTCTGGGCTAAAATATGAGAAAACAGAATAAACTTTATTATATACGATAAATCTTGCTTAACTTTTTAAACTTTTATTACCTGTAGATATCATGGCAGAAGGATACCGAAGAAGCTTTGTGGATCATTTAAAGAGGACTCTATCCAAGGGGTATAAGGAAGACTCTTTGAGATGGGCATTGATTAACCAAGGATATGCAGATGTGATAATTAACAAAGCACTGGAGCAGGCAAAAAAAGAGTTAGCTGAAGAAGAGAAGCAGAAGGCAGAGAAGGAAAAACCAAAGATAACATATCAAGTATATGATAACAATAACAAGCAGGTAAGGGTCAATAAAAAACACTTCTGGAAGAGGCTTTTTGGATTAGAGTAATTACAAAACTTTTTTAATGTGACTTTTGTATAAAAAATAGTGCCGACATGCGGAGAATGGTATTCCACCTGGTTTGAGCCCAGGACCTTTACGGTATCCAGGTTCGATTCCTGGTGTCGGCGTTCGAAAAATTTGTGACGTTTATACCTTACCTTCAAATTCTTTTAGTACTCTTATGTCTGGACTTAGCAGAAAAATATGATCTTCTTTGAATCTTAGACCCCTGTAGACTTTTTGTAATAATTCTCTCTTTGACTTGTCTCTGTAAAATTCCCAGTATTGATTAGGGTTCGTTAATTTTAATATTTTCCAAAACGGCTCTTCTGGACTTGGATTTGGATATTTTGTAAAAACTATACTGTTACATTGCTCTCCAGGGAAATCAACACCCCTTGCGCATTTTGTAGTAAATAAAACATCAATGATCCCCTCTTTGAATTTCTCAATCATGATTCCATTTTTATCTTCTTTTTGTTTCTCTTTCAGCTCATCTCTGGTTATTAAGGAGTCCAGCTTAAAATGTTCAATTTCATAATCATTTGGCAAGTCATAAAAGGCACTAACATGAATTAATGTTGGTTTTTTAGCAACTTTTACACATTCATTTAATGCTTTTAGATAATCTTCTCTTGTATACCTTTTACTTGCAAAATTATCATATTTGCAGTCAAATTCTAAACCTGTCCTTGTTACATCTACCTTTCCTGGCTGCTCTGTTTCTGCATCAATAATCTTGAAGCTTTCAAGACCAAAAATATCTCTCAGAATAGTTTCTGAGTGCAAAGTTCCAGACATTAGGATGAGTACTTTGTTTTTTCTTCTCATCTCCTGAAATTTTTTAGAAAGATTTGTGGTAACTACAGTCGCAATTAAATTATTCTCTTTTTTTGAGAACATTATATAAGCTTCATCAAAAAAATCTTCAAACATCTTTGCAGTTTCTTTGATTTCAAACAAATAACTTTCCTCATCAATTTCTTCAGAAAATTCTTTTGAATCATTAATGACCTTCAGCAAATCATATACTCCTGTTTTCTTTATGGGGATTACATTTCCTGACAAAATTGAGTTATTGACTTCGCGATTCATCTTTACATGACTTATGACCTTGCCTAATTCTTCGACAATTTCATGATGACTATCTTTCATCCCGATAAACTGCACAAGAGAATTTTGCATCCTATCCAAGTTTATGTGCCTCTCATTCGTAAAGCTATCCAAAAATTCATCACACTCGTCTATGATTTCTGCCTCTGTTAGTGGTTTTCTGTTTAGTGCAGATTCCAGTTTATATTTTGGAGAGTTGAAGATTATTATATCTGAATCAATATAAGAGTTGAATTGCTCATAAAATCCGCATCCTGGTTTTCTTTGGTATATGATAAACTTCACATTGTTTAATCCTATATAACTTCTTTTATTGGTATAATCTAGATTTTTCAAATCATAAACATCTGGAAGAACGGGGCTCCAATAAGGGCAGACGCTAGCGAGAGGAAGCCTTTTTACATCCTGAATTCCCAAAATATTTAGGGGATTAATGTGCTTATTTTGCTTTAGATATTCTCTTATCTTTCTGAAATTTTTTTCTTTTATTTCTATCTTGCAAGGGATTTCCCAATTATCTGCAGACTTGTCTCTTCTTTTTCTTTCCTCAATCTCTTCTTTTCTGAATTCAAAAATGTCATTTAGTTTAGAATTAATTTCTCTTCTTATTTGTGGAATTGCAGATTCATTTGTTTTTATAAAAGCACATTCATGATTATTCCTTCCTGTTATTATACTTATTTTTAATTTATCTTTATTATTTTCCTTAAGTATGTATTTCTTATTTTCATAATCTTTCTTGTATTGGTTTTGTAGACTCTTTCCTGGGACAATAATTGAGGTTTTTCCCAGATGTCTTGCAATATTCAGAGCAATTGCACTTTTTCCTGTTCCACACATTCCTTTTATGAAAATCACCTTTGTTCCATTTTTGACTAGTTCAACAACTTCATTCACAACTTCTTCCTGAGTTTTTCCATTGGAGAATTTTAATGGTTCAAGAAATTTCGAATCTTCATATAAACTCCATGACATAGTTTACTAAAACTTTTTGAAAGGTTATAATCTTTTGGATTCTAAGAGCCTCAGGAGGGTCTTGAACCCCCGACCTCTGCTTTACGAAAGCAGCACTCTACCAGCTGAGCTACTGAGGCAAGGTATATATTCATCTAGGGACAATTGATATTTAAATTTTTTAGAAAAAGTTCTAACTAGGTAATAAGGTCTGTCTTTCTACAACTAAAAAAATTTAACCAAACAATGCAGACAGACCCTCTGCTGCGCTTTCATGTTTCTCTTCTTTTGGCTCTTCTTTCTTCTCTTTTGCACCGTGTTCTCCGGCACCAATTGGTGCAGGCGTACTTGCAACTAAGCTTGCGTTCTCAAGTTCTTTGTCTATGTTAACTCCCTTGAGGCTTGTAATCAAAGATTTGACTTGTGATTCATCAACATGTGCTCCTGTTGCCTCGACAACTTTCTTCACATGTTCTTCGCTTACTTCTTTGCCAAGTTTGTGCAATAAAAGAGCCGCATATACATACTCCATTATTGTGTTTCTCCAGATTTAATTTCGGGAATATTCTGTTCTGATTTTTCTTCTTTAATTAATCTTCCTATTGCGGATTCGTATACAAATGCCTTATTTATCAAAAGCTTGATTGTATCTTTTGATGCGTATCCTATTGAAACTGCAAACGCCAGGGCTTTTCCAAACTTTTCTCTTAGGTCCAGCAAAGTTTCTTCCACATTTATCTTGATTTCTAAATATAATTTTTTATCCGTTATATTGAATGCTGCTAAAGGTGTAAATCCCACCTTGAATGGTTTTATTCCCAACTTGCTCATTACTTCAGAAGCACCTTTAGAGATTTTTTCTCCCTTCTTTGCAATTATCTTAGCTTCCTTAATGCTTATTTTTCCTTTGTCGATCATTATTGCAATTCCTAATGCTCCTAATTCGCTTATTGCAGGACCTGGAACTAAATCGGTCGGACCTGCAGGAACTTCAATGTCCTCCTCAGATATTTGCCCTGGCTTTGCCCTTGTAGAACTTCTATTTTGAATTAATTCTAATGAAAGATCAAAAGGATCTAAATTTGAAAAAATTATTGC
This sequence comes from uncultured Nanoarchaeota archaeon, assembly GCA_963743615.1. Classification (GTDB taxonomy): domain Archaea; phylum Nanobdellota; class Nanobdellia; order Pacearchaeales; family GW2011-AR1; genus JAKLIN01. Next base: position 105,163 of record CAVUQF010000001.1, read on the forward strand.
AGTGCTGTCATCAACTTTTTCGCTTAACCTCTTTAGTTCTTCTTCATTTGAACCATTGAGAACTCTAATTATAAGATTTTTTTTAGGGACTTTTATTACCGCTTTTCCTCTCAACTTCTTTGATATCTCCTGAAACTGAGAAGCAGGAATATTCTTTATTGAGGCTATTAATAAAGTTCTATTCCCTTTAAGTAACTCAGAAAGTTCTTTTACTGACTGAATTTTTTTCTTGGATACATGTGCTTTGGTTTTCATTTTAGGTATATCTTTTGAGGTTTAGTCATAGTAAACTTTATCTCAACATTTTTTATATTATCATTACTCTTTGGGAGAGCTTTTAACAAGGAATTGTAAACGGCCATGATATTTTCGATAAGATCTTCATCTTTCATATTCTGCTTTCCAATAGCTAGTTTTAAGCTTGGTTCTTTAGATTTTACCCTGATAATATGGTCTATCCTTTCCTTAAGTTCACCAATTGATTTATCTTCTGCACTTTGGACAATTCCCAACTGGGGTGATGGCATTTTTCCTGATGGTCCTAAGACTCTTCCAAAAACAGTAGCAACCTTAGGCATTAATATTGACTGAGAGATAAAGAAGTCATAACTTCCTTCCAATTTTTTAAGTTCTTTTTTATTGGAGTACTTTTTGAAGTCTGCTTCTGTAACCGTATCTATATCTTTATGTTTTGTCGTTAAGAAAGCGCAGATTTTTTTACTTTTTATCTTATGAGGCAACTGTATAAATAAGTTTATCGAATCTTTTTTTACGTCGAATTTTTGCAGATTTACAATTAAATCTAGTGTTTGGTTAAATTTTTTCTCTTCTTCCTTCCTAAGTTCTGAAAGAGCCTTTTTGAGCTCTTGTTCCATTTCAATCATCTTATAAGTACCTCCTACATAATGCACTAAAAGTCCAGAAAATGTTTCGGACCTTAATGATGTAGTATATGGTAAAATTCTCAGATAAAAGGGATTTATAAATTTAATCTTTAATAGTAACCACAATAATTATTATAAATCAATTCTATTTTTTCATTTAATGGAATTGGTTGCATTGCTTTCATCAGGGGAGGGAACTTGGGCTCAAGTTTCGGGTCTGATTAAATATGGTGAATGGGATAAGGTCCTGATTTTCGGGGACGATGTAGCTAGGAAATTTACATCAGAGAAAGAGTTTGAATTTATTAAAGTTGATTTGACTAAAAAAATAATTGATTTGAAGGATGAATTTTTGCAGAAATTAAAAGGGAGGATTAGCGGGACAGAAGTTGCACTCTCAATCGCAAGCGGGGACGGAAAGCAGCACATGGCTTTAATATCTGCCCTTATCAATTTTCCTGCAGGAATAAGATTTGCGGCTCTAACAAAAGACGGAGTTGTAGATCTATAATAAACACTTTATCGGATATAAAAAATCCAGAATAACATGACTACCACTAATAAGAATAGGAAAAAGTAAGTCATAAATTTGAAAGCCTTCTTTGCTACTTCTTCTTTCTTTGTTATTGCTAGAACAGTGATATAAAAGAATCTTCCTCCGTCAAATATTCCCACAGGCAGCATATTAACCAGAGCGACACTGATGCTTATTATAATCAGCCACCATAACAAATCATAAATAAATATCCCACTATCTCCAATTAAAGAAGCATAGTAGATATGATTCCTATCGAAAGAAGATAGCGTTGAATAGAATTGACTTAAAATTCCTTCATTAGGTGCTTGTAAAAATCCTACCCCCAGCCAGGATAGACTCCCATTAGCTGGGTCTTGTCCTAAGGTAATTGTCTTGTTATATGCAGAATTATTCTGATTTAAAACTGTAAGAGTAATATTTGCCCCAGGAGAATATTGGTGTAAATCATTTGCTAATTCATCCAAGCTTGTTATCCTGTTACCATTAATATCTAAGATTGTACTTTCCAAGTTTGCTCTTATTGCGGGAGCATCATAGTAAACAACCAACAGACCTTTAGTCTCATTCTGCTGTTCAATAAAACTTTTTGTTGAAAGATAATTCCCTGAATTTGTCTGGATTTCATTTAGATAACTGCTATTATTGCTCATTAAGTTTAACAAATTTGAATAGGAAGGGTTGCTCATCGATATATTGTTAACGGTGATAATGGAAGACATATTTATTTGAGTGTACGGATAAGTGTCAAAAACAACTCCGGTGGGAGTGAATGCAATCGCAAAAAATCCTATTAAGACTATAAAGAATAGTATGGCTGTTAAAGTATTTGCAAAAGTTCCTGCAGAGAGTATTGCTAATTGATCAAATTTATTTTTCTTTTCCATTTTCTTTTCATCTAGCTCAACAAATGCAGCTAAAAAGATAGGAAGGAAAAAAGGAAAGAATCCGAATCCAGTGCTTTTTATTTTGACTTTTTTTCTAGCCGCAAAAATTCCATGCGAAAATTCGTGAGTTATTGCAATGACCGCGATTATTATTATCCAGTATGTAAAGTAAAAGGGAGGTAGGAAACTTAATTTGAAAATTTGTGGGAGGTATGGAATTAAGGGCATTATTGGGGGAATCTCAATCGCCTTTACAAAAGCTGCCTGTGTAGTGTAAATCCAAACTATTTTTCCGATAAGGTATAACACACAGATCATTAAAATATAACCGAGACCAATAGAAATATAACTTAAAATTTTTAATGTTTTTTGATATTTCTCTCCTATGCGGTGAATTAATTTTACTCCCCAATTTGTTTTGTATAAGAGCAGCAAACCTTCCCTCTCTACTTTTTTTCTATTTCTGTATAAAAAAATTCCTAATAAGATTAGAAATATACCCAAGAAAGTTAAATCATACACTAAAAAACTCATTGATTTTATTTCCTCTTAAGAGGTCTGAATGCTCTTTTTTTGCATTTCCTGCATTTCACTTCTCCCTTAAGAATTTTTTGAGGATCCGCTCTCATTTTACTCTTGCAGTTTTTACAAACGAAAACATTCTTGAATTCCCTGTTCATCGCTTCTGCTATTTTTGCCATATTTTACTAAATCTTTCTTTTGATTATTTTCTCGCCTTCAATATCCCAATATTCTACATTTGAGTTTACTTCAAGCTGAGATTTTATTTCATCCGGACATTCAATTTCAATTGTTTCAAAATTGTCTAAATCCATGACGCTTACTTTATTTCCTATTGATAATACTTGACCCTTTCTTTTATCAATCATCGGAACTTCAAACCTATCAGTTCCCGGAACAACAAAAACTTTTTTCTTTTCACTAAGAATCCCTACTGCTTCAATTCTGCACTTGTGGGCTCCGTGCTTTCCCGTCTTACTTACATCCATACTCTTAACTGTATATGGCTCTCCATCAAGAATAATATTTGTACCTACTTTTGCTTCTGTAGCATTAATTATTTTTGCAACCATAGACAACTCAGAAAAAATACGTTTATAAACGTTTTTGATTATTTTTACAAATTTATAATTTTCTTAATAATATTTTTGAATTCTTGGAATAATTTTCCTCTTCTGTCTTTTTGATAATTTACCTTTTTTTCTTCAAGTCTTTCTTCTTCTAATCCAAGAATGCCATAAACAAATTCTTTAGGAGTCTGATTTGTTCCCACAAATTCAATTTTAATCTTTTTAGGAAATCTGCCCTCTCTTTTTGCTTTTTTTATTATATCCTGATATTCTCTAAAATGAAGAGGAAAGGTATCAAAGCCAGCTCGATCCCCCATTTTTAATATTCTACCAATCTCAAGGATATCCTCCTCACTGCCCTTTCCTTTCATAACAACTATTTTTTTTATTTTCCTCCTCTTTGACTCTTCTCTAGCTCTTGTTTCTCTTTGTTTTTTTAGTTGGCCGGAAGTTTTGGAATAAAGAGATAGTCAAGAGACTCCTTTTTGTGCATTTAACAATTAAAATGAGGAGATATAAAAATCTATCAACCAAAACCTTAAAAATACACTCATTTATCTCTTTTTATGGTATTACAAAAAAAGGATTTTATTGAAATAGAATTTACCGCCAGGGTAAAAGGCGGAGAGATATTTGATTCAAATATAAAAGAAGACTTGGAGAAAGTTCATGAAGACCATGATCACCCAATAGATGCGGAACCTTTTATCTTTTGCTTAGGTGAGGGAATGTTTTTACCGGGAATTGAAGATTTTCTGATTGGAAAAGAAATTGGAGAATATCAAATAGAGCTTCCTCCTGAAAAAGCATTTGGAAAAAGGAATCTTAACCTGATTCAAAGAATCCCCCTGAAAGTGTTTAGGGAACAAAAGTTGAATCCTATTCCAGGATTTATCTTCAATTTTGATGGAAGAATTGGAAGAGTGCTTGCATCTTCTGGAGGGAGAGTAATTGTTGATTTTAATAACCCAATCGCTGGAAAAGATGTAGTCTACAAAGTTAAAGTCCTGAGAAAATTGGATGATATAAATGAAAAATCAAAAGCTCTTATTAAATTCCTTTTTAGAGATGATCTTAGATTTGAGATCAAGGGCAAAGAAATTATAATAGAAGTTGGGAAACCTCTTGTTGAATTTGTGAACTTGTTCAAGGATAAATTCAAGGAGATGTTGGATTTAGAACTGGAAGTTAAGGAAGTAAGCAAAAAAGAAGAGAAAAATGACGAAATAAGCAAAGAATAGAACAATAATTCTTATAAATAGAAGTGAATATTCTAAGCTTATGGTAGAGGTATATGAAAATTCTTCTAATGTAAGAGAGATTGATAAGGAACTTGAAGAACTCCTAAAAGCGCAGACGGCCAAAATAAAGGTTATTGGCGTTGGAGGGGGAGGCAATAATTCTCTGAATAGAATGAAGGAGATTGGGATAAGAGGAGGAGAGCTCATCGCAGTAAATACGGACGCGCAAGACTTGTTATATACAAATGCGGATCAGAAAATTCTTATAGGAAAAGAGCTGACACAGGGACTTGGAGCGGGTAGTAATCCTAGGATAGGAGAAGAGTCTGCAAAGGAATCTGAGTCTGAGATAAAAAAGAAAATTTCCGGAAGTGATATGGTCTTCATAACTTGTGGTATGGGGGGAGGAACAGGAACGGGGGCAGCCCCGGTCATTGCTTCTCTTGCGAAGAAACAAGGGGCATTGACCATTGGTGTTGTTACTTTACCTTTTACAATTGAGGGAAAGAAGAGGATTGAGAATGCTATGGATGGGTTGGAGAAGATGCAATCAGTTGTAGATACCTTGATAATTATTCCAAATGATAAGCTCCTTGAACTTGCTCCAGACCTACCTTTGCACACTGCTTTTAAGATTGCGGATGAAATACTCACAAACGCAGTAAAAGGGGTTACAGAGCTTGTAACAACAACAGGATTGGTAAACCTTGATTTTGCGGATATAAAAGCAGTTATGGTAGATGGAGGAGTTTCTTTAATAGGGATGGGAGAATCAGATTCCGCGGGTAGGAGGTCTGTTGAGGCCGTTGAAAAAGCGATTAACAATCCTTTATTGGATGTGGATATTTCCGATGCAACAGGAGCTCTTGTAAATATTATTGGGGGCCCAAATATGAGCTTGGACGAATGTAAAACAATAATTGCAACTGTTGGAGAGAAATTAAATCCAGATGCAAAATTAATTTGGGGAGCTCAGATATCTGAAGACATGGATAAATCTATTAGAGTTCTGCTCATTGTTACAGGAGTAAAAAGTTCTCAAATTGTAGGACACAGGGGCGCGGATGAGGATGCAAGGCACAAAGAGATAGAAGAAGAATTGGGAATTGAATTCATTGAATAATTTTAAAAATGCTTGATCTGTAACCTTAATATGGCAATAAGGGACCTACCTGTAAGCGCAAAATCTTTTTATATAAAATGTAAACGTGTTTGGCAAGTGCTAACCAAGCCTACAAAAGAAGAGTTCAAGGCAACTACGAAAATATCCGCAATTAGTATTATTGCTCTAGGAATTGTTGGATTTATTATCTCTTTGATTGTAACATCAATATGAATAAATGGTAACTCAAGTAGACAGTCTAGCCAGATTAAAAAAAGAGAAAGAGTACGAGGATGATCTAGTTTATGATTTGCTGAATGTTTTTATTTCCTCATTAAAAGAAATCTCTAATCTGAAAGCAGAGGACGAAGTGGTAGTAAGGGATAAATTGAAAAGAATTGCCTCTGATTCAGAGAGGCACAGTCGTTTGTTTAATAATCTAATAGAGATGATAATAAAGAATGGAAATAATAACTACTAAATCCCAATTAATAGAGAGGTTAAGGGATATAAAAACAGTTGAGATTATAGCTAGAGAGAGCTACAAAGAAGATATGATTACTTTTAAAGATCCAAAAATAGTCAGTACTATCTCTGGAATCAAATCCGATGAAGATATACACATAGACATTTTAACAGATATTATAGAGCTTTTAGAGGGAGAATAAATTATTTCTACGTCACAGAAAAGCCTCTAATTCCTAACACTTCCTTAGACCAAATATTTTATAAACTCAGATTTTTAACTTACTATATCTTTCTAAGATATCATATCTTAGATGAGACTGGGAAAATGATATTTGTAATAAAAGTAACAACAAACAAAGAAGAAAGTGCAGTAGATCTAATCGCAGACAGAATTAAAAAAAAGAATCTTAATATCTATTCTGTTTTAAGACCTCATGGATTAAGAGGATATATCCTTCTTGAAGCCGAAGATAGAGAAAGTGCGGAGGAAGCGGTTTTTAGTTTGCCCTATGTAAAAGGAATTATTGGGAAAACTCTGACATATGAAGAGATAAAGAACATGGTTGAAACTTCAACAGCTCCAGTTTCGATAAAAGAGGGAGATATTGTTGAGATAATCTCAGAACCATTCAAAAAAGAAAAAGCGAAAGTTTTAAGAGTTGATGAGCAAAAGGGAGATGTTGTCGTTAGTTTGCTTGGGGCGCTCGTTCAGCTCCCAGTAACAATTAAAATAGATAATGTTAGAGCAATAAGCAGAGAGGAAAGGGAGGAAGCGGAACAAAATGCAGATTAAACTTTTGGTTGATGCAGGAGGAATGAAGCCGGGTCCGGCACTTAGTCAGAAGCTTGGTCCAACAGGAATAAATGTAAATCAGGTTATACAAAAAGTTAATGATGCAACTAAGAAATTTGCAGGCATAAAAGTCCCAGTTGAATTATATATTGATGTTCAAACAAAGAATATAGAAGTAATAGTTTCTTCGCCTCCAACATCTGGATTATTGAAGAAAGAACTTGGAATTGAAAAGGGTTCTGGAGCATCATCAAAAGTAAAAGTTGGAAATATTTCTATAGAACAGGCAATTTCTATAGCTAAGACGAAATATCCAAATTTGTTAGCTAAAAATATGAAAGCGGCAGTCAAAGAAATAATTGGTACCTGTGTTAGTCTTGGAATATTAGTTGAAAGTAAATCTCCCTCTGAAGTTCAGAAAGAAATTGATGAAAAGAAATATGATAGAGAGATTTCTGAAGAGAGAACAGAGCCTTCTCAAGAAAAGAAGTTAAAATTGGAAAAATTCTTTAATGAACTGAAAGCAGCTCAAGAGAAGTTGAAGAAGCAGGAAGAGGCTGCAACAGCAGCTGCAACTGCTGCTTCTGCAGCAGCTACGGCAGCCCCCGCAAAGGCTCCAACAGTTGCTGCAAAACCCGCGGCAAAGGCGCCTGTTGCTGCAAAATCCGCCAAAGGTAAATAAGATAGAGTTAGTTCCTCGGAGATAAGACAACTTTATAATATCTGTAAAACTAGGGATTAATAACCTATTATCGGAAAGATTAAAAAGCTATTATTAAATCATAATACTAACGGGGCTGTGGGGTAGCCTGGTAGCCTTTCAGGTTTGGGACCTGACGACCCCGGTTCAAATCCGGGCAGCCCCATTGATAAGAAGTTTTAAAAACCAAATTTATACTTATAATAAAATGAGTACAAAGACAAAAAAAGTAAAGGCTGCGGGAAGATTCGGAGCAAGGTATGGAAAAAGAGTAAGATCAAAACTTGCAAGTGTTGAATCAAAGCAGAGAGTAAAGCAGAAATGTCCCTACTGTAATAGAATGGGAGTTAAAAGAGTCTCAAAAGGGATTTGGGAATGTCCAAAATGCGGTAAAAAATTTGCATCAGATATATTTTACCTCCAAAGTTAAACTTATAAATTCAAGATAACAAATCATACTATGTCAACATATAAATGTTTTAAGTGCGGAAAAGTTGTAAAGAATACAGAATTGGAAAAAAGATTTGTCTGTTCCAAATGTGGAAGCAAAATTTTCTATAAGCCTAGGACAGTTGTGAAAAAAATAAAGGCAATATAATAACAAATGGAAAATAAGGATGAAAAGATTCAGGAAATGCAGATATTAGATCAGAACCTCCAGAATCTTATCTTGCAGAGACAGGCTTTTGAAATGGAACTGTCAGAGACAGAAGCAGCCGCAAGGGAAATAGAAAAATCTAATGAGGTCTTTAAACTGATTGGGGAATTAATGATAAAAAAAGATAAGGAGAAAGTAAAAGAAGAACTATCTACCAAAGAGAAAATATTGTCCATGAGAATAAAGTCCATTGAGAAGCAGGAAGATTCTTTTACCAATAAATTAAGCGAGTTGAGAAATAAATTTTCAAATCTTGCAAAATAGTTGCGAAATCTTTATAAACATCGGCCTTGTAAAAATACTATGGTGTTCGATAAATTGAGGAAAAACATTTCAAGGAAATCTGCTGGATCCGACGAAGATTATCTTGAGATAGATTTGAATCAGGGTACAAAAGGGAATCACAAAGTAATGGTCAAACTTTTTGTGCTGAAGCATTACGATGATGTTAATAATATCCTTGCCTCTCTGAGAGATGGCTATACCATTGCAATCATTGAGACCAAGATGTTGAGGCAGAAGGATCCTATTGAGTTGAAAAGAGCTATTTCGAAGATAAAAAAGACAACGGACGCTCTGGAAGGTAGTATCGTGGGTTTCAGAGAGAATATAGTCATCGCCACTCCTTCATTTGCGAGAGTTGACAGGGAAGCAGAAGTTGTCGTAGACGACAAGAAGATGGCTAATAAGTTTGATCAAGATTTGTCAATGTGAATTCTTTAAGAAATAATATCTTACTGTGATCTTTTACTATGTTCTAGACTATAGAAATCTTTTTAAGACAAGTAACTCCTTTATAATTACAAATGAAATACAAGTATTTTAGCCTTTTTGCATTAAGTTTAATCTCATTCATACTACTAGCTTCTCTAGCAAGCGCTTTGACTATTTCTACTAACTCGCTTTCCACTTTTACTGGGTCGGGAGTTTCACAGAATTTATCTATATCTAACTCAGATAGTGATACAAACTTTAGTACTAATTTTAGTATTGTAAATCATTTAACGGATTTAAATGGGAATAAGTATGATTTTTCCATAATTCCAATAAGTTCTACCACTAATGTACCTTCCTCTTCGCAGGCATTCTATAACATTAGCTTAAATTCAGGTATCACGGGTGGAAGTTTTATTTACGGAAATACTTATCCAGAAACAGCCCAATTGAATATGTTTAATTCTTCAAATCCAAGCATCGAAAAAAATACAACATTAAATTTAGATTATACAAAATCATTTTGTCAGAATGGAGATTTGAATGATTCAAACCTTCAGATGAATGTTTATATAACAAATAGCGGAAGCGGAACATCTACTTCTACAAATTGGAACCCTCTTGATACAATTCAAGTCCAAGTTCAGCTCTATAACTATAATTCCAACTTTAATTTGAATAATGTTGTTTTCAATCTTGGCTTATTTCAGCAGGGTACAAATAACAACATAATTAATAATATGGATTGGCAGTCTGGAGGTAGTAATTCTGTTCAAATTGGGGGCATAAGCAGTAACTCAAATGGTGAATACACATTTACTTTCAAGGTTGATCCCTCAATACTATCTGGGGAAAATAATGGGCAAACCAATTATATTTTAATGGTAGAGGCATACGGGAGTCAATTTTGTATTGATCATTCCACTAGTTTGAGTAGTTACGGTGGCTCAAATTACTTTACAAACATTAATTTAGAATCTCCAAATTACAACCAAGCAGTCGTTGTTGACACAACCTCATTATCTACTTCAACATCAGCATCATGCGGCCAGCAGATCACTTTTACACCCAACGTTTATAACATAGGTTATAATGGAAATTCTTACTCACAGAATCAAGTTCTTGTAACAATGTCCATTCCAGATCTGGGGATTAATACAAATCAAACGTTATATGGAGATTTAAACTCTGGAGGGAGCGCACAAGCGCCATTTACATTTACCATCCCTATAAATGCAAATCAAAAAGTGTACAACGTTTATTTCAGGACTTATTACGGTTATAATAACGAATACAGTGAACCTTATTTTAGTAATTATCAGTATGTCTCCGAGAATACATTTAATACCTTTTTGAACGTTCAAGGTGATTGTGTTTACGCAACCGCAGCTACAACTCCAATTACTTCACAGCTTGAATCCGGAGGAAAAGCAGGTAACCCTCTGGTTGTAAATTCAACGATAACAAACACCGGAAACACTGTAGTTGATTATAATATTGCTTTGGAAGGATATTCATCCTGGGCTTCTGTTTCAAGTATTTATCCTATCAATGTAACTCTTGCACCTGGTCAGTCCAAAGTGGTTACATCTTATCTAAATGTAAATAGCGATGCAAGCGGAAACCAATTATTTTATATCGACGCTTATTCAAATGGATATTTAATAACAAAGCAGCCATTAACTATTTCAATAACTCCTCAGTTTAGCCTGTCTTCAATAACAGGGGGGGTTATCTCGGGAGATAACTGGTATCTATGGGGAATAGGATTGCTTAATTTTATCCTAGTATTGTCAATAATTATTATCTTAGTTAAGTTGAAAAAAAAGAAGTAGTTTTATTTTAGTTTGTTCTTGATCTTATTGCAGAATTTGTATTTTTCTTCAAGTTTGACAATCATAAATCCAATTAGATAACCGATCAATGCTCCAGATAGAACATCACTCAAGTAATGTAGCCCAAAATAAACTCTTGATAACAGAACAAGTCCCGCGAATACGATCCAGATATACTTAAACTTAGGATAGAACTTAGCGATTATCGGTAGTGAGCAAAAAATGAAGGCGGAATCAAAGGAGGGGAAGGAAAAATCCCAAATATGATAACTTAGACTATCTGTAACTCCCGGGACGAGGGATATTATTCCGGTCATGAACGGCCTCGGTCTTTGTGTTAAAACTTTCAGTATAAAACTCGCAATAGCAGTAACCCCTAAAGTTATCCATAAAGGTAAAATCCATTTTCTTTTTTTCTTGTTCCAAACAAGCAGTAGAGTTACAAATATAATAATGAATATTTCAGCATCCAAGAATTTTATTGCAAAGAAAAATTGGCTAAAGTACATATTCCTTATCGATGAAAAAAGATTTACAATATAATTATCAAAATAAAAACTTAATGCTATTATAACCAGTATTATTATTAAGGTTAGAATTGCTCTTTTTCTCTCTTGCATTTTTCAAGTAGAAAGAAACTATTTAAATAGATTTCTCCAAAGCTAAATAAATGGTAAGAAAAAGATTAAAGTTTAATTTGCCTAGTTTTGTCATTCGATATTTATTGTTGGTATTTGTAGCGATTCCAGATCTCTGGATTTTTTATACAATCTTTACTCCTCTTACTGTTTATCCAGTATATTTTATATCAAAAATATTTTTTAGTGCTTCTCTGTCAAATAGTATTATACTTCTAAACGGCCAAGTCCCGATAGATCTAATAAAAGCATGTATCGCAGGTTCTGCTTATTATCTTTTGCTTATACTTAACCTATCCGTTCCAAATTTTAAAATAATAAAAAGAATTGAAATGATTTTGTTTTCATTTTTATCTCTTCTGATTTTCAATATAATCCGAATAATGATACTAATATCAATTTATATGTCTGGAAATTTATCCTTTGATTTAGTTCACGAATTTTTCTGGTATGGTTTAAGTACTGTCTTGGTATTATTTATCTGGTTTTTGGAGGTAAAAATTTACAGAATTAAAGACATACCCATTTATTCGGATATAAAATCTTTAATACAGTATATTAAAAAATGATCTCTTTTATTGCAGCGCTTGTTTCTTATCTTTTGGGAGTAATAGATAAATTGGGATATATTGGGATCTTTATAGGAATGACTATTGAAAGTTCATTTATTCCACTTCCAAGCGAACTGATACTTATCCCTGTAGGGGCTCTAATTGCTCAGGGGAAGATGCAATTTTCTACTGTTTTTTTGCTGGCTCTATGTGGAAGCCTTTTTGGTGCTTTAATAAATTATTCTTTGTCATTGCTCTTGGGAAGACGGGTAATTGAGCATTTTGTTTCCAAGCATGGAAAAGCATTTTTGATAAGCAAAGAAGAACTTGACAAGACCGATGCCTATTTCAAAAGTCATGGTGAAGTTACAACCTTCATAGGGAGGCTTATGCCTGGAGTAAGGCATCTTATTTCAATTCCAGCAGGATTTTCTAGGATGAATCTCTATAAATTCAGTTTGTTTACAGCTCTTGGGGCTGGCTTCTGGAGCCTGGTTCTGATATATGTTGGATGGCTCGCCGACAAAAACCAAGCATGGATTGCACAGCACCCTATACTTATAACAATCTTCATAGTACTAATATCTGCATTAATAGTTTCTGGGTATGTACTCTTTCTCAAGAAGAAAAATAAAAGAGTAAAACAATAATTTTAATTTGTAGAATTGAAATATGGTTGGATTGTTGTAAAAGTCTCTGTTAGGAATCTTTCAGTTGCAGCCAATATCTTACAATTAGCTACATTAATCTGATAACATGCAGGAGAAACTTCTTGGACACTCGTCTCATTGGATGGTTGGATGTTTACATAAACATACCTTGCCTGACTGTCGCAGCTAGCATTGGCATCCTGCATTACATTAATCCCGAGAGCGCTTTGGTAAGTATTAACTATATTGGCTACTGCAATTACTCCATCACCATTGCACTTTAGTGTGTTGCTAGCATTTATTACCATATTCTGTCTAATGTACATGCTGCCATTGAATGGAACTTCTTGCTTCAGTACTCTTGGATCATTCCTGAGATAAATGTTATAGTCTACATTCGTTCCATTTATGACGAGAGGGATTTTAGTATCATATAGAGTTATCTGCCCCTGTTGAATCACAGTATAAGCTACATTGTCTACAGTGAAGTTTTTAGAGGAATTTGAAAGTATGAGAATAAATACAAATACTCCCACAAGTAATGCAATTACTATTAGCATAATTATCAGTGTTTTGTTTTCATATGCTATCTGTTTAGGAGTAGGATGTTCTTTTTTATCTTCGATTTCTTCGGCTTTTTCAATATTCTCCTCTACTTTTTTTTCAATTGTTGCAATTTCCTTTTCTTTCTTTCTGCTTGCTTTTTTTTCTGCACTCATTGTCTTACTCCAAACATTTTAAATAAAATATTATCAATAGTCTTTATTAAATCTTGCCCCTCTCCTGAAATATATATGCAGTTCTGTACCTGTCGTACTTCATTTGACCCGTTTTGTATTATTATAAAATTATTGTTGCAGTCAATATTCTGGACTGATTGTGTCTGGCTGCATTGCATTCCCGCAGGGCAGGCATCTATTATTGAGTTAACGAACGGATAAAGATTTGATCTGATTTCTGATTCTGCATTATAATCCTTAGAGTAGATATAAAGGGTCTTATCTGAAAAATCAGTTATAGTCTTGGAAATATTTGTTAAGTCTTGCGAAGGAATTTGTGAGGGATTATAAGTAAAAGCCAGTATGTTCCCGCTGTAGTTTGCATCCCAAAATCCGCTTTCGTTTTGGAAATTAATTCCATTATAGGTTATGTATTGTGTTGAGTTTGTTCCTGTTGTGATGTTATTCCCATAGATATAATTCTGAAAGGCATAGCCAAGAACGCTTACAAGCATGACAATTATTAAAACACCACCTATCAGGAGTTGATTTCTCTTTTTCCTCTTCTCTTCTTCATACTTTGAAACTATTTTTCTCACGTTTAGTCTTAATATTTTTTATTTATAAGACTATTGGTTTTGAGATCCTCGACGGCACCAGCCAGTCACTAAAAAAAAGAAAAAGAAAAAATAAAAAAATAAATTTTTTGGCTTTTTATACTACTTGCAAACTAGCACTAGATGTACTTGATCCAACCCACTTATTCCCAACAGATGTGTCGGGCTTCTGTGTAGTCAAATAAATTTCAGCAGTCTGTGTGTCCAAGGCGTTATAACCAGCAACAAGCAACGTAACCAAGTTTGGTGCATTTAATGTACTGTTATAACTTTCAATTAAGAATTGCCCTGTTCCTACACCTGTAGCTGTTGTCCAGTCACTACCGCAATAAGCTCCTCCTACCAATTCAGCGGCAGCTGTATTAACACAACTACCTCCGACAACAATTAAGTTATCATTTTGGAAAGAAGAAACTTCTGAGTCAGTTATTAACTGTGGCCCAATTTGTGCGACAGATCCCGAACCGCTTCCAGTTGTAACACTTGAAGTTGTTGCGCCGATGTATAACTGCTCATACTCCTGACTTGCAGGGTAATATACAGTTGCTATTGGCTGGGAACTAGATGCTGAATTCTTTACAACAAGCGTTCCGAAATAGTCAACGTAAGCATTCAAGTTTGAATTGGTTACAGATTGTGCAGAAAACTGATTGTACGAAGTAAAGTTTACTGTACCTACACCAATACCACTTGAACTCGATCCAACATTACCATTTTCAGGAATAGTTATGGCATTGTAAGTACCTGAAACATCCTTTCCTTCAATGATTACAATAGCTGGAAGACTTGCATTAGCTGCATTTGTGTACATACTTACGTTTGTAATATTTAAGGCGGTTATTGAAAAGTTATATTTCAACGCTCCAGCGGTTATATTTACGTATTGTCCGTTAGTACCACTTCCAGAATAGTTAAGGTATGCCGAGGAAGCACCAAGGGTCCAGTTACCAGCATTTCCTGCTAGTGGAGGAACGTAGGTTAAGGCTACATTGGTGTATCCATTTCCATTTGGAAGCTCAAATGATGTTGTTGTATTACTGTTAACACCAAATGTCCCATTAGTTATATTCAAGGATATTGGTTCATACAATACTATCTGTGCTCCGTGTGCAGTTCTTAATGCAGGATATAAAACGTACGAAGTTGCTGCAGTTGTACCTTCATCAGATGAAGGATATTTCAACTGAGCCCATTCTAGGTTTCCAGCGGCACCAAATGTAACAGTATATTGCCTGTTATCAATGATGATTGGAGCTGAACCCATTGCTGATGGAGTTGAAGACTTGTAAGTCTGTCCACTCATAACATCAAAATACTGAACGTAATCGTTCAAATATCCTGAGGAGTTATAAGTAGAAACACCACCACTGCTATTGTATACCTGTGTTAACTGAAGTAAATGTCCATCAAGTTGCCCTAATGAGCCTGTTCCAGTTAAGGTATAGTTATACTGTGTGATATTAGCTCCTTCATAAGGTAAGATCCAATAGCTTGGAGTTCCTAAATATGTCATACTACTTGCGTTGTTTACCCATGCAAAATTGTTTGTATAGTTATTAGCATCGGTATATCCTAAGGTCATTCCGGTAGATCCGGATGTTCCAACAGTGATTGTATCTATACTTGGTCCGGCAGAAGCTCCATTAACGAAAGTTCCAGCGGTTCCATTTGATATAGGTGCAAAATGTGGAATGTCTAACCCTAAGTTTGTTATTCCAAAGCTCCCAAATACAGGGTCCACAAAAGTCTGTCCCTTGAGAATTGTTGCATTCTGTTGGGAATTTGGTGCATACACTGCAACAGTTATTCCTGTTATAGCACTAACACTTGTCCCTGTCAAATATACGTATGTACCTAAGATAGGGTTATTCTGTGTTCCTTGTTGTACGGAAGCTCCATTCTGGAAAGTCAACGTGTTAGCTCCTATTAAAATAGTAGCTGAACCAGGTGATACTCCAGAACTTTGGAATACACTTGTAACACCAACATTCACTCCATTGATTTGCAAAGTTGATCCAACATTTAATGTTCCTGGAACACCGTTAACACTTACTTGTGCTTGAGTGCTACTAACAGCGCCCAAAGTAATTGTGTAACTCTGCCCATTTACATTTATAACAGTAGAGTTTCCCTGAGCCAAATTTACAGTTTGTGCAGAGGAATACAATACAATTCCAGTAGATGCGCTACTTGCGGAACTTACCGTATATTGGTTTCCAAACAATGTAATTGTCTGTCCTTGTGTCTGTGTTGATCCAAAGTTAATTGGCTGACTGAAGGATATAGACTCATTGTAAAGTGGAGTTGATGTACCTGTTCCAATACTAACTCCTACAGCAGGATCATTATTACTAGTTGGCATTCTATCAAAGATAACCTTTCCTGAATTATCACTATTAGTTCCTGTTCCAACGGAACCGGATCCAAGAGTCAAAGTTTCAGTTACAGTTGCGGTGTTAGAGCCTGAGAATGTTGTGGTCCCAAGAACTGTTGGCAAATCACTATTTGTGTAAATAGATTTAGCCGTTGTTAAACTTGTATTTAACCATATTCTTGAAGGTCCACCCTGATCCAAAGCTTCAGCGTTTCCGCTTACTGTTACTAGACTAGAACTTGATGGATTTGTAACTGTTATAGCATTATTCAAGCTAGTTTGTATACTGGAAGCTGCTGCGGAATCCATTGGATTTGCGTTAGCTCCGTAAACAATAGCCACTTTGCTTGCCATCCCATTCTGCACGAAAGGTGCAGGATAAGCAGCAGCTGCGGCCAATCCGACAGACATACCTGTCAATAAGATACCTGCTCCTATTGCTGCGATTTTTTTAAAGTTTAATCCCATTTAATTTTAAACCTCCTTTCAATAGTATAATATGTTGCTGAAAGCAACTTCATCCAATTCAAAAGTTGTGGGGTATAACTATTTAATTGGGTGAGCATAAATACGTTGTTCATGTTTTTTACCATTTTTTTTCTTTGTGTATCCCCCACTAAGAACACCCCTAAAGGCGTAATA
The DNA here is from genome assembly GCA_963743615.1 of uncultured Nanoarchaeota archaeon. Classification (GTDB taxonomy): domain Archaea; phylum Nanobdellota; class Nanobdellia; order Pacearchaeales; family GW2011-AR1; genus JAKLIN01. The sequence continues at coordinate 122,262 of CAVUQF010000001.1, forward strand.
CATACTATTGATTTTCCTTTAAAAATGTTTCTATAAGCTCTTTTCCCCTATCTCTAAATATACTCATTTTAGAGGTTTTATTTATAAGCATTTTGACACTATTTAATTATGAATACAAAAATCTGATTTTTTTATATTCGGGAATTATCTTTCCGTAAAGTTTTTATATATATGATAATAAAATAGTATATAAACACAAAGTATATATTTATCTTATATAGATTATTAAGGAGTATATATAAAAACTATGGCAAAGGAAAGGTCAAAAATCAGAGAAATTTTCCTTATTCGTAATAAGGGTGCTTTCTCCCTATTTAAGAAGCCAGGCTACTCGAGAAAGGACTATAATTTTGAAGATTTATCTCAACTAAGGCATCTTCTGAGCAATGAAAAGGCGAGGATATTGGAGGTGATAAAATCACAAAACCCCTCCTCAATCTATGAACTGGCCAAGAAGCTTGGAAGGAATTTTAAGGCAGTAAATGATGATATTAAGCTCCTTAAAAAATTTGGATTTGTAGAGTTAAAGGAAGAACAGACTAAGAAAAGGAGAAGGTTTAAGCCAATAATTGTAGTAGATACATTAGATGTTCACTTTAAGCTGTAGTACCTAAGAATAAGCGTTAAAGATTATACTGACAGAAGCCCCTTCTTTTGAAAGTGGCTGTGAACTTCCCTGAGAATTGCTCGTAACGTTTCCTACTTTTATTGAAAATACCTCTCCCGTATTTGAACTTATATTCAAAGTATAACCTTTTATTGAGCTTCCTTGTCCTACAAGCCACGTCTGATTTAGAATTCCTTCTAATGTTGAATTAAGAACCCCGCAGCTATCTACTGGAGAATCATCTGTTTGGTTTATGCAATTTATATCTGAATTGCACATAAAGATCAGATCTTGCACAGATATGTAACCATAATTATTCTGGCACTCTGTGCTTGTTTGCAGGGTGGAAGTGACAAAACTTTCTGCCTGATAGCTTTGCACTGTCTGGTTTCCGGAACTGCTCAGAAAAAATCCCAGAAATACTAGCAAAATTACAGATACAATTACAATAATCAATGCGAATCCAATCATTTCTTCCTGACCTTTTTTGTTTATCATGCTGCTGCTTGATATGTCACAATTATCTCTGCCAAATCACATTTTTCAACCGATTGGCCACTTGAATAATATCCACATAGTGAGACTATATTCGATACTCCCGTCCCATTTACTCTAGGTATTAATGTTATCTTGTCACAGTCAGGAAAATTTTCTGACGTGCACTCCTTGTCTGGGCTTTGGGGATATATTATCCTTATTTGAATTCCCTGAACTCCCCAAAAGCTCCCATTGCCATATATCTCCAGATTATTTTCCAGGCTGATTATTTTGTTGAAATCAATGCATGAAGTCATTCCTGTCCCGAAACTGTCTCCACATGAAAATTCAGGGGAATCCGAAATTTTTGAAACTAAAAGCTGAGCATTATCCTGCTGCTGGATTGATGCCTTTTGTTTTAGTCCATTTACAGAACTAACTAGAACAAACATTCCCGCTAGTACAAAGAACAGAGTTACAGCTAGTAGCATAAAAGTCATCTGCTGGATTTTTAACTGCCCTCTTTTCATATTACCATAACTTGCATGTTGAATAGTCATTTTCATTTTGAAGTTGAGTTATGAACGGGATAAACTGAGGCAGTTCACTTGAATTTGTGTAAGCGTTTAGGAATGAATCAAGCTGCATCAGATCAGGGCCTAATCCCATACCGCACCCTTTTGAGAGTAACTCTCCTGATTTTCCGGAGTACAATGTTGAAAGTTCCGCCCCTCTTTCCATCAGTCTTTTTACTTGGCATTCATAAATATCATTATCCGCAAAAATGGCACCATACATTAGAGCATCACTGTAAAAATCTACTGAAGTTCCGTTTTTGGTTACTTCCCCTAGAGGATAATTGACATTTACATCACAACTATTATCATTTGAAAAACAGACCTTTAAGCTGTTTTGCGAGCAGTTTGTTGCATCATCTGTTAATTCAATATTTCCCTCGTTAAGATTTGATAGCTCTTCATCTATGTTCTGAGGCGAGTTGACAAAGCAATAATTTGTCGATGATGAAGTCATGTATATCACATCAGAAACTTCAAAAGGAAAACTGAATGGTTTTGAGAAAAGATAAAACTGTTTGCCTTCAGAAACATCGCCTGAGAATATATATTTATTTTCGAATGCCGTGCCCTGAGTTTGATCAGACCATTTTCCAAGGCTTAATTGTGACAGGCTAAGTACCTGCTCTCCGAAACTTCCACTCATATCCTCGCACTGATTGTATATTCTTGTATCTACGGGCAGGCTGATGGAAGTAATCTGCCCGGATTGGAAACTTGTCTGAAGTGGATCAAGAAGAGTTGCAATCTCGCTGCCTGCCTCTGCAGTTGTTGAAGATTGCCCGATATTGACTATTTTTGTTACTGCAAAAATTGCAAGCGCCAGAATAATTGCTCCCGCAATAATGCCAAACAGCCATGAAAAAGAAATTTCCAAAAATCCTCTCTTCATTTTCTAATTTATTGTCACCAATGTGTCTCCAAAATTTTTCTGAAGAACTAGATTAACTTTTCCGTTGACGACCGGAAAGCAAGAATTTCCGCTGGATGTTATTGCGCTCATGTTAAGATTTTCAATACTTCCTCCTGGAGCACTATATCCTTTATTTCCATTAAGAATAAGATTGTCTCCGGGAGTATCTACAAAACAAATCTGGGTTATTGAAGTTGGTAAACTATATACTTCCGGCTGGCTTGACTGAGGAGCATTCCATACAGTATTAACATCTTTCTGCAAGTTATCTGAGAACTGGCTTATTTTTACGCTGTCTTGCAAGCTGAGAAATTTAGTTATCACATAAAAAGCAAACGCTATAAAGACAATTATAAGAAGTATTGAGAAAACCATTCCAAGCGAAAGCTGAATCTGTCCCCTCTTGTTTCTCATCACATAAATAATTCAATAGAGCTTATAAATTTTTAGAAATTTGATGGACTTAAAGTAATACTGCAGACATTTGGAGCAGGAGTAATTCCGAATTGATTCTCGCATGTTATATAATAAGTTTGATCTGGAATCCATGGAGCGGACTGAGTAATATTATCATACGTTGTCATAAGAGTTCCTGCGCTGAATTGATTGCAACTTACAGTATCATAGGAGCAAGTAGCATTTTGATCAGTTTGTATATCTAGCGTATTTGAATCTGTATCGTGATAAGCTCTTACTACATTTGGAGGAGTATTATCCTGTTGTACATTGAAGCTAATCCAAGAGTAGTCGGCATCTCCCGCCATATCAACACATTTCAGATAAACGAGATACTGGCCGGGAGTTAGGTATAAATTAGCAGAACTCTGAGAAGAGCTGCCTGTATTATCAAATGCCTGATACAAGTCGTCTGTTGGTACGGTAGTAGTTGAAGGTGCAATATAATAAAAGCAACTGGCGGTTCCCGCCCCGTCATACCCTCCGGAAGTCTGAACAGCTAGGGGAACCTCAATATCATCAGATGCACTTAGGATCGTTGTCTGATTTGGAGTTGCAGAAATAATTGATAACTCGCTATTAGAACTGACTAAATTGAATGGAGTTGATGTTGCATCCACGTCTCCCTGAGTATCATTGCATCTGAAATAGAAGTTGTTTGTCTGACCATTTATTATTCCTGTAAGATTTGCAACCGCAGAAAATAATCCATATTCATCCGGACCACCATAAGTAGTCAGATTATACCCCATATTCTGGAAACTCTGATCAGTGTGACTCCATCTGCACTGGCTATCTGGCTCATTGGTAAAGATAGTAACATTTGTAGTATATACTCCATAAGATATTGGAGTTCCGCTCAATGGAATTGTTTTTTCAATCACTGGGGGAGTTGAATTTGGAATCTGGTTTACATCGAATTGAATTACATATGCTCCGATATCAGGATTATTGCCGCTTGTATCTCTACATCTTACGTAATAATCTATCTGTCCTGCTTGTTGTACACTTATTCCTAGAGCTGTTTCAGCATCACCTTTGAAAACCGGAACTGCAAAAGTATGATTGAACGTTCCATCTGGATTTCTTGCCCCCCATAAGTTTTCATCCCCATTTATTCCCCCATCTGTTCCAAGCTGAGCTCCTGTAGAAGCCATTTCGCTATAGTTAGCTCCTCTTACAAGACTGAGATAACATTCTGCAGGCTGATCTGTAGTTATCCCGAGGTCCAATATTGAATAAGGGGGCACACTAGGAGTTATCGAAACCCCCGTGTCTCCTGAAGTTCCCGGATAAGAAGACCCACTTATAGGTTGATAATTATATCCTGCAGTTAGTGCACTAGGTAGGAAATTTATGACTGGTTGTGACGTAGATAAATTTGCGGTGCAGATTGGTTGCCCATAATTTCCATCATTTAATAGGACACATGACGTTCCTAAACTTGCGCACTCATACCCTGAGCAAGGTAGTCCGCTCTCTCCGCATTTGCTGCAATCGCTACCGCCTAAAGGGGGCTGCCAGACGGAGCACTGAAAGACAACTTCATCCTGTTTTTGATCACTAGTAAAGAATAGGTAACCTATAGCCACCGCAATTGTAATTGCTCCTCCCCATATTAAGCCTGAGCTCAAAGACACAGCCTGCGCCAAGTATATGAAAGTTCCTGCTCCTGCAGCAAGTCCAACTTGTGCTGCACCTAAAAGATCATCTGCAGTACTTCCAGGAGGTAAAGCAAGTGCATACTTAAGCCATCCCACTAGGAAATATACTGCGACTGATGCTACAACCGCCTCCGCTAGGAAAGCCCATGTCCCTCCGCCAAATAATGTTAACTTTGCTGGAGTTGCTGCAGCACCCTGAGCTACTGTCGGTAATTCTGCTGTGCTTTCATACCCCGCTCCCTCAGCAGCTGTGCTTTGTGAACTTAGAGTACTTCCTAGTGCTGTTGGTGTTGTTGAACTTAGAGGTATACTGCCTGCACCGGGAGCAAGACCTGAAGGAACAGAATCAAAAGGAGGTAATCCCGAATCTACTGGAAGAGAATCAGCAGATAAGAGTCCAGAAGGAAGGTCAGTAGGAACATATGATGCTGCTGCCGGCGCTGCCGTCGAGGCTGCGGTACTACTTGCCGCTTGAGCCACCGAAGCTCCTGCTTTTGCCGCCTGTGCTGATCCCGCTGGATTCAAATAACTATCTATCATCGCTTTTGATAAGGCCGCTGTTGAGGCGTCATCCGCGCTAACGAATCCAATTCCACTCGCGATAGCATAACAAACTGCAACAACTCCAATTAGTAACGTTAAAATCTGGCTCAGGGCCATTCCTGCCGTTTTTTTATTTAATCTCTTTTTCATTTTATGATGAAGGGCTCCCCCTGAATACTTTGAATAGATCATTTGGTCCGTTAGATCCGCTGGTCCCTACATAATTTACACTCATTCCGCAATCTCCAAGAGAAGAGCAGAGATTCGAAATACTTGATGTCCATGGCTGGGCTAGATCTTCTCCTTGAGTTAGACAGACTACATTGCCATTATCTGGACTTAACTCCCAAGGAGCATTGACTACTGTTGCAGCCTTGGATCTCGTATAAGTGACATTACAAATAGTAGTGGCCAAGCTGCACGCAGGTTTAGTGCTTGGGCCGGTTATAATCCCTGATGAGGTTAATAATCCATCTACAGAAATATCAAATCCAGGGGCATATTTTGGAACACATGAAGCGCCAGGTCTAGAGTCTGGCTGAAGTGCACCAAGTGCTCCCTTCGTATCTTGCCTTGGGACTAGTTGGTCCGTTGCACTGTCATATACGTAAGGCAGTCCTGTTGAGGGATCATTTTCAATGCTATATCCTAAAATCCATTCGCAATCTCTTGTGCTGTTATCTAAACAATTCTTGCTGCTATTTTGATAATAACAGTCTTGCCAACGGTTCATTGCAATAGAAGAACTGAAATATCCATTTGTTGTTTCATACTGATCGCAAACTTTTTGCCTTGCATCATACGTCTTGGTTGTAATTTCTCCGTTCTGGCATATAAATTCAGTGTAAACAGTTCCGGGCAGAGCCGAAGATTTATCTAAGTTTAATGTTGAAGGTAGAAGATAACTTGCTCCTCCTGCTGAGCCAAACACCCCCGTTACTATTGATCCTGCATTATTATTATTCACATAATTTCCAAGGGTATAAGACAAAGTTGAGCCATTGGTTCCTCCCAATATGATCCTTCCATTAATTTCAGTTCCACACCAACTTTCTCCATTAACAGGGTATTTAGGAATTCCTGCTTGCGTTCGTGCACTTCCATATGCAGTTGTAAACACGCTCACAAAAGAGCCAGTCTTACAGCTTAAATCCCTGCAAATATTATCTCCATATATAGGCTTATTTGTATCTGTAGCTGCATTATACTCCATGCAGGTACTCCCATTCAAATAATTGCAATTGCCATTAGTAGGTGATTCCCTATTCCCATTGTTATCCCCCCCCGAGACATTTGCCACTCCATTTGTTCCAGCGATATAATTCCAGTAGTTTATAGTGTTATACTTAGTTGAATCATATACATTTGCAGTGTTCCCGCAGCTATCTACATAAAACACTTGGTCAGAAGTATCAAGGCAGGTTGTCTCCTGAGTCTTAACACAATTTGTTCCCAAGTTTTGATTGGTACACAAAAAATCAGGATAAAACTTGATATTTGTTCCTGCGGTTAAACTGTCGCAGTTTTTCTTTGTAGTAAACTGGCATGTTGTAGTTGAGCTTGTTTGATACACACAGGCCCCCTTTATCTCAGGATATGCCATTGCACTGCAAGTGGCTTGATCATTAACATTTGGATCAAAATTTAGATTTACTCCTTTCTGTGATGATAAATTCTGGCAGTTATCCTGAGTGGTAAGTGAAGACTGATCCCCAAGAAGACAGCATCCCACTGCACATTGGGGGACTTGATTTGGAAGAGAACTAAAATAATTTCCGCTTGAAGATGTGCAATCATACTTATTTGATGCAGCACACAATCCATCTGTTGGATCAACACATGTACCAGAACAATCAGCAACGGAAGAGCAGGCGGTATTGTAAGAAGTTGTAGGGTAAGCAGGATTTGTATTTACATCGCTTGGAAGAACATCTTGACAGGTGGCTCCCTGTTTGGTATATATGGCACAAACAGTTTGAGTACTAGTTGCAGACACTAACGAGCTATTTAGAAAAACTATTAATAAAACGCTGATTAGCAAAATTCCCAAAACTACATCTCTTCTTTTTATTATCATTTTTTATATTCCTACTGTTCCATACCCTGCAGGCAGTACAATGCTCCTTGTTGCAAACTGAAATATATTTCCCGTATCGAGATCAGTTAGTATGTAAACTTTCGTACCATCTGTCTGCTCTGCTTGTTGTACTATTAAATTGTGATAGTAATACATGAACTCTTGTGTATTTACATCGCCATAAGCTGCTTCCCAGTTTACAATATTATAAGCAACTAAAACTAATTCATAAAGATTATTGTTAACTAATACACTGAATTGGTTAAATCTCTGGGTATTTCCTTTGGTTATAGTCAACTGATTATTAAAAGTAACAACAACTCTTCCTGAGAGTATGCTGATTGTCGTGTTGCCGTTTATAAGACTGGTAGAATACCCTTGATTTTTGTAATTATTCTGCAGACTACTAAAGCAGGAATCTGCTGCGGGTTTAATGTCGGCTAGAATTTCAGATCCCACATGGGACATTAATGCCGGTTGCTGTATGGTGCAGTTCAGATAATACTTGTTTGTATAACAAAGATAGTCAACGTCATAAGCCTGTTTCAAGTCAGGATTATAGTAATAGAAATAATTCTGAGGTTTAATGCTTCCCCCCTGCAGTGAAATATTTTCAATCGCCTGTGTCAAAGCATCACTCATACAAGTCTGGATAAAACTTTCAGGATTGCTTGATGTCAGCAACGTAGATTTTATCTGGGGGTATAAAAAGTAAATCAACGCACCGACGGCGATGATGATTATTCCAAGGATGATGAAGATAGTAACCTGAGCTCTCTTAGATTTCACAAATTCAAAATTATGAACGAAATCTTCTCCTCTTTTTTTCATAAGGAGTAGATGATATCTTTATTTAAAAATTCTTTGCTATTTCTGGGAGTATTAGATAGATTGTTATTAATACCTCTAAAACAAAATCGGCAAGTGCAAAATAATCTAAAAACTTTGTCTCACTCAACAGTCTCAACTCTTGGAGCAAGGATAAAACTCAACTCTAAGTTCGTTGTTTTCAAATCCATTCTTAGCGGATGATCTTCAGAAAATTTTAATATTGTTTTATCAACGAGCTTTGCACCCTTTGCGAATTTTTGAAGGTACTCTAAACTATATCTGGATTTGCAGCTTGCAACTTCTGAAGTTATTTCTGCCTCATCACCGGAAAACTCGGCTCTTGCAGAATTTAATCCACGTGATTCAATAACAAACTTATTTTCTTTTATTATGAAAGAGCATGCATCCGACACAACAGCGCAATCTTCAACCGAATCTACAAAGTCCACAGAATTCATTTTAACTGCGCAGTCAAATTTAAGGCTTGGAATCTCTTTCTCTTCTCTGTCAACTTCAATCAGATTGAGCATAAAATTTCTCTTGATTCTATCCTGAATCTGGATGCTTAGCATATTACTTTTTTTTTCAAGGATAACAGAACTTCCGGAACCGCATCTTCTTAGGATTTTTTTGAAACTGTCAAGATTGACCCCCAAAACTTCTGGCCCCGTTTCAAACTGAGAAAAGGCAGCTTTTGGGATAGTAAAACTTACCATTGCGACATTTGCAGGATCAATTGCTATTATATTTATACCCAAATCATTGACTTTTATCCTAACTTCAGTTACAAGTTCAGAAATTACATCAATCGCCTTTATCATTAAAAGGGGGTTGTCAAGCTTTACTAACATCTTCTCTTCAATAGCACTCAACTTTTAAGCATTATTGTTTTTGATAATAGACTAATTTATTAAAGATTTTAAACCAGTTTATGCAATGGATGAAAACCAGAATTCCAAGGAGCAGAGAATAAGGAAAATTACTCATTTATACTATTCTAAACCGGAAGTCCAAAAAGCTATATTTGAGTTTTCAAGAGATCGAGAAGTCGTTCCAAGATACTTTGAAGGCTTTGGCAAGCGACCTGATTCTCTCCAGTATGAAAGTGATATCTTTGAACTAGTTAAAAAGGGTGCAACTTCCTTTCACTGTTCAGAAGAGCTTTGGAAAGACCCGCTAAAAGTAGAAACCGGAATGACTACGAAACAGCTTAATGAATTAAGAAAGGGATGGGATTTGTTAGTTGATATTGATAGCAAGTATATTGATTACAGCAAAATCTCTGCCCAGTTGCTAATAAAATTGCTTAATTTCTATGGAGTTAAGAATATAGGAGTGAAGTTCAGTGGAAGCAAGGGCTTTCATATGATAATACCCTGGAAGTCAATCCCCAAAGAAATAAATGGGATGAAGACTTCAGAGATGTTTCCGGATTGGGCCAGAATTGTAGTTCAATTTATGACAGAATCAATAAAAAAAGAGTTGATTGATAAAATTACGGATTTATCCAGGCCGAATAAGTATATAAGAGATTTTCAGGTGTCTGAAGAGGTTATGCCCGATCTTATTCTCGTCTCTCCAAGGCATTTATTCAGGATGCCTTACTCTTTGCATGAAAAAACATCTATGGCGAGCATTGTTTTATCTGAAGAAGAACTCAAGAATTTTCAGCTGACAGATGCGAGCCCATTAAGTGTTAAAATAAAAAATTTTATACCGGATTCAAAAGAAGGGGAAGCGTCAAGACTTTTCCTTGAAGCTCTTGACTGGTACAAAGGAAAGGGAGAAGTCAAGGAAAAAACAGTCTACAACTCCGAGAAACTCGAAAAATTCAAGCAGATTAAATTTGAAAAACTTACTGATAATAGCTTTCCTCCTTCAATACAAAAAATTCTTTTGGGAATAAAAGATGGAAAGAAAAGAGCCTTGTTCATTTTAATAAATTTTTTCAGGTCGATAAATATGGACAAAGAAGAGATTGAAAAGAGAATATTGGACTGGAATAAAAAAAATCTACCCCTAATGAATGAAGGATACATAAAAACTCAGCTTTCCTGGAGTTACAAGAAGCCATCTGTTATGCCTCCAAATTATGACAAAGATTACTACAAAGGGATTGGAATTGTTCCAACACAAGAGGAAATCCATCTGAAAAATCCGGTGAGTTATATGATTAAAAAAAATTTTAACAAGTTTTCAGACAACAAAAAGGCAAACTAAAATACGGATAATTTTAAAAACTTAAAATGATTGATTCCCAGATGAAAAAGAGTGTGCTAATTATATTCTCAGTTATTCTAATCTTGTCTATATTCCCTTTGATTTTCGCAGATTTGATAAACAGTACACAAATAACCAAAGGTTTTTCCTGTCTTGATAACCAGACTGCAGATTGTTCTTCTCTATCTGTGCAGGAGCAAATCTTCACATCTCTCTCTTCCGGCTTATGTACCCCTTGGATAGATAATAGTTCAAATGATGGGGGTTTTCCCTCTGACTTTCCAAATATAGTAACGACTTCTCAGGCAATTTTAGCGTTGAAGAATGGAGGTTTATCAACAGATGCTACAACAAATGAGTCCGTAGCATGGTTGCTATTAAAAGAGCACAATACCCCAAATATGAACTGGTATTTGGAAATAAACAGCAATGCGGTAACGGCATGTACTGTTGCCTATCAAGGAACTTCAGCTTCATATGCTTTTACAATCAATCAGGATAAGACAATCAATCCAGGGAATGCACAAGGAACTGTAGGAAATGGTCTTCATCTTTCAAGCAATAAATACTGGCTTCTGATATCTCCTTCATATTATGGGTCTCAGTTCTTAGTCTCCTGCAATCAATCTTTTACGATGACAAATCTTTATCAGGAGCAGGGGAGTAATCCGACAATCTATGTTTCAAGCAATTCCCCCTCCGCACCCGCCGGGAGCAACTTAAATGATTATGTCAATTCTTCTTGTTTCGGAAACAGTGGGAGCTCTTGTGATTATGCATCAACTCTCTGGGCTACTCTTGCACTATCTGCAATGAATTATAGTATCTCCCCATATCTCCCATATCTGACAATCATGGCCGGCGATGATTTATCATCTACCCAGCAGTATCTTCCCTATGCATTTTTGTATGCTTTAACTTCATCAAATGATTATCTTAACCAGTTAGCTCAAGAGCAAGTTACAGTGAATGGACAAAGTTACTGGTCATCATCAGGAGATCCTTATTATGATACCGCTCTGGCTCTATTTACAACTGCTTCACAGAGCTCTTCTTGGAGGAATGATGCAATTAGTTGGCTCATGAATGTTCAGGAGAGTGATGGATGCTGGAATTCAGATAACATTTTGGACACAGCATTTGTATTATATGCCCTTGCAGGCACGGTGCAACAGCCTTCATCCTATGTTATTAATACCACTACCACGACTACCGCAGCTAACTGTTCTAGCCAGGGAGGGCAAGTTTGTAATGCTGGACAGTCCTGTTCGAACAGCTTTTTTGCAACTGCTTCAGATACCGCTTTGTGTTGTGTTGGAACTTGCATAAATTCTACGACATGCACTTATGAAGGAGATTATTGCATATCCGAGACAGCATGCAATGAAGCGGGAGGAACCAATTTAGGATACAGTTGCAATTCTGGAATATCCATATGTTGCAGTAAGCAACTTGCCACTGCTTCGTGTTCAGATCAGGGAGGGCAAATTTGTAGTTCAACTCAATCTTGTACAGACGGATCTATTACTTCTGCTTCAGATAGCTCCTCATGCTGCTTGGGGACCTGCGCAAATCAGCAGGTGACTGCCAATGATTGCCAATCGTCATCAAATGGCATATGTAGGAGCGTTTCTACTTCATGCTTGAGCGGGGAGCAAGTCTCTTCATCAAGTTGCGGTACTTCTTCACAAGTTTGCTGTGTTCCAATTACTACCACTACTCCCGCCAGTAATAGTACTCTTTGGATATGGATACTGGCAATATTAATTGTCCTTTTAGCATTGGTATTATTGTTTAGAAAGAAATTGAAGATCTGGTGGATAAAGATGAAGTCTGGAAAGAACAAGGGCAACGGAAATCAGCAATCTCAATTCCCTCCAAGAGGGCCTCCATTTTTCCCCTCTCCATCTCCCGTAGCTTTCCAAAGAAGGCCTCAGCCAATTCCTCCCCAAAGACCAAGACCACAATCTTCATCAGAAACTAACGACGTTCTCAAAAAACTGAAAGATATGAGTAAATAAATTTATTAATCTGATTTCTTTGTTCAACTCATGAAAAAAGTTTTGCTTTTAATGTCTATACTTCTGATCTTTCCTTTGATATCTGCGGTTCAGATAAATATGAATTCAAATTTTAGTCAGGGACAAACTTTGATTGCTCAAGTAGCAGGTAATTTCATAAATCAGATTCAGAAGCAGAATATTCTGCTTTACAATAATTATGAAAGGGTCTCTTTTATTCCAACGGTACAAAAAATAGGAGATGATTTTTACATATACGGACAATTGCTTGGGAGATCTCCAGGAAATTATTCCCTTGATTTAATGGGATTGAGTTATATGCAGGGTAATCAGGTGAGTCATAGTGATATAATCCAAAATTTTACAATAACAAACAGCACTGCAGATTTTTCAGTAGATCCTGGTCTTATACAAACAGACCAGAACTTTTCAATAAATGTAGAAGATTTATCTGATAATTCAATAACCATTAATTATTACCTAGGAAATTTGACCTACGCTAGTTCTTCATCTGGAAGTCTTTTAAGTTCCTTGTTCGGAGGAGGAACAACTACAGCTTCATCTCCCGAACAGAGCATAACGCTTAATTCAGGAGAGACAATGCCAATTTATTTTGGAATAAATAATTCTGATCAGGATCAGTTCATCTATGCAACTTTGAGTACGGATAACACACAATACCAGATTCCTGTTTTCATACCTGCAACATCCTTGCCTATTGTTAATTCAACCAATGAGAGCAGCCTAAATGCTTCAAACGCTTCGAATCTTTCAGTAATAGTACAGATTCTGCCTTCGGAGGCAAATGTTTCAATGTTAACAAATGCATCAACCTATAGGTATGTTTACATATATAATTTGGGACAACAAAATCTGACTAATATTTCCATTTTCGTTTCAGACAGTTTGGCTCCTTATGTTTCTGTCCAGAACCAGACTTTAGACCTAGCCAACAACTCAAGTTCAGCCGTTCAGGTGAATATAAATTCAGGTTCAGTTGAGGAAATTGTTGGCGGGCAGATAATTGTATCCTCCGGAAATTCAACTTCCTACATGAATCTCTCACTGAATTTTTCAGAGAATTACATACCATCTCAACAGTCAGTAAATCAAACTTCTGAGTTTCAGACCTGCAATCAGTTAGGAGGGACTATCTGTTTAACTAACGAGACTTGTAGTGGGACAACACAGGATGCATTAGATGGAACTTGTTGCCTGGCAACCTGCCAGCAGCCGCAAAGCAATTCATCAGGAGCAATAATAGGTTGGGTTATTGTAGTTGTGGTTATACTTATAGTTTTATTCCTTCTACTCAGATATAGAAAAGCGAAGAGACCTCTTAATTTGTTAAATATCGCAAAAAATAAAAGGTAAGTTACGCAAAGAGATCTAGTGATTTCTCTCCGATATTTTTGACAATCTTTCCATGGCAGTTATATATAGGACTAACGGATATTCTTTCTTCCTCAGCCGCTTTTCTGTATTTTTCTAGAATATAATATTCTGATCTCCTCTTAATTTCCAAATAATTTGGATCAAGATATTGCACTAATCCGGTAAAGGGGATAACTGTAGAGATATAATCAATTCTCACTTTTTTGATTTTGTTTTTTTGGGCCCTTTGCTCTTTTTTATATTTTGAGTTTCCATAAGGGACCTAAGCTTGTTTTCTAAAATTGCCTTCTCAACCTGAAATACTCTTGCGATTTCATCATATCCATGGAGCTTTATTATAAGCTCATTTAATACCTCATTCCATGAATGATTGGTAACTGAAATAGTCTCTGGAGTGATTATCTCTACATGAGCGGGCATGTATTTGAACATTAAATATACAAAATGCAGCAAGGTATCCGTTTCAATCTCCAATTCTGCAAAACTTATGTAGAAATCCTTTTGCTCCTTTATATCTAGCTTTCCTTCGGAGGATTTTGCTATCCCTGTAGATTCTTCCATCTTCTTTGGCTCCCTAACATTTTTGCTTTTCAAAACCACTCCCGGCTCTTGCCCCATCTTGGCGATAATATCATTTAGGGTATCCATTAAGAATTTCTCCGGCTTTCCAATTATCTGCAATATCAGCACTGCATGAATATTTTGATTTTCTTCTTTCATTGTAAATAAAGCTCAGGGATTAACTTTTTATATTTTTTGCATTGTAAACTTCTGCGGTTATTCAAAGAATTGTGAAAATTTTTTACCCTTCTCTTTTGCTTCTTCAAGGGTTATAGACCAATTATTTCCTGAATCTTTTAATTGTGTGGGGTTCACAAAAATCCATCCCTCTCGGTTGAATCTTAATGCGACAACCGGATTAAGGCCAAAAATCTCAGAAAAGATAGCAAATCTTTCAATCTGGTCCTTTGAGATATACTTAACTGGCTTTTTGCTTGACTTTACTTCAATTGCATACTTGTCCTTGCCTCTTTTTCCCGCAAGAAGATCACAGTCAGCATTTTCCATTGTTCCGCTTCCAGCCACTCTTACACATCTATATCCGTTCTCTATAAACTTCTGAAACAATTCTCTTTCAATTTTGGAACCCTTTGCCTTGTTGTTTGGCATTTTACCTCACAAGTCTCTCGCCTGCAAAGTCCTTCTGTTATTTGCCTTGGCTCTTTTTATAGCTGCTTCCAAAATTTCTTCCACTTTTCTTTCCAAGGCAGTTTCAACCTCGTCAGCAACGCTTGAGACAGAATTCTCCTTATCAAGATCTTTTACTGTTTTTCTGATATTTGACTTTATTATGAGCCCCATTTTATTCTAATCCAATTTCACTTTTTATATTTTTCACTGATTCAATCGCAATGCGGAAAAACTCATCAAGACTTAACCCTGTTTTTTCAATCTCCATTATTATTTCTCTGCTGCAATTTGCTGCAAATGCTTTATCTTTGAATTTTTTCTTAAGCCCTGAGACCTCCATATCTGAGATTTTCTTGCCTCTCATGAGGGCATATGCATAGATAATTCCGCTTAAAGTTTCGGAGGATGCAAGGGTATATTCTATTTTCTTGCTTCTTTTTTTATCTTTTAATTTAGGAAGAATTTCAAAACCGTAGCCATGAGAAACAACATTTTCAATGAACTCATCGTCAAAGCCCTCTTTTTTTAGAATTTCAGGCGCTATTGACAGATGTTTTTTAGGTTCTTTTTTTGTAAGTCCCCAGTCTATATCATGCAGCAACCCAAGCATTCCCCAATATTTTTCATTCTCTCCAAATTTTTCTGCAACTCCTCTCATAATAGCCTCGCTTTCAAGATAATGATTCATCTCTGCCTTTTCATTTGGCATTGATTTTAAAATTTCAATAGCTCTTTCTCTTGTTATTGGCAAATTTTCCATTTTTATAATTAAGGACTCTATTTCTTTGACTCTGGTTTCATTAAAGGGAATATTACTGTTTCTCTTAATGGTTTATCTACCAAGAATCCGAACAATCTCTCGCTTACACCAAAACCGCAGACGGGGGGCATACCATACCTTAAAGCTTCGACAAAGCTCTTGTCATGTTCCATACTTTCACTATCTCCCTTCTCCTTTTGCTTCATCTGTTCTTTGAATCTTTCTTCCTGATCTAAAGGATCATTTAGTTCTGAATATCCATTTCCCACTTCACTTCCTGCAATGATAATTTGAAATTGTTCGACTTTTCTTTTATCTTCTGGATTTCTTTTTGCCAGTGGAGCAAGTTCAACAGGCTGACCAGTCAGGAATCCTGGACCCGCAATTTTTTTTCTGCAATATTTCCAGAGTGCATCAATCAGCCTCCATTTGTCAGAAGATTCTTTATATTCAACCTGCAGCTCGTTAAGTTTATTTTTTATTTCTTTAACGTCTGATTTGTAGATGCTAATCCCAGAATATTTTTTTACCACAGATTCAAAGTCATATATCTCCCACTTCTTTGAAAAATCGATCTTATACCCATGAATGTCAAACTTCATTGTTCCAAAAACTTCCTTTGCGATTTTCTTGTACATCTCTTCAGTTAGCCTCATCCCGTCCTCATAATTTGCATAAGCCCAATAGAATTCCATCTGGGTATAATCCTGAAGATGCTCCACATCCATCCCCTCATTTCTGAATTGCCTACCAATCTCAAATGTTTTTTCATAACCTGCAACCATTAATTTCTTTTGCCATAGCTCCCCCATCGAGATCCTTAAATATACATCAATATCCAAAGCATTGTGATGGGTTTTGAATGGTGTTGCCGCAGCTCCTCCGGCAGATTCCTCAATTACAGGTGTTTCTACCTCAATAAATCCCTTTTCAGTAAGGAAATTTCTTATTGTATTCCAGAACTTTGATTTCTTCACAAACATTTCCTTTAACTCATCGTTCATCAGAATGTCGAGATACCTCTTTCTGAATTTTTCTTCTTCATCTTGCAGACCCTTCCATTTTTCTGGGAGTGGCATGATGGATTTGCTTAATAGTTCAATTTTCTTGATAAGAATTGAAATTTCTCCCGTCTTAGTTTTTATAACCTCTCCGCTAATTCCCACAAAATCTCCGGAATCAACAGATTTTGCAAAAAAATCTCTCTCATTTTTTGGCGTTTCCTTATCTTGTAGAACTAACTGGATTTTTCCGGAAAAATCTTTCAATACACAAAAAATAATCTTGCCAAGATCTCTCTTGCTCATTATTCTGCCTGCGGTCTTTACCTTAGAACCTATTTTCATCTCGGAGCACTCCTGGCAGGTTTGTTTTTTATCGAACTTGTCTGGATAGGGGTCTACATTCTCTCTTTTTATTTCATCCAGCTTTTTTAGCCTCTCAGAAATTATTTGATCTTCTCTTCCCATCTTTTTACCAATGTTCTTTTGTTTATAAAAACTATTTTTTGTCGAGTTCTTTATTTAACAAGCTGTCAACCACTCTCTGGAATTTATCCCATCTGCTAACATGGACATACTTTATCTTGCTGAAGTTTTCCTGAAGCCTCTGAACTTTAAGGAATAGAGGCATAAGAGTCCTGCTCTTCACCTGATATTCTCCCAATAACTGTCGGACTAGCAATTCAGAATCTAAGACGCAAGTAACTTCATCTTTTGTTAATTTTGATGCTAACTCCAGAGCTTTGATTAAGGCCATGTATTCTGCAACATTATTGGTGCACTCGCCGATTTTCTCGCTGTATTTTGTAATTATCTCTTCGTCTTTTCTTATAATGACCCCGACCGCAGAAGGGCCTGGATTGCCTCTGGATCCCCCATCAGAATTTGTATAAATCATTTTGACCTCAAAAATGTAGCACTTTGAATCCTTTCAAGTCCTGGAACTTTTCAGGGATTATTTCGACATCATCTATCTTGGAATGTTTTGGACCCTTTCGACATAGCTCAATCATCTTGTTAACCTTATCAGGATCCCCCTCAAGAAAGACTTCAACTCTTCCATCATCTAAATTTCTTGTAAAACCTCTTACATCCAATTTTTCGGCATTCTCCTGTAAAAATGCTCTGAAGAAGATTCCCTGCACCACTCCTTTAACATAAAGTCTGACTGATTTTTTCATTTGAGTGATAAATCAGAGGGGTTTATTAATTTTTATGATGCAATAATTATAATCCAAATGTTTTCTCCAAATCTCTCATTTGAAGATATTTAAAGCTGAATTCAACGCCTTTTTTTGTAATAACAATCCTGCTGTTATTTTGATCAGAGACATCTACCGTTATCAAGTTCTTTTTCTTAAGTTCATCTAGGTATCCCTTCATCTGTTTGTGCGAGAGGTTGGCTTTATACATTAAATGGGTCGGCTTAATGCTTCCCCCTCTTTCCCGAATGATGTTCAGGATATCGAAGATTATATCCATCCGGCTTCTTTTCACCATGTTTCAAAATTCTAACTATTAATACTAAAAGAGTTATATAGCTTCCTAGTTCGAGTAAATCTGCTATGACCGTTATTACATTTGCCTGAGAGATAGTGAACAAAAGTTGGCTGACTGCAAGTACGCAGAATGAAACAGATAAGATTAAAGTATTTGAGAATTTATTTTTTTTGTAGATTGTGTAATAACTATAAGAGATTAGCAAGAACAGCATCAGCGCGGATATATGGAATATGTAATAAATATCGCTGCTGATAAATATAGAGAGGAGTACGAAGTATAAAATTAAAAGAAGATCCTTTATTGATTTCTCTTTCTGAGGAAGCCTGTAGATTACATAAAGGCCGATAAGAGTGAATAAACCGTTTAGGAATATGCTTAGATTATAAACAACATTAACCGAACTTACAATGTTATATTTTATGATCGCATTGCCTATTGCTCCAGCAACAGTCGTATGGTAGTATAACACGAACTTTGTCATCGTGATTGCCAGCTGGCCCAAAGCAATGGATGCAAAACCAACTCCCAAGTAGAATATTCCTTTATTTTTATTGAGCTTGTAGCTTTTGATGCATAAAATAAAGAAAGTCAACAGAATCAGAAAACTAAATACATTGATTACTACATCAGGAGCCAAAAACCAGCTTGGAGCTGAAATAAATGCGAATCTCATTTTTTAAGAATCAAAAGTTTTTTTAAAAAGCTTATGGAACTTATGTCTATATCCCCTCTCTCTAACATCTATTCATAATGGATATATAAACTAATTCTTTTGAACTTTCAATAAAGTTAATCTCATTTAATCTTACCTCAAGGGGTAAGACTAATATTCAAACAAAAAATGGGGAAATTTATAACACTAAATTTTAGGAATTTGGACTTATCTGAAGAGATAATAAACGAAATCATTATCTTGTATAGTCTTGGAGTTGATATAGAAGAGATAAAATATATTCTGGATCTAAAGCTAGACGATTTGTATTAAATTTCCCTTCTATCCAATTCGTTATTCACAATTGCAACTACGTGGCTTGCAAAATACATTCTGGGCCCTATAGAAACAGTCTTTGCAATTTTCTTTATCCTTTTCAATTCTTTCTTTGGAATTCCTTTGTGATCTCCCAAAATAAAGGCACAATCCTTGCCTATTTCTGCGCTCCTGATATCTTCTCCGTGCTTGTCCAGTAAAAATATCTCATTTCCAGCTTCAGAAAGCTCTTCAATTACATTCATCAAGCTTTTCTTTTCAATAAAACACCCTGGGAGAACTTCATTTTTCTTGTCCTTCTTGTATTTGTAAAGAATCTTCCTTATCAAGTTGGCAACATCCTTTTTGCTTATGTCAAGCTCGGGATTTACCTGCATCTCAATATGTTTTGGAGGATCGGGCATGCCATAAAAAACCAGATGGACTTTTGTATCATCCCTAACTCCATGAGAGACAAAAAAGCTTGCAATTATGACATGTATCGCAATATCCATTCTTCCTGCTTTCATAAGATCGGTAAAATTTCCAGAAGTCTGTGCATGCCCTGAAAAGTAAACAAAATGTCTCATTTTATAATTTTTTATTAAAGTAGTGATCCAAGACTACTCTGTAAATATTTATGAATATGAGGAACACGCAAAATCCGCAAAGCTCTCCAACGAAGGAACTCAAAAATGAGATATGGTCCTTCCTGAATACAAAATTAGTCATAAACAAGACTGTAGGATAGGAGAAACATATCGAGATTAGAAAAGCAATGGGAGTAAACAGCGTGATATCCCTAGCAAATTTGCCCACTGAAAATCTGTGATGATTCTTTTCATCATGCATTCTTGCAGACAGCCAGAATATTGAGCTTCCAAGGATTGAACCAAATAATGTGGCAAATGAGATAAACTTGCCGTTCCTCAAGATTAAAGATCCGAAAAATCCTATTACAACCGCCCCAATTATTGCGCCTATCTCTCCAATGAAAATTTCTTTGTTAAATTCTATTACTCTACTGTTTAATTTTACCCTGTGCTTAATCTTATTTCTTAATTTAAGCTTAAAATTGCTCATCTCTACTTATATTCTCTTTGATATATAAAGGCACCGACAGCCTCAATGAATTGGCGAAAATTATCACTGGCTGCTTTGTGTAAATACAAACTCTGGCTTGGAAAAAATGCTGTCCTCTGCAAGAATTTTTGACATTTCTATAAATTTCTCCTTGCAAAATATGCAGACGATCCGGTCTTTTTCAAATTTGTTGAACTCTCGGGGATTTTTCAGATCTCTTTTTTGGATTGGTTTGCCCGTCAAGATATTTTTTAGATTTTCCATTTTTATTTCAACAACAGGATATACTTTAGAAACAATCTCTCCCGGGATTATGATCTCTCTAAGTTTTTTTTCATTCCCGTTATTATACTCTTCAATGACCTTTTCCAGGTCATATAAGTTGATGCTTGGATATTCTGTATCATTCTCCTTAAAAATACCCGCTCTGATTCTTCTTAATTCCAGCATGTGCATTCCAATGTTCATGCTTTCCCCAAGATCTGAGATTAACTTTCTTATGTAAGTTCCTCCTTGAACCTCTGCTTTGAATACTATATCTTTTCCCGTTTGCTCTATCATTTCAAATTTTTTTATCTCTCTCTGTCTCTCAACTCTCTTTACTCTGGATTTTTTTGGGGGAGTCTGGTTTATGTTGCCTAGAAACTTTTCTCTTATTGCTTCTCTTATCTTTTCCAAGGGAACTTCCTCATGAATCCTCATAATTCCAACATACTCCTTATCCTCACCTATAAAGAATCCGGTCAGTTTGCATGCTCTGTTCAATGCAACAGGAAGTACTCCTGTAACTTTTGGGTCAAGCGTTCCAAAATGGCTTGTTTTCCTAACTCCTAGATTGGCAAGAAATTTCCTCACCAGATCAGAGGTGTCAAATGATGTTGGTCCAGAGGGTTTGTTAATATTTATAATTCCAAATTCTAACAGTTCCTGGGTTGATTTGCCCTCTTTTATTTTTTCAATGTCCATAAAATTAAACTGAGATAGTTGCTATCTTGAAGATCTCCTTTTTGTGGGTTTTTCCGCCCTCAATTTTTTCTTTTGCTCTTTTTTTGTTTCTCTTTTTATCTCTCTCAATTCTTTCATTTTTTCTGTTGCATAAGAAAACGCAGTGGGCTTCATATCCAAATGCATCATTACAAAGTTCCTAAGGGCAAGCCTATCTTTTTTCCCAACCTCTCTAAGCATCCAACCGGCTCCTTTTTGGACATAAATGTTGTTGTCATAAACAAGCTTCTCGGCAAGTCTTAGAGTTAGCTCATTTTTATTTTCCTTGATCAAGGGATATGTTGAGACAATGCTTATTCTTCTGAACCACGGATTTTTGCTCTCGCTCATTTCTTTTATTTCCTTCATCAGATGAAGATTGTCTCGGAGTATTATCCCTAATATGTGCGCTGAGATCTCATCTGCGTGATCCCATGTCTTTATTTTATCTAATCTTTCAACCAAAAATTTCCATAAATATTCCTGATTATTGTCAACAAATTTGCTGATAAGATACAAGGCAAAACTCATCTCTTCGTGGTTTCCGCTTTTCCATAGTTCATCAAAAGTGTTTAATGCAGAATAAAAATTGTCTTCATACTCTTCCGTTAATTTTCTTATGTCAGGCACCTTGAGGCCGTAAAATTCATAGGGGGACTTTAAGTATTTTTTTATAAAGTTCGCCTTTTTCTTGTCGCCAAGACCCATTAGCTTGGATCTAATCTCTTCAGTTTCCATAATATACTATTTCTAAAACCTTTTAAAAATATGATTATTATAATATAAATGGATTCCGGAACAGCATTGAGGGAGTTATCTCTTTTGGATAAGAACACAAAGAGTATGCGCCTTGCTGCTGAAGGTTGGAAAAATGACTGGCAAACGCTAATCTCTATCATTTTGTCAGCGAGAACAAGGGATGAAAAGACAATAGAAGTTGCAGAAAAGCTTTTTGATAAATATCACAATGCGAAAGAGTTATCTCTTGCAAATATTGAGGATGTTAAGGAAATTATCAAACCGGTAAACTACTATAAGAACAAATCTAGGAATATAATAAAATGTTCTGAAAAAATTGTTAACGAATATAATGATCAAGTTCCTAGGAAGGAGAAGGAATTGCTGAGTCTTTCTGGAGTTGGAAGGAAGACTGCAAATGTTTTTCTGTCAGAAATCGGGAAAGATGCAATAGGGGTAGACACGCATGTTTCTTATATCTCTCAAAGATTAGGATGGACAAAAAATTCAAATTCCCCTAAGATAGAAGAGGATCTGAAAAGATTATTTCCAAAGAAAGATTGGAGAAAAATTAATCCCGTACTTGTAAGATTCGGAAAAACCTACACAAGCAAGAAGCATAAAGATGAACTAATCAGAGAGATTAAGAACAAGATTGAAAATTAATTATCTTCTTCTCTTTCTAGAACGGCTTCTTTGCCTTGCTTCTCTCTTTGCTTTGTCTTTCTGGCAGAATGCAAGATAGATTATAGGGAGAATACCTAAAGTGTTTAACAAGAATATAAAGACAAACCATACCGGCTGTTTGTTTCTTCCACTTCTCCACAAACCAATCCCTTTCCATACAGCATCCCAGATAATGGCGACTACGACCCAAGCAATCAATGCAGGTGCGAGTCCTGCCCAACCACTAAATGGATATATCATTGTTATGTATTCTAATAGATATGATTAATTTAAATACCTTTTGTTTTTTAATGGCAAAATGGATGAGCTCATAGGTATAATCGAAGAACTCAAGAATTCAAAAATCAGAGAGACAGTTGATTCTCGTATGAAAGAATTTGAAGAGCTTGGAAAAAAAGGATCAGAGGATATTTTTAGAGAGCTTTGTTTTTGCTTGCTGACTGCAAACTTTAGTGCATCAGGGGGGATTAAAATTCAGAATGAGATTGGCGAAGGATTTCTCGTTCTTCCTGAATCTGAATTAGCAAGGAAGCTTTCTGAATTGGGGCACAGATTTCCAAACGCAAGAGCAAAATTTATTTTTGAGGCGAGAAAATATAAAAATAATATAAAAGAAATTCTGAACTCTTTTGAATCTGAATCAGAGATAAGAAATTGGCTTGCAAAAGATATAAGGGGATTGGGAATGAAAGAAGCTAGTCATTTCTTAAGGAACATCGGATACAAGAATCTGGCAATAATTGATTTTCATATTCTTGATCTGTTGGAAAAGCATAGATTGATCGAGAAGCCAAAAACACTTTCTCCAAAAAATTACGCAATAATAGAAAATATTCTCAAGAGTATTGCACAAAAGACAAATACCTCCTTGGGAGAGCTTGATTTGTATCTTTGGTATAAAGAGACGGGAAAAATTTTGAAATAATTATTTGGATTTTTTCCAAAGGTTTACATCTTCGCCTTTCAGCTTTTTGTCAAGCATTTCCAACTCTTCATAGATCCCTTCTATTAAATCATAATTTTTTGATTCCTCAAGTGATACCCATGCAGAGTCTGAAAGGGCATTGCACAACTTTAGATTAAAATCATCTTTTGGTTTGGCATGCAAACTTACAATAATGCAAGGTATTACGTCAGGACGAACATAAACCATGCTTGTTACATAACCAATGTCCTTGATCTCAATATTGACTTCTTCCTTCATTTCTCTCTTCAGGACATCTTCGAATATATTGTACCAATGACTGGATGTATCCTTATCTCTCAATGAATAATTCAGGACCTCTAGTTTTCCCCCCGGAACGGTCCATTTTCCAGGAAAGGCTTTTTCCCAATCTGCTCTTTTTGTGATCAGGAATTTCCCATCTTTTACAAGAATCCCTGTAACAACAACATAATGAGCTAAATTCTTGTCATACATGAAAAATATCCATTACACAAATATTTAAATAATTCCTCAAAAAAATTGACTTGATGACATCCGAGGACAAAATACTGGAATTATTCTTGTTCAATAACAAGCTAAGATTTAATGAAATGGAAAAATCAACAAAAATACGTTCCAATAAATTAGATTATTATTTAAAAAAATTGATTCAGGATGACAAAATTATAAAAGAAGGGAAGTATTATCAGTTAAGCGAGTCCTCCGAATATTTAATCCCTTATATTTCAAGTAAAAGATCCCTCCTGCCAATAGTTTTGGTAAAGATAGGTTGCGGGGAGAACTTCTTTTTATTCAAGAGGGAAAAAAGACCGTACAAGGGGAAGTTTTCTCTTCCAGGAGGAAGAATTATTTTAGGGGAAGACATTGCTGACTCCGCCAAGAGGATAATGAAAGAAAAATTTGATATGAATGTAGAATTGAAGCATATAGATTCTATATCTCTAGAGCATGTGGTTAAAAATAAAAAGATAATTCACAGTTTCCTGCTTATACTTGTTTCCGCAGAAACAAAACAAAAAATTTCTCTAGTAAACATTGTAAAGAAAAAAGGGGAAATAATTTCAAGTGATTATAAGCTTATCACAACTAAAAATCTTCCTATAGAAATAAACAAGATAATTTCAAAAGATAATTAGAAGTTATAACTTTCTTTTATATTAGAATCCAAAACTTTGTTCTGGTCCTCGAAATAAACTCTCCCTCTGAATTTTTTTCCGTCCAAAAACAGAGGGATCCAATATTTGTCAGCAGGCCACATTTCATCGTAGGGGATTTCATTTGTTTTGAACCATCTGGGCTTCATCTCTTCGGTCTCCTTTGGTTCACCGCTGTATTTTAAGATTTTGTATATATGAGTTTCCAATATTTCTGGATTACCTTTAAATTCAAATTCTATAACTCCAACCTCTTTGAATTCTAAAACTTCAATTCTAGATTCTTCTTTATACTCCCTGATCATTCCCTCATCGATGGTTTCACCAGGGTTAACTTTTCCTCCAAAACCATTATATCTCCCCGCGCCAAAACCCCTTTTCTTCATTCCTAAAAGAAGATTATCCTCTTCTAAAAGTAGACCCAATGTGAGCACTTTTGTCATGCTTGCAATTGTGTGAGTTTAGTTTAAAAGTATTTATGAGAAATAGTTACTGCCCTCTTGAAACTTGATTGTAACCTAATCTTTCATTTTTGGTTTGTTTTGGAGACTTAGATTTGGCGATATGCTTATCCTGCTTTGACATTTCTTTCTCAAGTTCTTTGCTTGCTTCAGCAGAGGCTTCTTTCTTCTCTTCTTTATCTTTTGCCTGTTCTGGAGTTTCCTGTGTCTTATTATCTTCTTCTTTATGTTCACGGGCTTCCTTTAATCTCTCGATTGCAGATTTTTTCTTATTTGCAACTTCTGCAGCTTTCTTATTTCTGTTCTCAAGCCTTATTTTTTTGAACTTTAAGTTTTCAGGGAGTTCTGATAGCTGAGCTATTATTTTGTCTCCTTCTTTTACTGCCTTGACTTTGATTTTTGCTGGAGGATTTCTTATGCTTCTGTGCCAGATATATTCATTCAATAGTTTGTCAATTCTGACCTTGTTTATGTCTCTGTCCCTTATTTTCATGTGCTTTACAAGGAATTCTCTTATTGTTTTCACGGCCTTATTTGCTCTTTTGTATCTTGCGACATTCTTCCATTTAGGTCTTAAGGGGATAATATATTCTCTTTCAACTTTGTCAGATTTTGTTTCAGCCATTTTAACCCATATGAGATTTTCTCATTATCTTTGGTTTGATATTTAGTTTTGTTCTTCTCCATGATCTCCTATTTCTTGTGATTGCAGAAGGATGAATTCTTTTTCCCGGCCCGTACTTTCTTAGTATGACCCAGACAGGAGCCCATTTAGTCTGCCTGTTTTTCTTCATTAACTTTATTTTTTTAGCTTGATTTTTTATTCCCATTTTATTACTGTTTATTCAGGAGGACAATATTAGCGCAGCCTGTCCTCCCAAAATTTATATTTTTTGTAACATCTTCTGGAAGAACGTCCTCAATTCCATTAGTGATAAACATTTCTAGATGTCCTTCTTCATCAGAAACTACTCCCCCCTCTAAATCACGGTCATTGTATACATCCAAGGCGAGGCAAGAGTAACTTCTATCAGAACCCTCTCCGGACTCAGAGATTATGCCAATCCTTTGGCCCCCTGCTTGGTCTATCCAATATTCATAAATAGTACAATTTTTAGCATTAGGGCATATTATTCTTCTCATTTTATTCCCTCTAGGAATTTCTTTCCCTTCTCTGTTAACTGTCTTCCTGGCTTTCTGCTTTTTACTCCTTTTACAGTCTTTGCGATTTCTGTAAATCCTGCTTTGTCTGATTGCTGCAAAACAGTTCTAATTATCTTTCCACCAGATTTTCTGAACTCCTCTGGTTTGTACCCTCTGGATTTTCTACTTCCATATCTTGTTCTTAATCTACTGACTCCAACAATATTCTTTTTGTAAACCTGTCTTAGAATACTTGCAGCCCTCTTGTACCAGAAATTTTGATCTTCGATTGGTCTTTGCTTTGCAGGTCCAGATTTTACAAACCTAATCCATTCAGGCTCTTTAAACTCTTCAACATCTTTTAGAGCATCTGCTAGCTTTAGATTATATTCCTGCGGACTCAAGTCATATATTGGGTTCTTTTCCATTTGATAGCCGTTCCTTACGGAACTAGATTGGCATAAGCCATTTAGCTAAAAACCAAAGCGAGAATTCGTTTATAAATTTATCTAATGATGAATAGAGCGTGAAGAGGAAAGAACTATAGGAAGAGTCTCATTAATTATTCTTTCCACCTCTCCTACTTTTAGACGGTCTACCTTTCCGTCTCCCGCATATGCATAAACTAGAACTTTTTTTGTATCCTTGGATAAATCTCCATCGTCTCGACTTTCTACCCTTAACGTAATTCCAAAATTTCTGAGATGATAAATTCTCTCTTCACTATATTGGCCAGGATTATCATGGCAAGACACAAAATATGGAGATAGCTCTTGACGAAGAAATGGATTTCTTCCCAATTCTATCATTTTACTAGCAATATCTGGTTCAATATTCCTAGCCTCATAAATTTTAGTCATATAACATCATCCGGGAAATAGTTTATAACAATTTGTATTATTTAATATTCACTTTGACATACAAAAATGGACTAATCGCCTGAGACTCCGTTCACAAGAGTTTCTAGATAGTGATGAATTTTTGTCACCATATCTATCTTTTCTTCTTTAATATAAGCTCTAGAAGCTGCAGCAATAAGATATTCTGGGATTATGTCATATTCTCCTAATGCTGGAAGGATTCCAACGTCAATACTATTTATTGCATCTCTTGCTCTATCCACGTCGCAAGTCGCAAGTTTTTCCAATGTCCCCTCTGGAAGAGCAAATCTCTTTTTTGGATGAATTCCATTCATTAAAGTAAGTATATGAATCCTTGAAGACTCTGGAAGGCCGCTGATTTCTACTCGGTCACATTTGTACAACGTGTCTAGATCTTCTCCCATGCTGAAAAACGGACTGATCTCTTTATATTATTTAGTGTGTTTAGAAATAATTGTTATCTAACG
>CAVUQF010000002.1:0-202516 GCA_963743615.1 uncultured Nanoarchaeota archaeon
AAAGCTTCATAAATTTCTCTTTCAGTTTTCCCTGCAAGCATTTTTCCATCGGACCTCCTGAAAAGCCCATGATTAGTCAGCTTCAGTCCTCTTCTCATTGCAACAAGCCTCAGCCCAATATTAGAACCTTTTTTCCAGAATAAGCCAGCAAAGCAGCACCCCACTCATCAACAACAGTAAAAAACAGTTGTAAATCTATTCCTTCCACTCTGAAAAACATTTCTTTGTCTCCTCCCTGCAAGAATTTCCCCTCTTTGCTTAGTAATTCTTTCATTTTAAGCTTGTACTCTTTCTTTTTTGCAATCAAAACAAGATCTATGTCCCTTGGGTTTGATTTCTTTCTCCTAATACTCCCAACAATCTCAATTTTAATGCAGAATGGCTTAAGTTGGTCAACAATCTTGTTTGCAATTTCAAGAACTCTCTCGCCCCTATCCATGAAGGAAATAACAGGTATTGAACTTATAAATTTATCAGCAAATAGTTTAAATAATATCTTCATAATCCTACTTTATGCTCATAGGACTTATCGGAAAACCTAGTGTCGGAAAATCTACTTTTTTCAAGGCTGCAACTCTCGCAGAAGTCGAAATAGCATCATATCCTTTTACAACAATAAAACCAAACCACGGAGTGGGATATGTAAGAATTGACTGCATAGACAAAGAATTCAACACCCAGTGCAATCCTGCCCACGGATTTTGTATGAATCACCAGCGTTTTGTTCCAATAGATCTCCTTGATGTTGCAGGCCTTGTTCCTGGAGCAAGCGAGGGAAAAGGACTGGGAAACCAATTCCTAGACGATCTAAGAGATGCAGATGTCTTTATCCACATTGTAGATGCATCCGGAACAACAGATCAGGAAGGAAAAGAAACGGAAAATTATGATATTTCAAAAGACATAGAATTTCTTGATGATGAATTGGACAAGTGGTATTATAACATTTTCATGAAAGTATGGAAAAGCTTTGTAAGAAAATCGGAAATCGAGGAAGTAAGTTTCTCGCAAGCTGTCGCGAAGCAATTCTCCGGACTGAAAGTAAACGAAGATCAGATAAAGTCAGTTTTAAGAAAATTAGATTTCAAGGAAAAACCAAGCCAATGGAACGAGGATCAGGTAAAAAAATTCACATCCGCATTAAGAAAGGAAAGCAAGCCTATGATAGTTGCAGCAAACAAAATAGATACTGAAAAAGGTAAAGAAAACTATGACAAATTAAAAAAGAAATTCCCTAATCTCGTTATCATTCCATGTTCTGCAGACTCTGAATTAGCACTTAGGGAAGCAGCCAAATCTGGATTGATAGAATATATTCCTGGAGATAGAGATTTCAAGATAATAAAAGAAATCACAGAATCACAGAAAGAAGCATTAAAAAAAATAAGAAAAAATGTTCTTGAACAATATGAAAACGGAACGGGTGTGCAGGCAATTTTAAACAAGGCGGTTTTCGGTCTGCTGAAATATCTCGCAATCTTCCCCGCGGGAGCAACAAAACTCAAGGACAGCAAGGGAAGAACTCTGCCTGACTGCTTCCTGCTTCCCCCCGAAAGCACAGCCCTTGACTTTGCGTACTTCCTTCACACAGATTTTGGCAAGAATTTTATAAGAGCAATCGATGCCAGAACAAAGAAAACTCTTGGGAGAGATTACAAGCTCAAGAATCGCGATGCCTTAGAAATAATAAGCAGATAAAAATTTGAGCTTTTGATTAAGACTCCACAATCTTTTTATAGGGTGATTCTCTCTTAAAAAAATGAAAGAGCTGAAAGGAGGTAAAAAAAATGGCTGAAGAAAAACCAAAGGAGCACGAACATGAACACGAGCTCAAACATGAAGGCAAAACAATAACCCTAAAGAAAAGTACTTTGTGGGGAGTTGGTGTCTTTGTACTTTTGGCCCTGCTTGTCGTAAGTGTATTTACAGGAGGATTTGGAATCATGAAGCCTTCAGGCTATGTTACAAACACTGGAAATGCTGGCAGCGCGAGTGCAACATCATCAACATCAACAATAAATATGAACATATTCTCGGATTCTAGCTTATTTCCTGCCCTTGGACCAACTAGCGCAAAAGCAACTGTAGTTGAGCTGGCGGACTTCCAATGCCCATACTGTGCTTTGGCTGCAGGATTGTCTAGTCAGTCAAAGCAGTATTCAACTCAAGTACCATACTTTGGAGTTGCAACTCAGTTAGAACAGATGGCACAACAGGGGAAGATAAGATTTATTTATGTATCAATGAGTTTCTTGGGGCAAGAGTCAGTTAATGCAGCAGAAGCAGGATTTTGTGCACTAGATCAGGGTAAGTTCTGGCAGATGCATGATGCACTCTTTACTGCAAATGATTTGAGTGAAGACGATGGAAAATACTCAAATGCAAACTTAACGATAATTGCACAAAGTATTTCCGGATTGGATATGAATAAATTCAACAGTTGCCTAAACAATAACACTGATTCGGCAGAAGTCAATCAGGTAATGAGCGATGTACAAACAGGGGTAACAAACTTCCAGGGAACACCTTCGTTCTTTGTGAATGGACAATCTGTTCAGGCTTCAACGACTGAGATGCAGGCTGCAATAAACGCAGCTTAAACTTTTTTTATTTTTTTATTTTTTTATTTGTTTCTTTTAAAATTACTGGATGATTTAGCGAGCTGAATCGGCTTTGCACGAATTTAATACCTATTTCCGTGCGTTATAATGTTCTGCACAGAAATTAAAATCTATGTCAATGTGATTTAGGAAAATCTCCTGAACTAAACAGCAGATATTGTGAGCCAAGACTTTAGATAAAATCTCATTGTCTTGAGAGGTTTCTTTCTTGCATTTGACATTGTTGCCGAATCTTCTCTTAATCATACTGAAAGAACTCTCTATGTTTGACCTCATGTGATACTTCTGCAAATATTCTTCTCGGTTCTCTTTGAAGAACTTGTATGCAGACTTGAAATAACTCCTAAAAGGATTATGACTATGGCTGCTTCCAACACTATTGGATTTGAATGGAATGAAAGCCTGACCGCCAAGCTCTTTTATTGTAGCAAAGTTCTCTCCAGAGAGATAGCCTTTGTCTGCACAAAAGTTTCTTATCTCAAAGTTTCTTGCGGTATCTTGAGCTAAAGGAACAAATCTTGTGCTATCGCTTACATATCCTTCTGTTATATCTACCGAAGTGATTATGTTGGTCTTAACTCCGCAGACAGCATGGCATTTTCTGAACTGTTTCCACTTTCCTTCTTTCCCATGTTTCATATTGAAGAAAGTTCTGTATCTTGAAGTAGAGAAACCAGTAGAGTCTATTGCAAAGTCTGATTCTATCTGCTTAAGAGGTAATGCTGAAATTTCAATAAGCTCTTTGAATATTCCTTTAAGCTCTTGCTTTTCCATGTGGTCTAATAGAGTATTGAAAGGGATTTCAGAACTCATGCACCCCACTTCATTAAAGAGCTTCAAATCGCTTTGAACTCTTCTTGAGGAAAGATTAAGGTATTGCTTCATAATAAGAGCAAAGACTATATCTCTGGTCTTTGCAGGCTTTCTACCTGCATGCTCATGCTTCTCTTCTGGAATAAGATTGCATAAGTCCTGCAAGATATTAATGAATAGAGCTTTCTCTTTAGTCTGGCTTAAGTTGTAGTTGTGCCATGTAAAGTTTCTGTCAAATTCTGGAAGTTTTGTTTGATTATCCATCTATTATTCAGGTACCTGATATATATAAATGTTTCGGTACCTGAAAAGCAGTACTTACCGATTTACCGTAATTTATTTAAAGAAGTGCATCTCTAATAAAAAGTAAAACGAGGCATTATTTTTTAATTTTTATTAGTTGTTCCTATATCTAATTTTTAGTTCTAAATTATAAAACAAAAGGTTTATATAATCCTGATTATATAGTTATATAATATGGATTATATAGTATCTGAAAGCAAAGAATTTTATGACAGATATAATGAATTAGATTTTCTTAAAGTGAAATATGATAATTTACAAAAGGCAGAATTTGGGGTATTATATGGTAGAAGAAGAATGGGAAAATCTGAACTATTAAAAAAGTTCATAAGGAAGATAAAAAGTAATAAAATTTATGTTAATGTTATTGATACCAGTAAGAGAGATTTCATGAACACTTTATCTCAAAAAATAGAAGAAACTTTTAAAGAAACTGTTAAGATAAATGAATGGTCAAATTTTTTTGAGTTTATCGCAGAGAAAGCTAAAGACGAAAAAGTTTTATTTATTATCGATGAATTTCAGAGATTAGAATCTTTTGCTAAAGATTTTATTTTTGCTCTGCAAGATTACTGGGATAGTGATTTAAAGAGGAAAAAAATTATGATTATAATTTGTGGTTCTTCTATGAGCATGATGCACAGAATTGCTTTAGAAGAAAAAGGACCTCTTTATGGAAGAAAAACCTTTGCATATCCCCTAAAACAATTTAGGTATATTGATTTTAGAGAAATGTTTAAAGAATCATCTGAAGAAGATAGAGTGAAATTATTTGCTATCTTTGGTGGAACTCCAAAATATCTTTCTGATTTTAAAAACCTAAATAAAAATTTATTTGACGGATTTCAACAATTAGTTTTATCAGAAAGAAGTCCTCTTTTTGATGAGCCTATTAATGCATTGAAATTTGAATTAAAAAATCCGGATAGATATATTTCTATTTTAAGGGCAATTTCATCTGGAAAAGAAGAATCTAATGAAATTGCTGAATCAATTGGATTAGAGAATTACGAGATTTCTCCCTATCTCAAGAATCTTATAGAGTTATTAGACATAGTAGAAGCTAATAATCCTTTATTTGGTAAAAAAAGAAATATGAGATACAAAATAAAAGATAATTTCTTTCGTTTCTGGTATAGATTTGTTTACCCTTATAGAGAAGAAATAAGTTTAGGAAATACTTCTTCAATTACTAAAAGAATAGAAAAAGAATTTGATACATACTGTGGAAAAATTTTTGAAGACATAATCAAGGAATTTTTTATATTCATGAATGGTAAGAAGATAAAAAACAAAAAGATAGATTTTACTGAGTGTGGTAAGTGGTGGGAGAAAACAGAAGATATAGACTTAGTCTTAAAAAGTAAAAACAAGACGACCTTTATTGAAGTCAAATTCAGAAAAGATAAAATGGGAAGTAAGTGCTTCGAGGATTTAAAAGAAAAATCTAAAAAAACAAGTGCAAGTGGAAAATTTGATTACATCATTGTTTCTAAAGCAGGATTTGAACAAGAATTAATAGACAGAGAAATACCAAATTTACTTTTATTAGACTTAGATGAGCTTACTAAGATAATGGATAATGAAACAAAAAGAGAGAGTGAAACTCAATCAGAATTAATAAACTGGTTTGGAATTCAATCTTAGTCTTCTTTCTCAATCACAATCTTATTCTTCTCAACTTTTGCTTTAAGCTCTTTCCCTATTAATCCTGAACTTGTAGCAATCTCCTTGGGTAAAGTAATTAAGAATTTAGAATAAGATGTATCCCCAACTTTTTTGTCTAATACTTCTCTTATTTTCATAATTTATTAAGGTACCTGAACTATATAAAAGTATTTATAATAAATGGGTTATTAAAAATCTGAAATGAAAATAATATCTCTATTCTCTGGCGCTGGTGGATTGGATTTAGGATTTACAAATCAGGGGTTTAATATTGTCTTTGCCAACGATATAGATAAAGATTGTTGGGAAACTTTTGAGAAGAATCATAATTTTCCTATTGACAAAAGGTCTATAATTGCCGTGAAGTCCGAAGAGATTCCAGATGCTGAAGGAATCATAGGCGGGCCACCCTGTCAAAGTTGGAGTCTTGCCGGGGCAATGAGAGGAATAGAAGATAACAGAGGAAAATTGTTTTATGAGTATCTAAGGATTTTAAGAGATAAGAAACCTTTATTTTTCCTTGCTGAAAATGTTTCTGGAATTATTTCAAAAACGCATTTGCCTGAATTTGAGAAGATAATAAAAGAATTTGAAAATCTTGATTATAATGTTTCTTGGAAACTTTTGAATGTGGAAAATTTTGGTGTTCCTCAGGAGAGAAAGAGAGTAATCATAATTGGTTATAGGAAAGATACGGGAAAGAAGTTTGATTTTGACAGATTAAACAAACAAAATATTATAACCCTAAAAGAAGCTATTGGAAATCTCCCCGAATCTACGCAAGCTCAAGAGAAAAATAGGAGAAATGAAAATTTAAGCATTCCAAACCACGAACACATGAACGGCGGATTCTCGACAATCTATATGAGCAGAAACAG
The DNA here is from genome assembly GCA_963743615.1 of uncultured Nanoarchaeota archaeon. GTDB lineage: Archaea > Nanobdellota > Nanobdellia > Pacearchaeales > GW2011-AR1 > JAKLIN01. The sequence continues at coordinate 6,284 of CAVUQF010000002.1, forward strand.
AAGAAAGAATTGGGATGAGCCTTCATTCACAATTCAGGCCGGGGGAAGACATGCACCTTTGCATCCCTCTTCAGATGAAATGATAAAAATTGGAAGAGACGAATGGAAATTTAATAGTGAAAATCCTAAACAGAGGAGATTGTCTGTGAGAGAATGTGCAAGAATACAAACCTTCCCAGATGATTTCATCTTCTATTATGATAATATTTCCAAGGGATACAAAATGATAGGAAATGCTGTTCCTGTAAAGTTCGCAGAAATTTTAGCAGAACAAATCAAAAGAGATTTAGAAAGTAAATGAGACCAATTTAGAATCGATAAAACTTTTTGGATTATTCGGATTTTTTATCTTAATATCTTTTATAATAATTTCTTTCATCTTCTCAATCTTTTCTCTATCTTCTTTTGGATAAGAATTATATTTCTCTTTTTCCATTATCACAAATAAAGAGAAATCCTTTTTTTCATTAAAATTAATTATATCTGAAAAGACTTCTATTGGATTCTTTATGTTCCACATTCCCCTTATTCTCAAAGAAGTTATACCTAATGGGTCGGTATTTTCAATTCCGCCTAATTCTACCGTTTGTTTATGCTGTAATTTATTTGCCTTTAAGACAGATTCAATCTCTTTTTTTAATGAACTATGAAGATTATCATAGACAGAATGATTAGCTGTATAACATTTTCCTTGAACAAAAAAGAGATATTTAATGATATTTTTACTAACAGAACCAACAGTATAGAATATGTCCTTTTCTTTCCAATTCTTTTCACAATCTCTACATTCCCTCGTTATTCTTATGTCAGAAGATAAAAGAGTATTCTTTGGAGGAGAACTGTTTAATGCCAAAGAACTATTCAATCCTTCTATTTTCTTTATTTCAAAGGCGTCTCCGCCCTTTATGATTAAATCCGGAGGATTATTTTGACTACCTTGCCACGAAAATACGTTTTGATACTCTTCCTCCTTTTCTTGAGGATTCTTCTTGAATGTTCCTGCAATAGCATCCTTAGTATAAAACTCCAATCTATCTCCTACTGCGTTGATTCTAATTAGATATTTTGTGGCATAATCATTTAAGTTATTTTCCCTGAAAGAAGCTATATTTGCTATTGCAGAAAGGATATTCGGCATTAAATCATAAATATATTCTAATTTTTAACTATTTGCATTTTCGTGCAAATTAAAAATTCACAAAGTATAAATAATGTTTATACGTTTTACTCACATCTTTACAGAAGGGGAGCATTATTCTTTTAAGAATAACGCGTTATACAACCCCTTCTGTTAAAGTGTTCTGGAGTTCTTGTATCATAATCTTTAAAAGAGAACAATTCTATATCGCTCACGTATAACGCGTTAGAAATAACGAGTCCAAAAGAAATGGTGAATAATAGAAACCTCACTTATAGAAGTAGTATTATAATCTTAAATATAGCGGACGCTATCGAGCCAAACAGAAAAAACCTCTTTTCACAAGCAATACTGTTAAGAGATTATTCTGCTTTTTATAACTTCTCATTTTTGGGCGACAGCTCTGGGCTTTGTTCTGTAAGGAGGTATTTCTAAATGTCAAAAACAGATTCAGGGTCGATAGTTGAGTGGATTATTATCATAATAGTCCTGTTGGCTATCCCCATTACTGCAACTATAGTTTGGAGCATTATTGGAGCTATTCTGACAATAATTGGAATTGCTTTGGTATTAGCTCTTGTATGTTTCTTAATTTGGTTCTTCTTCTTTAGAGAGGAAGGAAGCCGAATTTGAGGAATAACTAAATATTGAAAGATAAGGGAAAATTTATTTTGATTTTTTATCCCTTATCTAATCAGCAAGAAGAATATTGTGGTTATCCCTATTCCTAAAGCAAAACCTAACAAAAAGTATCCAGACTTTTTTTTATCCATTATTTTTACCCCCTTTCAACTTTTTTATAGTATCAACTAAGAATTTCGTGCATTCCCTGTTTATTCTCGTGCAGTTTATCATTTTCGTGCAAAGCCATCTTTCTCCACTTCTTTAAAACGATTGTAAATCCTATTATCCTTGCAGTATAATTCCTTCCTAGCTCGCCAAGAATTTCCTCAGTCATTTCCTTTACTTTCTCTTTTTCATGCCCCGCACTTTTCAGGACAGATATTCGTATGCTGGTGTGTGTTTTGAAGCTATTTTTAAGGCTCTCAATAAAATTCTCGGTCATTCCGTTCTTCCCAATTTGCATTTCAGACTGCTTTATCATGAATAAGAAAGAAACGCTTGTTTTATAAAATTATATTTTTCCCTCATAAACTTTGGCTATGAGATCATTCCATCCTTCCGGTGTCCTTCTTTGGCAGAGTATTCGATCTTTTCTCACTTTTCCTTCATAAACTTTTGAAAAATCTATGTATCCCGCAGTAGTCTCCAAACTAAAAAGCCAATAATGCAATTTAGAGTCTCTGGTTTTCCCGGTATCAATTACCTTTTCATCGAGGACTCGATGAAAAGAAACACCTTCCCCAGGAACTATTGGAGTAAGCTGCTCGTAAAGTTTCTGTTTGATTATCTCAAACTCTCTTCTCTCTCCGATAGCAAGTATATTCCAATGGTGCTTTTCAGGATCCTTCATTTCAGAGTACATATACCAAAGAAGTTGCCTTTCAATCATTAAAATTCAATTAGAATAATCTTTAAAATGATTATTATTCTCAAAAATACATGCGTCGTTAATTTATCGGTAGAATTCAAGATTCCCAATCTTGCAAGCCGGGTTCAATTCCCGGACGGCGCATTGAATTTTTCAATATCTTCTTTTTTTACTTTCATTGTCTCAAATTTTCTCACGCCGAATGTTCCTGCCTTCATTCCCTTGCTTTTCGATATAGACTTTCCTAGAAACATGTGAACTTCAATATCTTTATGATGCTCTTTCCAATCCCTTGAATATTTTGCACAGAAAATTGCAGCTTCCTTTATGCTATCTTCGTCTGCTTTCCCCTTTATATTTACAAAAGGGCTTCCCGCTGCAGCAGTATGAAAAACGTATTCTTCAGGGGCAGCTTGTTTCACAAGCTCCTCGTTGCTGTTCTCATCTTTTCCTGCTAAGAGTAGTATGCTATTTTTTGTAACTAATTTTCTGAAATTTTTGTGTTGCAGAGAAAAATTAACAATTTCTAAGCATGCCTTTTGGTCTTTCTGGGTTATTCTATCAAATGCTTCTTTGAAGCCAAGCCATTCTGATGTTGAATGTTCATGCTGATCCAACTTTACTTTTCCTTTGCTGACTTCAGCTGCATATAAGGAATATGTTTGTCCGATAAGACCTGGTCTGTCAGGTAATTTTTTTGCGTACTTATATTTTCCATAAACGTTAAATTTTTTTATTGGTCCTTTAATATCCAAGCCTGTTTCCTCTTTCACTCCTCTCCTAGCTGTTTCTTCTTCGTTTTCATTGCCTTCAATTCCTTCTTTTGGAAATTCCCATCCTCTCCAATGCAACTTTCTTTTCAGAACAATATATTCCAACTTGTTATTTTGCATTGAATAAACAACAACAAAAACCGCTTTTCTGTATTCACTCATTAGCACACTATATTTACAATCTTTAAATTAATTATGATTTCTGGATTATAATCTCCTTATTGCTGATTCATTATCTGAATCTTCAACGGAATACCCGAGATTTTTTATTTCTTCTCTTATATTATCCGCCCTCTCCCAGTTTTTTTCCTTTCTTGCTTCATTACGTTTTTTTACTAAGTCCTTTATTTTTTTTGGGATATCTATTTCTTCTTTCTCAAAAAGCCTTAATCCGAATACAGAATCCATTTTTTTTATTGTTTCAACTTTTCCTTTTGCTTTCTGATCTCTGATTAGTTTCCAGAGTACCTGCAGGGCATTTGGCATGTCCAGATCGTCGTTGATAAATTTTTCAAATTCCTTAAGATAAGTTTTATTCTCCTTCTTGTCATCTTCTAACCCTAAAATTATATTCTTAAGCCTGTTAAGTGAGTTTTGTGCACTTTGAAGATTTTCCAAGGAAAATTCTAAAGGCTTCCTGTAATTTGAAGTTAGAACGAAATATCTATATGACATAGAGTTAAATCCATCTTGTTCAAGCTCTGAGACCGTGTATAATCCTCCTTTGCTTTTCGAAATTTTCTCTCCGTTTGTTGTAAGAAATGCACCATGAACCCAGTAGTTGACAAATTTCTTCCCTGTAGCTGCCTCGCTTTGTGCAATCTCATTTGTATGATGAACCTGTATATGATCCTCCCCTCCTGTATGTATGTCAAAGTGCTCTCCTAGATATTTCATTGACATTGCAGAGCATTCTATGTGCCAGCCCGGGAATCCAATTCCCCAGGGAGATTGCCATTCTTGTTGTCTTAATCCTGGTTTTTCGGAAAATTTCCAAAGAGCGAAATCTGTTTTGTTCCTCTTCTCCCCCATGGAGACTCTTTTCCCTGCCTGCAGATATTTTATATTAAGTCTTCCTAGCTTGCTGTAATTTTTGAATTTGCTCGTATCAAAATAAATTCCATCATTTGTCCTGTAGGTGTATCCTTTTTTCTCCAATCTTTCTATTAATTCTATCTGCTCTTTGATGTTATCTGTTGCTTTTGTCCAGATTGCCGGTTCAATAATATTAAGTTTTTTGAAATCTTCTAGAAAAACCGAAAAATAATAGGAGGTAATCTCTTTTGCAGCTTTTCCTTCTTTTTTTGCTTCCTCCTCAATTTTATCTTCGCCTTCATCAGCGTCGCTTGTCAGATGTCCTACATCAGTTATGTTTATTACATGTTTTACTTTGTATCCGTCATATTCAAGAACCCTCTTTAAAATATCCGCAAAAATGTAACTTCTAAGATTTCCTATGTGCTGATACCAGTAGACAGTAGGTCCGCAAGAATACATACCCACAGAATTGTCTTTTATTGGTTTGAAAGTTTCTTTTTTTCTTGTTAAAGTATTATATATTTTTAACATCAAATATCAATGAAATTCAAATTTAAAAATCTAAGGAAATTATTGTATTGTGACAAATAGATTTGAGAAGAATACATCCTTGGATCCAGTTGTCTCTGTGACTGTCAATTGATATACAAGCGTACATGCTGGAGACGATGAAGGAATATTAAACAACACCGCTACAGGAGTTGAATCTTGTGCTGGGCCTATAGACAGTGGACCGCTAGCTCCGAGAATATAACCATTTGCTTGTTCTAGGCTTATGCTGCCATTGCAGGCACTAACTTGCGTAGCATTAACAACATAATTAAAGTTGGCTGGTGAAGTCTGCTCAGGGTTCTTTATCGAGAATGCAAATCCGGAAGGTGTTCCTCTCTGAACATTAAACTGTCCTCCATTAGGATCAATTACTAGATTTGTATTCGCATTTGATGCGAACAACTGATTTATCTGGTTTTGAATCTCACTGTTAATGGAAGTTATTGCGTTTGTGCTTCCAGAGAAAATTGTTCTAATCAATACCAATGCTAGAATAAGAGTTACGACGACAAGTACTATTGTCACAATAGTGTTCATGCTCATCTCTATTGCAGCTCTTCTGTTATTGTAATTCATTTTATGGAGAAACTAAAGTATTATTTAACTGCTGCATATAAACCTGATTTATAATTGGAGAAAGCCACACATTGACAACAAGGAACATCGCAACATTGGCTACAAGCCCGATTACATTTAAGATCATTCCAACCTTGCCCCTTCTTGTCTTTTCCATTCTCTGCTGTTTGAGACTCAAAAAAATTCCAACCAACGAAATCAAGAAACCTACCATTGGATCGAAAAGAATCATTACAATACTTACAATTCCCAAAGTGAATCCCGCAATGCCGAATGCCTCAGGATTTCTTTTTCTCTCCTCTCTTTTTACCTCTTTCTTCTCTCTAGCCATGATTTTAAGAATAATTCTTAATTATTTATAAATGTTTTCAGTTAGAATCGGAGAATTGACTGCATTTGAATTTAACAAATAAAATCTATAAAAGATATTGTTAACAGAATTCTAGGCAGAAAATCATTTCCTTCTTGAGACTATTACTACTACCAAAATGAGGCCTATTATCAGAAAGATAGAACCAATAATAAAAGGGGAGTAAGCCAATTTGTCTACTAAACCTAATAGCCCATAAATCAAACCGGAAAATCCAAAAATAAGAATAAATCCAGCAACACTAAATAGTATGTCACGATCTCTTCTGGCCATCCTTTACTAAGTGTAATGAAACTTAAAAATCTGTTGTTAGCAGAAATCCTTAAAAAGTTAAGGCTCTTTACGAGCACATGGTAAAACCACGTCGAATTGGAATTATTATTGGGCTTATTCTGGCTTTTTTGTTAGTATTTGGTGCACTTTTTATTAATTCAATAGGCTCTTCCAGTGGGCAGCATACAGGAATAGTGACTGCTGTTGAGCATAATTCAAATATTGTATTTGCAGCTAATTTAGTTTATTTTAAAACTTCAACAACTTCTACGCAGGAAGATATTTACTGTGTGAATGATCCTTCGCTAAGAACTCAGCTAGAGGGTTTAGCCTCTAATCAGACAACGGTAACAATACAATATTCAAACCCCTATATAGTTTGGAAGTGGCAGTGCAATGGGGGAGAATCAATAATTTACTCCGTAAACTGAGGTAGAACGAATTGCTGCAAGGTTATATTCGTTTGGACATTTCTTCCAATTCTCCAACCGTGAAATATCTATTGCCCCTGAATATTGTTCTTGTAACATTTCGATCTATTGGAATCTCGGAAAAATCTTTTGCAAAATACCCTGCAATACTGTGATTCTCGTTAAAACGAGTAGAAATAACTCTCCTGGTTACATCTCGATAGGGGGTAGACAGACCCTTTAATGTCTCTAAATGGGAGAGATTTATTTGGGATTTGTCGGTATATACTTCAATCGATAATTCTATGTCCATAAAAGGAACCTTTTTCCTGCATTTATAACCCTTTCTGTTTGTGAAAATATACTTAATTTTGATCAGAAATGGGAACGCGGGGAGTTGGACCCCGGACACCATGAGCTTCAGTCATGTGCTCTCCCGCTGAGCTACGTTCCCAATATAAAACCTGCAGAAGTATCTTTAAATCTTTTGTTTGAAGTTATGTATACCCCAAATAAAAGTTATATCTTGAAGGGTATAAATCTTTAAATATAATTTTGCCCATCAAAAAAAATGGAAAAAAGGGTAGTCCATGTGGATATTGATGACCGAACTTGGACTGATGCTGACGGAATAAACAGGGGGCTTGAGGGATTAGCAGCAAAAGCAGCTGACTCTTATGATTTTGAAGATATTTTGAGTTATGCAATTCAGTCGCTTTTTCGAGCACAGCCAGAGGGGGAGGAGAACTATTCTGGCAATAAACCAAAGGTTGGGAGAGTGTGGTTAAGCAGACTCAATAATGGAGAGAAAGGGAAAGTAAATTTGGAATATTCTCCCTCACTAAGTTATCGAAAGAAATGGGGATATATTCAAAAAACAATTGGTGTAGTGGATTTAAGAAAGAGGACTTATTTGGCAAGATGGCGTGATGATGGAGATGATGAATTTTACTGGCAGATACCCCCAGTTACAATGAAAGACACGGAAAAAGTCATGGAAGCACTTCGATTAAAAAGAGAGACAATTTGAAGTTCAGTTTCACTATCTTTAAAAGCAAACATTCTAAGTTTAAGGATGGATAATCTGGTTTTTGAAATAAAGAGAAAGCTCGTTCACATAAGCTCTATTTTTTACATTATAATCTACTGTTTAATAAAGGAATTTTTCAGCCAGTCTGCAGCAATTTTGGTGCTTGTTTTTATCCTGATCTGTCTCTCTTTCCTTGAATTTCTGAAAATGAAATTTAACAAGAAGATTCCATTTTTTCATCATTTGTATCGTGAAAATGAAAGGAACACAATTTCAGGGAGTATCTACCTTATTCTTGGGGTAATAATTGCATTTTCTGCATTTGAGTTTAATATTGCCGTAACTGCCATTCTGATGATGATTTTTGGAGATACAGCCTCCGCAATTATTGGAAAATTTGGGAGCCATAAAATAGATCATCTTAGATGTTCATGGGAAGGGATAGTCGCAGAATTGGTTGTTGATCTTGCTGTTGGCTTTATTTTCTTAAATAATATTATAGTTATCCTGTTCATGGCTATAATTGCGACAATAGTTGAAACACTGCTGAAACCAGTTGATGATAATCTTGCTATTCCTGTTGTTGCCGGTTTCGCAGGCCAAGCTCTGATGATGATTCTAGGTCATTTATAAATTAGTAATATTTAAAAGTTAATCCTTCTCGAATTCAAGATGAGTGATTTGGCTGAAGAAACTGAAACTTTAAAAGAAGAAACTGAGAGAGTTCTTGATGGCCTAAGCCCCTTGGATTTGACGAGACTTGTAGTTAGTGCTTTAGATAGTCGTTCTCAATTCCTTTATCTAGCTTATATTAGCCATCATCCAATAAAGAGATATTATGTACAAAGAATCCTGGATGAAGATGGAAGGATGCATGGGGGTCTGCTTGATGAGGATAACTATCTATGCGCGGAATCTTTTTATGAATCTTTAAGGAGAAGTCATGTGGGGGGGAAGATCCCTGATCCTAAGCAGGGCCAACTTTTTGAATAGTTTCAACAACATAAATTCTTTTAAACTAAAAATTAAATTTACTTTTATGTCAGAAGACTCAGATAGCGCAATTTTATTCAATGTCATAAAATGGAATCCAAAACCAGACTATGACTACAGATATGCAACAAAAGAGGGGGATAGCGGATGGATTGGTCCTGAAAAAAACTTTAATTCTCTGGAAGAGCTGGCGGAAAACCTTGTTCTAAAAATAGGTTATCCAGAAAAGCCTTATGAAATAATAAGCAACCCTTCAATCCCTGAAGATGAAGACTCTTCTTCTTACGAGAGAGCAAATGTGAGAAATCTTGACAAAGAACAGGAATTGACATTAAAAAGGATTTTAGTTGTAAAATTGCAAAAAAGGAAAAACGATTATCTTACCTATATGGACAAGAATAGATAAGTTGGGAATAGGCCACCTTCTGTCGAACCCCGTAATCGGACGGTTCGTGTTAACATTCAACTAAGCGGCACTAAGCCTTGCACCCGCAGAGTCAGCCGTTTCATCATATCTCATTCTTCGCAGTTCATCTCACGATTCATTACTCCAAATGAGCTGTGTCGTTTCTGTTCTGGAGCTGTACCTCACGGCACTCTTCCTTTCGAAAGACAGCGTTTATTGGTGGGCGGACCTTCCTCAAGACAAGAAATCATTTTTTGGTTCCTTGGCAATTTAATGCCATGTCCCGCAGTTAACTTCCCAACTTAAAATTCCGAGATTAGTAGGATATTTAAGCTTTGTGAATTCATCTTCTTAGCACAGGATAAATGAAGTCATTTATATTATTCTTTATAATAAAGTATTAATATAAGTGATTTTGTAAGTTTATATGGAAAAAAAAAGACTTATTCCTTTAATGATATTTTTGCTATTTATGACCGCAGGGTTTGTAACTTATTTTTTTGTCTACACCAAGCAGCCATCAATTCAGGGAGATATAATCAATAACGGAATGGATATGCATGGATGTTTGGTGTCAGAAGGATACAACTGGAATGAGACCGAAAAGTCCTGTGTGAACGACTGGCTGACCTCCAAATATCAAGTTGTTGATTTCCAAACTTGCAAAGCTGCAGGTTACGCTATTAGCGAAAACAATGAGACAAAATACCTTCAGTGCCAGGCTCTTAACGGGACAATATTTGCAGATAATTCACCAGAATTTGTGAATAATAACTCTGCAGATGTTGGTAATGGAAATACGACTTTCGTGGGAAACTTCACAATAAATCAGACCGCGGGCAATCAGACCAATTTAACTGTTACAAATAATTCTTAGAAGTCCTCTTCTTTCCAGCTTAGCTTTTCCTTTGTCGGGCCTAGAACCATCTCGCCTTTTGGATTTGAAAGATAAACTAATTTGTAATGATCAAAAGATTTTCTGATTTGAGAATTTCTTCTTAGGTGCCAAGCTCCTAAAATAACGACCAGGGGTCTTCTAGATATTTCAAGGAATTTACCAACCATCTTAACATGTTTGTTTTCTCTTCTATAAGCCAAGTCTGTCAATTCTTCTTCTTCTTCTTTCGTAAGCTTCATATCACGATTTACTTTTGTTTGAAGTTTTCTTTCTATCAGAAAATTTTCGAAGTCTATCCCTATTAATTTTATATTTTTCTTATGACATAATTTAATCAGTTCCTTAACTTCTTCCATTGTGGTCATATTGGAAATCTTTTTCTTCTTCATAATTTTATTGAATTCAAAATCAGACTCTACTTTGTTATTCTCCATATTTTCAGATAGGACAAAAATTGGCTTGTATTTGTCTATGATTTCTTTCTGCTTTTCGAATGTATTTATCATTCCGTGAGTGTCAGCAATAAGGATAAGCTGTTCGTTTTCCATTATTTATTAAGAAAATATGAGGTTTTAATCTTTATCCCTTTATCTTTAGAGTTCTCAGAGAATTGAAAATAACAGAAACATCAATTATTTCTTGTATGACCGCTCCTGCAATGGGCACAATAAACCCTGCTGCTGCAAAAAGCATCCCCACAATGCTTAATCCTATCCCTGTGAACATGCTTTCTCTTGCAATCTTCATTGTTCTCCTTGAAATATTAATAGAGTCATAGACTTCAGAAAATCCTCCCCCGAGAAAAACAATGTCTGCTGCTTCTGATGAAGCTGTATGTTCTTCATGGCTGAAAACCATTCCTATATCTGCAAGAGCTAATGCAGGCGCGTCATTTATCCCATCTCCAATCATTGCTACTGTTTTTCCCTTTTTCTTGAGGAATTTTATTCCTTTTTGCTTTTCTTCCGGGGACATTTCATACTGAACATCAACATTCATGTCAATTTCAGACTTCAATTTTTCAGCTGCAGCTTTTTTATCTCCTGTAAAGACATGGATATCCATTCCATATCCCTCAAGCTTTTTTATTATTGGTTTTGCATCTGATTTTATTACATCATCAAAAATAAACTCTGCAATCAATTTTTTTCCTTCAACAAGGTGCACGTCATCAGAAGAAGATTCTTCTCCTTTTAGAAGCGTGAATTTTTTGCTTCCAACTTTCCCTGAAATCTGCGAACCCGGCTTTTCTTCGACTTCAGAAGCGACAAGGCCCTGAACTTTTTCTTTTCTTGCCTCTTTTATTATGGCCTGGGCAACAGGATGAAGGGAATTTCTTTCAATTGCCTCCGCAATGCTTAGGATTTTGGATTTATTATATTTCTTATCAATTATGTTTATTTTTTTCAGGATCGGCTTTCCCAAAGTTATTGTCCCTGTCTTGTCAAATACAAGAGTATCAGCTCTTGAAAGATCTTCTATGCTTCCCAAATCTTTTACAATTATTTTTTTTCTTGCATTTGCGCTCATTCCACCAATCAAAGCAACAGGTGTCGCCAGAAGAAGAGGGCATGGTGTTGCAATAACCAAAACAGCCAGTATATAATTGAAATTATGCCAATACAGATAAGCTCCTCCTGAAATTGCCAGGGCAATCACGGTGAAAATCCAGTTATACTGGTGGGCCATTCTTATCATTGGGGATTTTTCTTCCTGTGCCTTTCTTACCATGTTTATAATCTGCCTGTAAGTGGAATCTTTGTCTTCTTTTGTGACTTTTATGATAATTGAAGCCCCCATGTTTATTGTTCCACTTCTTATTTTATCTCCTTTTAATTTGTCAACAAAATACGGCTCTCCTGTCAGAGAGGATTCATCAATCTGGGAATATTCTGAAGCAAGAATCCCATCTAGAGGGATAACCTCCCCTTTTCTTACAAATATCTTCTGCCCGATTTTTACGTTTTCAATTTTTACCAGTTTATTTTGTGTCTCGTTTTGATACAAAAGAACATCGTGGGGTATTCTGTTTGTCAAAGAAGTAAGCGAACTCCTTGCTCGTGCTTGTGCATATTTCTCAAGTGCATTCCCCCCTGTTATCATAAGAACAATCACGCTTCCTATGAGAAGTTGCTGTGAAGCAAGTGAAACGGCTATTGTCAGGATTGCTAGATAGTCTATTGAAAAATCTTTTTTGGAAAAGGAAACAACCCCTTCAATCAAGACTTGCACGCTTCCGGGAATTATTCCAATTATAAATAGAATATTTGAAATTAAGTTGGACTGATAGCCATATTTGAAAATTAATCCCAATGTAAGAGTCAGGAAAACAAAAACAGGAATGAGAAACATCCCATATTTTGAATAGAATTTTGACAACCTCTTCATGAAAACGTATAGAAGTCTTAACTTTAAAAATCTTGCAGAATATATTTATAGATAATGCCCCTCTGATTATTATGAATATTTTATTTGTCTGCACAGCAGGGCAGCAGAGGTCTCCAACAGCAGTAAATGTTGTCAAGGAACACTACCCCTGGAACGAGGCCAAATTTGCAGGGGTTCATCCTCTTGCAGAAGTTCCCATAACTTCCGAGTCCATTGACTGGGCTGATAATATCTTTGCGATGGAAAAAATGCACAAGGATTTTCTGATTCAGAATTTTCCGGATGAAGTTATCGGAAAAAATATAATTGTTCTTGGAATCTCTGATATTTATGAAAAAGATGATCCAGCGCTTTCAAATCTCCTTAGAGATAAACTGAGGGATTTTCTTACACAATAACTTCAGCTTCTTCTGTTTTTATTGCATCAAGAATTCTTTCTGCAACTTTTTCAGGAGGATCAATCGGAGGCATTTGTTCATTGGAGCTTGGTCTCCATTCTGTTTTTGCATTAATTGAATTCTTCATGAAGTTACTGGAAGTCATTCTGGGCAGAACTATGCTTACAATTATTTTATCTTTTGCGAGTTCCTGCCTTGCAGTCAGGGAAATTGAATTAATGGCAGATTTTGTGGAAGAATAAGCTGCAAGATAAGGGATATACATTTTAGATAGCATTGAACTGATGTTTATGATCATTCCTCCCCCCTGTTTCTTCATCTGGGAAACAACTTCCTGCATTGTTCTTACGACACTAAAAACATTCAGCTCCATTATCTTCCTGTAATCATTTATATCTGTGTTTTCCAAACTGAAGCCATGCATTCCCTGCCCGGCATTATTTATAAGAATATCAATTCTTCCGAATCTTTCAATTGTTTTTCCTATCAATTCTTTGATATCCTCTTCTTTTGTCATGTCTGTTGTTACTGCAAGAGAATTTGGAATTTCTTTTTGAAGTCTCTTTAGTATGTTTTCAGAACGTGCAGCCAGGACAACTTTTGCCCCTTTGCTTGAAAGAAGTTTTGCAGTTGCAAGTCCAATTCCTTGAGAAGCTCCAGTCACAATTACAACTTTTCCCTCTATTTCCATTAAATAAAAATAGGGGAGGAATATTTAAGAGTTGTGGACTGAAAGTTTCGAGGGGTTAAATTTACTCTCCTAAATTTCCTCTACAATTCCCCTTTTTACTTAGGAAGAGTAGAGAGTTTTCCACTCTTAATCAGTTCCATAATCCTTTTGTTCATCCCTTCTTGTGTTATTTCTACATTGCCAAAAACAAAGATATTATTCTTACAACAATAAGTAAAATTTCTAGTTATCTTAAAAAAGAGATCAACCCCTTTAATCTTATCTTCTTTTTTTGGACTCTTCATTAGTTTTTCAGAGATTTTAGTCGAATTTAAGAATAACAAGGTGAATTTATCTCTTAAGGATTTTTCGATTACTCCCTTAGCATCTTCTTTTGTTCTCATTTTTTATTCCTCCTTTAATTTATTTGTTGTAATCATAATCAAAAAAATTATAAGAACTTAATAAATATTCAAAATGAAATTATATAATTACTATCTGCACTGCATGTTTCTAGAAATAACAATCAACAAGTACTCAACTCACCAGCTAGATTGTGGACATAATATAAATGAGGCTTTTAGTGGTTGCGTGCTGAAATTCTCGCCGAGGCTTGAATCTTACACAGCAACTCTATCGACGTCATCTTCTTTGACGGCCTTAGTTGAGTCGTTTTGCGGGCTGCTTCGAGCTTAGATGCATTCAGCTCTTATCAGTCAGCGCGTGGCTTTGCGGCCTGCCAATTGACAACCGCACACTAGAGGCGCCCAATCCCCGTTCCTCTCGTACTAGAAGATTGTTCCACTCACTCAACAACACACCTAGTAGATATCATACAAACTGTCTCGCGACGTTCTTAACCCAGCTAACGATACCTTTTAATGCGTGAACTCCGACACCCTTAGCTGCTACTGCACAGCTAGGATAGGTAGAGCCGACAGCGATGTACCAAACCGCCCCGTCAATACGGACTATCGGGGGCGACAAGCCTGTTATCCTTGGGGTACCTTTTCTATCAGACACGGCTTCCATTAAAAAAGCACGTGGGTTCACTAAGCCCGACTTTCATCCCTGCATTCCTTGCTTTTCAGAATACAGTCAGACAAGCTTTTGCCTTCGCACTCTGCTCCGGATTTCCAAGCCGGATGAGCTTGTCTTTGGGTCCTATCGATATCTTTTCGACAGGGCACCGCCCCAGTCAAACTGCCCGCCTGCTGCTGTCCCCATAAAGAGTAAGCAACCTTAGAAAAAATGAGTAGTATTACAATTTTCGCTCCGCTGTCACCGAAATGGCAGCCTCGATGCTCCTACCTATGCTATGCATCCTTTCTAAGATCACAACAACAAGTTGCAGTAAAGGTCCACAAGGTCTTCGCTTCCCACTAGGCGTCCGTGGCATTTTCGCCACACAGTATTTTCAGAAGGCTTGAGTTAGGGACAGTGACGACCTCGTTAAACCATTCATGCAAGTCGTAATTCGTACGACAAGGTATTACGCTACCTTAAGAGGGTCATAGTTACCCCCGCCGTTTGATGGGTCTTAGCTCCCTTGAAAAAGAGTTTGAAACACCACCACTGGGCAGGTCTCACCGAGTATATACAGCTTTTCAGCTTAGCACTCGGCTACGTTTTTGGTAAACAGTCGGGCCATCCTTGTAACTGTGATCTATCAATGCTCCTTGCGGACAAAGATAGACACCCCTTAAACCGAAGTTATGGGGCTAAATTGCCGAATTCCCTTAACTCATTTGCCCTTTCATGTCTTAGCCTATTAAGCCAGAGCACCAGTGCCGGTTGTGGGTACAGTTAACTAAATTCGTTTAGCAATATATTTTTCACTGGCTCCCGGAGTCAGCGATTTTGTCCTGCAAGTTTATACAGATCTTAGCATTACGCTCCCAATATTTCCCTGCAGAAGCATTCTCTCAAATGCTCGCTTATCCCGAAACGGTATATTACAAAAAATTTAGCTAGTAAATGAATATTAACATTTTTTCCATCGCTGTATTCAGTTAAGGTACAACTTAGGAACTGACTAACCCTTGGCTAACATATATTGCCAAGGAAACCTTGCTCTTACGACACTTTGCGTTTTCAGCAAAGTCACTTCTTACTATTGCCAAGATTCTCATTGCTTACCGCTCCACTCTTTGTCTCCAAAAAGCTTCTGCGCAGTAAACACGCCTGCTTACTCGAACTCTCTGATGAGAGCCGCCAAAGTCTCGGTATTATGCTTAGCCCCGTCCATTTTCAGGGCCCTGAGCCTTGATGGGTGAGCTGTAACGCTTTCTTTAAATGATAGCTGCTTCTGAGCTTACATCCCCACTGTCTCAGGTTCAAGACACCTTTTGATACACTTAGCATAAATTTAGGGACCTTAACTCTGGTCTGGGTTATTCCCCTTTCGGAACGATACCTTACGCACCGTCCCTGTTTCATATCTTACGCAGCCAACAGCTTCCGAGTTGGAAAAAGTTCCGTAAGCATTAGCTCCTGCGAACTTTATCCGTACTATACACCGCTGGCAAACTAGATACGACTATACGAAGGCATATTTCAGCAGGAACCAGCCATCGCCGAGTTAGATAGGCTTTTCACTCCTATTCTCAAGTCATCCAAGTATATGTACGTAACACCGGTTCAGTCCTCCATCCCCCTTTCGAGAGACTTCAACTTACTCAAGAATAGATCACCCGGCTTCAGGTCTGTCCCATATGACTAACGCTGTTTCCAACTTGCTTTCGCTTCGATTACTCTTCATAGAAGATTAGTCTCGCCATATAAGAAAACTCCTTGGCCCGTTCTTCGAAACGTACGATACAACCCTTTTCCTTGCGGAAAGAGCAGTATCAATCTGTAGCTGTTAGATTTCAAATCTTTTCACACTCTGTTAAGAGTTCTTTTCAGCTTTCCCTCGCGGTACTAGTGCGCTATCGGACTTTGGTTCTATTTAGGGTTAGCGGTTAATTCCGCTATATTCAGACCTCCAATCCAGGAGGCCCTACTCTTTTAAGCAACTCCATATATCGTTTATCTACCGGGCTATCACCGTCTAAGGCCCTTCTTTCCAGAAGAGTTTGACTCCGATACTTAGGAATTTATGCTCACCACATCTCTATTCTCTTTTCAAAGAAAGATTCAGTTTGCCCTCTATCCTTTTCGCTCTCTGCTAATAAGGATATCATTATTTATTTTCTCTTCCTGCTGGTACTAAGATGTTTCAATTCCCAGCGTAGTTCCCCCTCTCGGGGTGATTCGGAAATCCCGGGCTCAAAGCTTGCATGCAGCTCGCCCAGGCTTATCGCAGCTTGCCACGTCCTTCATCAATTCCAAAGCCAAGCTATCCGTCTAACAGCATAAAAAATTACATTATGTCGTATGTTTTTACACATTCTGCACAAAAAAATTGTGCTCTAGCTAGTGAGTTGAGTACTTGTCTCATTGAATATTTTCCTCCCTTCCGGAAGGACTTTCTCAACATGATACATCGACATAATCGATGCACCACCTCAACGTGTGAGTATGATTAATAACTTATGAAGTTGTATTCTTTGCAGATAATATTTTTCTCGAAGTAATTTCTAATCCTCATTATTCTCATTGATTCTGCAAACCGCCCTACTATAACTGGTATCTGTGATCCCTTTGGCCTTGCCTCCGTATTTTCGTCTTGTGCACTATTCCTACTTATATATTCTTGAAGTATTGGGTGCAAGTTATCAAATAAAGGCACATCATAATACCCCCATCTTTCTGTATCTTCTCTGACTTTTTGGTAATATTTTTGTGCGAGAAGCTTCACTAAGGATACGGTTAGGTTTTCATCTACAGCCTTCCTAGCCTCGTGGGCAACTTCTCCTTCGGACGCATTAATATCTTCTTTTATTGATCTATCAATTCGTCTTTCTAATACTTTGTTTGTCATTTTAATTTTCCCTCACTTCTGTAATATTGATGCAATATGAGGTCTACTATTGTAAATACACTCTGATTAAAATCCCCTGTTTCTACATCCCTCAGACAATGTGAATAATATTCGCATGCTAAACTTCTAATTCCTTCATAATCGCTGGCATTACCTTTTGTGGAATTTTCAATTCTATCGAAAACGCCCCAAGCTAGTGCTAGTTCTGATTCTCTTGCAGTTGTTTTTTCTAACTCTTTGGTTTCCATTTTTTTCCGTATTTATCGAAATATGTCATTACCATGTGGTAGATTAATCTGTTGTTGCACCCAATCTTTTTATCTTCGCGATACAGTGCAATATAGTCTCTACCTAAATTTGATACCGTTTCATTTTCAAATGAGCCGCTTTCCTCAATTGCGTCTATCAAACTAGAAGCCAGCGCTATTTCTACTGCTCTTCTGGTTCGTTTCTCCAGTGTGCCAATTTCTCCTTCAGTATTTTTTGTTTCCATTTTTATTGTTTCCATTCAAGAAGAATGGACCTGCCGGGAATTGAACCCGGAACTCCTCGGTGCAAACGAGGTATTCTGCCGTTGGACTACAGGCCCTTGTTTTACCTTAGACCGTAGTGGTTTTTAAATTTTGTTCAGTCAATTTTCCTTTCTATAACAAAATGAAAAGTATGTAAGAATACGCGAATATAATCTCGTAAAATTTTAGGAGGTGATCCATCTGCAGGTTCCCCTACAGATACCTTGTGACGACTTAACCTACCTCATCATGCTAGGATTCTCCTCAAACGAGTTTCATCTTAACATAACTTGGTTGGTTTGACGGGCAGTGTGTGCAAGAGACAGTGACATATTCACCGGGCAATGTTGATACCCGATTACTACGGATTCCAGTGTCACGAGGGCGGGTTTCAGCCCTCG
Organism: uncultured Nanoarchaeota archaeon; assembly: GCA_963743615.1. GTDB lineage: Archaea > Nanobdellota > Nanobdellia > Pacearchaeales > GW2011-AR1 > JAKLIN01. The sequence continues at coordinate 24,527 of CAVUQF010000002.1, forward strand.
ATCTAGACTGAGATAGACTTTAAGGGATTAGCTTCTCCTTTCGGAGTTGCATCCCATTGTATCTACCATTGACGCGCCCGTGTTGCCCAGGGCATTTAGGCTGTGCCACCTAACGTAGCCCACACTTTCATCCATGTTACCATGGCAATCTGTATATTGTACACGTAGTAAATATACATGTGGGTCTTGCCTGTTACCTGATTTAACAGGTCACCTCACGGCACAGGCTGACGTCGGCTATGTAACCCCTCTCAGCGTGTCAGGTAAGCCCTTCAGACTGACCTTCATTCTGCTGTCGGTCCTGGTGAGGTTCACGGCGTGAAATCTGATTGAACCGCACGCGTCACCCGTTGTAGTGTCTCCCCGCCAATTCCTTTAAGTTTCGGTCTTGCGACTATACTTCCCAGGTAGCACACTCTTCGGCTTCCCTCAAGCACCAATGCCTCTCGAAGAGGCACTGATGTTTAGTGTGCAGTGTTTACTGCCGGGACTACATGGGTATCTAATCCATTTTGCGCCCCCGGCCTTCATCCCTCACTGTCAGAACTGTCCTCGTAAGATGCCTTCGCTGTTGTGAGTCCGTCTAAGATTAACGCATTTAACCGCTACTTCAAACGTACTTCTTACGTCTTCCAGTCTCTAGCCTAGTAGTACTCTATGCACGCTCTATCCTTAAGAGATAAAATTTCACAAAGAACTTGCTAGACAAGCTACGGATGTTTTAGACCCAATAAAGATGGCTGCGACTTGGACAGCTAGTATTACCGCGGCGGCTGGCACTAGTCTTGCCCAGTCCTTATTCGCCAAACTTTTTAGATTTGGCAAAAGCTCCTCAATGAGGAGCACTCTGGTTCGCTCTGTCACACTTTCGTGTATTGCAGAAGATTCCCAGCTGCTGCACCCCGTAGGGCTGGGAGTAGTATCTCAGACTCCCTCTCAGGGCCTCTCCGCTAAGAGCCCTTACGGATCGTCGGCTTGGTGGGCAGTTACCCCGCCAACAACCTAATCCGCCGCAGCCTCATCCTTGAGCACGAGTTTTAGAGATGAACCATTCCAGGGTATATCTCCTATCAGGTATTAATCTCAGTTTCCCGAGGATATCCCTGACTCAAGGGTAGATTAGCTACGTGTTACTGAGCAGTGCGCCTTCCATTGCAAGCAACAGAAAGACTTGCATGCCTAAGTGCAAACCAGAGAGCCGCAGCCGCCAGCAGGATCAACTGGATTTTTGAAAAACTATGATAGTTTTTGGGCAAAAATATTATTACTTTTTTATCCTGAATTTCCTAAAAACGGCTCGGCGAGAATTATCAATGGGTATTCTTACATACTTCATACCTTAACGTATAAACATGTCATTATTAAGGCACTCATTTTGACTGATAGTGTTAGCTGATTTTAGGTATTTAAATGTTTTGCTTCCCTCGGAGAAATTTTATTCCGTCGAGGGGAAAATTAATCAATTATATACCGTTATTTCGAGGTTTAAACCTATGCAAATTTTTAAAAATATTACAGACGTAAACAACAACAATGTCTCTAAAAGAGTATGAAAAAAAGAGGAATTTAGAAGAGTCAGGAGAGCCAAAAGCAGCTATTAAAAAATCTTTTAAAAAATTAATTTTCGTCGTTCACGAGCATCATGCTTCTCATCTTCATTGGGATTTAAGATTGGAAATGAATGGAGTTTTGAAATCTTGGGCTGTTCCGAAAGAGCCTCCCGAGAAAGAAGGAATTAAAAGACTCGCAGTTCAGGTTGAAGATCATCCCCTTGATTATGCAAAATTTGAAGGCATAATACCTGAGGGAAATTACGGTGCAGGAAAAGTTGAGATATGGGATAAGGGGACTTATAAAATAAAATTTGAGGATTCAAAAAAAATTGAATTGATTTTTCATGGGAAAAAATTGAATGGACATTATGCCCTCGTAAAAACTCATTATGGAAGCAAGCCCGATAAAAGCTGGCTGTTTTTCAAAATAGATTAGGGTCCGCAACAATTGTCTCTATTCTGATTCTAGAACTGATTTCGCCATCATTAACATCAGTTCTTAGTAATAAGTTTCTGTGATAAGCGTCAATTCCTAGTACTATTCTTGATATGTCAATGTTATCCTCATAACCTCTTCCATTCTTGTTGATAACCTTAAGGTCAAAACCAGATCCATCATCGCCGAATTTTGTTGTTGTGACTTCTAAATCAAAAAGATATTTCACATCCCCCATCATCAGAGAAACTTAATTTTACTTTTAAGAATTGTTATCTTCAGATATAGTCTTTACTTTTATTTATTCAGGCTTCTATTGAGTTCTTCAACATTATCTATTATTTTTTTGACTATTGGCCTTATTCTTTTCTTATCTAAATTGGAAGAGTCTACATCCTTGATCTTCCATTTTTTTATCTCGTTCAAGTGATAGTCTGGATTTTCAAATATTTTCTTGGGCACATCGTCCGCGACAATTACTATTAAATCTTGTTTTCGCAAATTTTCCAAGCTTAATGTTTTTGACTGGTTTGGGAGTATCAATCCAAATTCTTTGCAAACTTCTTGCTGTTCTAATTTCATATCCCCTCCGAATTTTATTAGTCCTGCGCTAGAAATATTATGTTTGCTTATCTTCTTCATATGCTCTTCTGCAACTCTGCTTCTAAAAATATTATGCTTGCATATAAACATTATATTCATTTTGTAGAATTATACTCCGAACCTTGCTCCAGCTTTTGCCTTTTTCTTTGCTTCTTCTTGAACATTTCCTTGCTCTCCGATCCACCAGTCAATGCCCGGTATTTGGCTGACAGTCTCGAGGTTTTGTGCCTCACAATATCCCTTAGCAAGAAGATAAAAGATTATTCCCAAACTTTTCGAACTTTTGTTGTTTCCAATTATTATCTGATTGGATCCATATGAAAAGTTATTTGTGTCGCAGATCATAAGAACCTTTTTGTTAACTCTTATTGTGTCATTAAGCGCATTTTTATCTATCCATGAGTCTGTAACTATTGTCAATTCATTTTCAAAGAAGTCTGGAAGGCTTGAATTTGTCAAAATTCCAGAAGGATATTTTTTTGTGAATGTTCTTATTCCCGTCAATTCAGAAAACTTTTCAGCAGCTCTCCATCCTGCCTGTCTCTTGCAAACAAGGATTACTTCACTTGGTTTGAACTGCAAAAGATATTTTATTCCTTCTTTTATTTTTTCATCGATCAAATCCGTATTGAATATTGCAAGCCCGTCTGCTCTTCTTCTGTATACGAATGGCCTCATATCCGGGGTTATAACTTTTGTTCCAATGTATATTCCAGAATTAATATAATCTTCAAGTGGAACAAGCATATCTGTCCTTTTTTCGCCCTTGACCTGTTCCTTAAGCTCTTCTGATTTTATTTCGATATTCTCGGAAAGTTTTTTGGCTTTTTCAAGAATCTTTCTCTTTTTCTCTTCAAGTTCAGTATCATTAATTGATTCCAGCTCAGCTTCCCTTTCAAGACTTTCTTCTTTCTTGATAGTCTTCTCTTCTAATTTTTCTTCATTACTAATTTCTTCCTTTGACTCTTTCTTCTTGACCATGAATTCTTTGAGAAAAGTATATTTTTAAGGGTTTCTATAAACTATTGAAACAGACGATCTTCTAAAATTTTTTCTATGCCTCTATCAGGCTTATCTTTAGGTGATAAATCTAGTCCGGTTGCATCATAAAAGTCTTTGTTTTCATCAGAAGAAGCTTTGTAGTTACGAGTTTCCAGTACATAGTTTAGTATACTATCCCTTAAATATGCAGTTGATTCTAGAGAAGAGTAACATTGATATAAAGCCGCAACGGCTAAACCCAAAACGAATATTCCTCCGATCATTCTGCCTGTCTTTGTCATATGAATTTGATCTATAACGTCTTCTTAAAGATTTATTTATTTTTCAATCTTCTTTTAGGGATTATTCCCGAAGATACTTTCTAAGTTGTTAATCTTCAAGCGATCTTCTACCGCCCTTTCTATCAATGCTCGGTCATATAACTCCTCAAGTTTTACATAAGAAGCCCTTATATTCCCAAGGGGGTCAAAGGCATAATCAAATAAGTCTTCTCCCTGATTAGAATTAGAACAATAATATGCTAATCCCGCCGCAGCCAAACCTAGAAATATTAATCCGCCAATTCTTGCCATCAAGATTGGTTGTTATTTGAATTTTTAAAGATTTATTTATAAGAAAGCATAACTACTTTCATTTTAGCTCACTTCAAGCTCTTTTGTATTTCAATTAGTCTCTTGATCTTTACTTCTCGGACTTTGCTTGTTATCCCGCACTTTAAAAAATTAGCCTGGAATCCAAAAGCCAAATCTGCAAGAATGTTTTCGTCAGTATCTCCGCTTCTATGCGAGAAAACAATTTTTATATTGTTCTCTTTTGCCAGCTTGCATACTCTTTTTACTTCGCTTAATGGACCTATCTGGTTGGGTTTGACAATCAAGGCGCTTATGCTCTTGTTTTTTATTGCTTCATTTAATCTTTTGTAATTTGTTGTTGTCAAATCATCGCCTACAATAAGCTTATCTGGGAATTTTTTGTTAAGTTTGGCAAAACTTTTAAAATCTTCTTCGTCAAAAGGATCCTCAATATAGATTAAATTGAAATTTTCAATCATGTTAGAAATATAATAAAACTGCTCTTCATCCGTTCTTTTGAATATCGGATTGTTATAAAGATATTTTTTTCTCTTGAAGAAAGTTGAGCTTGCAATGTCTACTCCTAAGGGGAGATTTAATTCGCTTAATATTTCCAGAACTTCTTTATCCATCAAGGAGCTAACCCACGCGTCCTCATCATTCCTTTTTGACTTGAAAGTTTTGTCTTTTCTTTTTAAAATTTGCTCAGCCTTTTCTTTTCCATTCTTCATAATTTCAAAAGCTTCTTCCACATCTCTTGTATCTGGAACCAATAAGAATTCCTGAAAATCTGGTTTTTTACCATCGGTATCTGTATGCTGCCCTCCGCCGATGCAATTTCCGACCAATCTTGGGAATTCTTTGGCACTTGGATTGATCAACTCCCATATCTGTTTTTTTTGTTCTTTTGCAAGAGCTTTTAAGATTGCAGACTCAAGCGCAAAAGTTGTATTTGCCCCGACTTGCCTGTCAATAATATCTTCTATCCTTCGCAAGTCATCAAATTTTTCAATTTTCTCCTTAGAAAAATAATCTGAGAATTCTTTTATCTTTGCTATATCTTCAGCCAGAGTTTTTTTGTAGGGTTCTGCTTCGTGTTTACCTCTCGATTTACCCATTGGGGCACTTGCGGAGAAATCCCCCGCACTCGTTTTAATTTGAACTAAGATAGTCTTCTCCTTTCTTGAGTCAAGAATTTCTTTTGCAGAACTAGATTTTATCACGACCATAATGACAAAAACTTTTTTTTGTTTATATATTTTTAGATTTGGAAAATAAAAGACGTATTGTTACTCCCAGCAGCCAATCTTATCGCTTTGCTCATTCAAAAGTGCTGTTAAATCTTTCTTTTCTTTTAGCAAAAACGAATTGAATTTTTTTCTAACTTCAAACATTGCCGTGTAATATTCTTTAATCATCCGAATTTTCTCTTCTGAAATAAAATCTCCATATGCTTTCCAGTCAATATCTTGAGCCCTCATATTTGGTTCTATCTCCTCGGTTAACTTTCTTATAAAATACGCTTCAGCATTACTACTGCCAGGATCTTCATTATATGTGGTAATATATGCTTCGCATATAACTGGAAAATTTGTTTTGATTTTGGAGAATATATCTTGGTAATTCATATTATTATTTGCCCCCCTCATGATATTTTTCTAAAAAGTATCCTACCTGATCCATGGCAAGCGAATCGAATGGAGTTGTGTAGGGATTGAACCCTGTTGTATCATAAAAAACTTTGATTTCTCTAGCAGAAAGTCTTTTACCTCTCTCTTTATTTATGTCCTTGTTTTTATTCTGGTCAAGTACATATACAAACTCATGAAGTTCTTTTTTCGTCTGGCTATCTATTTTGATTGTGTTTATTGCTTCTATACCTATCGTGCAAACCAATCCGGCTATAGCTACTTGTAAAGATCCTATAACTTTTTCAATAGTCCCCATCAATTTTTCAGAAAAAATGATTATTTAAATCTTTCTTTTGTTATTACTTAGAAATAGTTAAAAATTACTCTTCTCCGCCAGTGCTTTCTTCTTCCTCTTCTTCAACTTCGTCATCTGGGGTTGCAAGCTCCATTATTTCCCCTTCCTTCTCGATAGTTCCTTCTTCACTTCCCTCGCCTTCCTCTACTTTCTTGTCGCTGATTTTCTCTCTCACTCTTTTCAACTTCTCTTCCTTCTTCGATGGAAGTGGTCTGTTGACGGATATAGGGAGAATTCCAGAACTAAACTCAATCTCCGCAATTTTCAATGGATCATAATGAATTTTCTCGAGCTCTTCTGTAGTTGTTTTTACAAGCAGAGGTGCATTCATCGCAATCTGCAGAGCTCTAGCTCCGAGAATCCTCGAAATTTCATATCTTGAAAATTTTTCCTTTTCCATTTTATAAGTGCTCTTTTATGCTTGAAATAACTTTCTCTCTGACCTTTTCAGACAAGTCAAAGACATGTTCCATTTCTTCAATGCTTAAAGTTCCCTTTTCTCCCTTTTGCATTGCAAATATAGTGTCCTTGAATCCTGAAGTCGTAAGTCTCATTTCACTTGTGTCTTCTTCTTCTCTTGTTGGATCAATGATTAAATCTTCTCCTATTTTGTATACTGTCAGTGATAATGGTACTATCTCCTTTGAAAGAGGAAGCTTTTTCTCATGCTTGTCATATAAAACTTTTTCATGTATCTCATCGTACTCTGGAACCATGGTATTTTTCAATGCGGCAAGGGTAGCAATTCCTGCAGCATCAAGGATATTTCCATCGTCATTTATTGAATAAACATCTATGAATAGATTCCAGACTTTTTCCCCTTCTTTTATGCATAATTTTTCAAAATCAATATATTTGCTCTCCCTGATTCCTCTATCAATTATTCTCCCCAATTCGATTGCAGGTGTTTTTGGAGGTCCGCTCTCGAAATTTGAAGAACTTAGTGGGGTCAATTCAGCATTGGTCATAAGATTTCCCTGATTCATTGTATCTGGGTAAGGTTTTGCAACATCCATTTTTACTCCAACCAAAACTTCAGTTTTTCCGATTTTTACTCTTGCACTTCCCTCTGCATTCTTTGAGACTCCTGTTTCAATTATTATTTCCCTGAATTCATCAGGTTTTCTTCCGTCGAATCTCTTTCCTTCTGAAAGATATCTTCTTATTATGTTCTCGTTAAGTTTTCCTGTTTCCAGCATTTAGTTTCCCCCTACGCTTTTCTTCAAAGCTTCTTTCTGCAGCTCGTAAATTCTCTTTGTTGCTTCCCTTGCAAGTTTAAGTGTTTCTTTAAGCTGCTCCTTGCCGATTTTTCCGTCAAGCTGCATATGAGTTATTTTTCCATCAGGTGTCATTGTTATTGGAATATCTGTTGGGCCTTCTCCTTCTTCCCAATCTTCTTCAAGTTTATTGAGATCCACAACTAACTGCTTGTCCAGTTTTCCTATTGAAATGCTGCTTACAAGGCTTTTCATGGCAATTCCTGCTTGTGCAAGTGCAATTGCGGCTGCGTTTATTCCAGCGCATCTTGTTGATGCATTTGCCTGAATAACATCTATGAAAACATCAATTACAGCATTAGGATATTTGTCGAGTATCAATACAGGTTCCAAAGCCCATTCTGTTATCTTGCTGATTTCAATGCTTCTCCTGTTCATTCCCGGACGAATTCTGTCATTTACAGAGAAACTGATCATATTGTATTCGCATCTCAGAACTCCCTTTTCAGGATCTTGGGCATGCTGTGGGTGCATTTTTCTTGGCCCGTAAACCGCAGCTATTGCGATTGTATCTCCGAATGCAAACATTGCGCTTCCATCTGCGTTTGGAACAACTCCGACCTTAATCTTTATTGGTCTAGTTTCATCAATTCTTCTTCCATCCGGTCTTTTGAATTCTTTTGCCATTTTAATGACCACCCATCCTAAATTCAACAGCTATCTTGTCCAATTCTCCTTGTTTGAGCGCAACTCTATTTGCATGCTCATATAAACCAACAACTCCTGAACTAACTAGACAGTCTCCTTTGCTAATTTCTTCCCAATCCTCCCTTGAAAGAGGACTTGTCGAGCGATAATAAGTATCTTTGACAGTTCCATGATCTCCCTTAGTTGTTTCTATTTTGTACATCATCTTTCTTTCTCCTTTTCGAACCATCTCTTCATCTCTTCTGTTAACCCTTCAAGGAAGAAATTCTCGGTTATGAACATTATAGCTTTCTTTGCAAATAATTCTGCTTCGGTGTTTTCTCCGCTTATCCAGATAATTCCATTCTGCCCGATTGTTATGTTGCATTTTGTCTCTTCTTTTATCAGATTTATCATGCTTCCTTCTTTTCCAATTACTCTTGGGACTTTGTTTGAATTTATTTTTATGATCATTCCATCTTCAATTTTACCAAGACCATGAGCCCTCAATGTTAAATCAATTCCTCTCTTGTCTATATTTATTATCTTTGCAACAACCATCTCTCCGACGTCAAGAGCCTCTGCAAACTCGCCCTGATTTATATATCTCTGAAATTCGCTAACAGGCAAAAATGCGTTTTCGGGGGTATCGATATCGATGAACCATCCGCTTGATAGTATATTCACAGCCTGCCCGATAACAACATTCCCTCTTCTTGGCTGATATGGGCCAGATATTGGAATAACTCTTATCAGTCTATCCTGCTCTTCTGCTACTCCAAATATTGTTGAGACTATTTCATCATTTCTCTTTTCCGTCCACTCTCCGGGAAGATATTCCTTTCCGCCTGCAATAACCTCTCCAGGAATAACTAATTTTCTCTCTGTCATCTTATTTGTTCCCTCTGAAACGGTCAAGACGTGATTTAATTCCGGATAAATATTCTTCTACAGATGTATCAATACCTATTGCTAATGCATACTCTTCTGCCCCTGCACTGTCTAATGGAGCTGCCGCTTTTTTTTCAAGATCTCTTAAAAATACTGATTCTTTGCTCCTTCTACCGTGAATTTCTCCGGAGATAGCATCTAGAAGTCCGTGATAAAGAGACTTTGCACCGTCAATAACTGCCCTACACTCTTTGGGAGACAAGAAATATTCCATTCTTGGGTGTTGAGATAGGAAAAGGAATGCTTTCTGATATTCTCCTCTATCCATCAAAGGTTTAAACCTTCCGAGGTAATTCCCCATTAATCCCCTTTCGCTTGTTTGATTATCTGCCATCTTATTGTTTTAATTCCTCTGTCATTGCGCTGCCATGTGTGACCGAATTTAATTTGTCATAGAAACTCATAACTATCCCTGCGGGAATGTTTAGTGTTGCTTCAAGATTACCATTTGGAAGCCATTCCTCATTTTCTTTGTAGGAATTTATTACTCCGTAAATTTGTCCGGTGTAAATTGCTGGAATAGTAACTTTTATTTTTTTCATCTTAACGGTAATTGGTATAATTTTGCTTATTTCCTGAAGAATATCGCTAATTTGGTTCTCGATTGGGGTATTCTTTATATTAACATGTGCTTGTTCAAGTGCATTTTTAATCCTTTCGCTTGTGTGTGGATTGCCTGTCTTTGGATCAACTGCATTTTTTGCCAGGAAATCAATAACCTGCTTCAGCTTCTTTTCCCTTTCCTCATCTCTGTATTCTTGAGTCGTTAGAATTTCCCCATTCTTTACAATTTCGCTTATGATTTTGCTAGAATCTGTTGTTCCAAAGGCTGATTTTAAATCATCTTGCGACGCAACCAGTCCTTTTTTTATATCTTTGAAAATTCTATCGCTTTCAGCGCCACTAGAAGAGCTTAAACCTTTTTTGAATTTTATAGCTTCATCCTGATCAACAATTATTTCAAAATTCTTGCCTGTTTTCTTAATTCTTGCAGTTGTGTCAGTCAATTTATAATTCCTCTCTTAAAACAAGTTTATTTGAAGACTGCACTAGATCCATTTTTCTAATTAATCTTTCTTTTTCTCAGAATAAAAATCTTTTAATTGTTCTCCGGCAATTCTTTCGAGTTTGTCTTTATCACTTTTTATATAAGCCAGCTCAAATCTTTCCAGGTTGAATTTCTCCCCCTGAATCTCTTTGAAAATATCAAGAGCCAACTTCACTCCTCTCTTTATTGTGAGGTCTTTCCTATTATACTGGTCTCTTAATTTTTCTCTTATCCTTTCATCATTTTCCCCGATTGCGTGTGCATAATAAGAAAAGTAGTTTCCGGTTACATCACTTGTGTATAAAGATGGTTTCTTGTTTAGAACTCCTCCAATCATAAGCGAAGCTCCATAAGGCCTTGCTCCTCCATACTGTGTGAATTGCTGCTTCAGATCAGATATTTCTTTTACTATAGACTCGGGCTCTATTGGAGAATCATAAGTTATCCTGTGCTGCTGGGCCAAAACTTGGGCTTTTTCAATCAGCACTCTTGCATCGGAAATTATTCCTGCAGCTGAAGAGATTATGTGCGAGTCAATCTCATATATTTTTGTTGCAGAAGAAGGAACAATTAACTTGTCTTCTATTCTCTTGTCCGCCATAATAAAGACTCCATCGGAGCAAACCATTCCAATGCTTGAACCTCCAAGTCTTATTGCTTTTTCAGCATACTCCACCTGAAGTAAGTGACCATCCGGGGAGAACATTGTAGCTGTTCTGTCATAACCCATTGCCTGATGCTGCATGTCTATATCCATTTTGTATTATAGAGAAATTATAATTTATCCTAATATTTTTCTCTTTATCTCCATTTTTAGAGACAGACCTGCCTTTTAAAAGGTTTTCGGATATAATAATATAGTCCCATAACTTCTAATCTATCCCAATAGTCTTATTTCTGTCCCAAAAGTGTCCCAATGACTTATTTTGATAAAATTTCTTTCTTGAATTTTTCTCTTAATTCAGGCATCTCTTTGTAAAGCCATTTAGCAAATTTAAGAAATTCTTCAGTTTCATTTTTTACATAGGCAATTATTTTCTCATAATCTTTTTGGGCGTACCACTCTGGAACTTGGCTTCCTTTCCCTTGTTTCCCTGTCAGATTATCTAGTGATGCCCCTTTGAATTCGCCTTTATTCATTAAAATCCCTACAGACCTCAAATCAAGAAATGGTTTATTTAGAATATCTATTGGGGGAAATCCATTAGTTTTAGTCCTGCTTCTCAAATTATTATGTACCCTTTCAATAGGATAATTGAAGCCATCACCTTTACTTGCATTAACTCTGTTATGAATGACTTTTCCTTCATGATGTCCTCTGTCTGAAAATCCGTAGATTTGTTGTATTGGTTTTGGATATGCTTTCCATCCGTCCGTTGTAATTATCTTAACCTGATTTTCTGTCTTCTCTTTTATAGTCTTGATTATGTTTCTTGCATTTGCCTGACTTCTTTCCTTGCAGTAATTTGAAGCAACCATGAATTTGTAGATTGTAAAATCATATTTTATCTTTTTTATCCCATTTCTCATTATAAGGTTCTTCTGAAAATCCCTATTGAAATATTTTTGAGATACTTTTTAGGTCTTTTTTTGTAGCTTTTCTAATCTTTATGCTCATTTTTTTCTTAACCCCTTCAAAGTCCCGCTTACTCTCTGAACTTCTATTTTTTCAGGCCAGACGCAAAAGCTTGCTCGGACTTCATTTACCATCTCTCTGTTAATTGAAATAATAGCAGAATCTTTATCTCTCTTAATCCAGCCAAATCCTGTTTTTGACATTCCAAGAACCCCAATAAAATCAAGAATGGCTTTCTCTATCTCTCCAATACTACCATTTACAAGAAGATATCTCTTTTTCTCCCGCATTGTAGGGCGAAGTGATTTCATAGATAATTTAGCAATTATTCTTTTATAATTCTTGCGAAGTCGTCGGATTTAATGTTCTATACTCAACAGGTCTTCCGCTTTCTATTGCTTTTTCAATTCCAAATTTCATTCCCTCTGAAATCCCTCTGTCAGTATAGACAACCTTAGCATCTGCATGACTTGCCCAAGCTAAACCCTCCCCTATACCAAGTTTCCTTTCATCAGGGTTTTTATCATTCAAGATCCCATCTTTGTGTATATAATAAATGAGATGCGAATGGAAATTCTCCTCTAAAGAGACTATCTCTCATACATTTTCTTGCATACTCTATATTTCCCTCTAAATCTGAGTAACTATTTCCTCTGTATGGTGTTTCTAGAATAACTAATTTTGTCATTAAATTCTTAGAGGCGGATTATTTTTAAGGATTTGTATAAAGAAATTAAATCTCGCAGGTTTTCAATCCTTTTTTTATAAGGTAATTCTGGTGATAATCTTCCGCTCTATAGAATTTTTCAGCTTCTCTTATCTCTGTTACAATCTTCTTTCCGTAATTTTTCTGCTCTTCTACCTCCGATTTTTTCGCTTCAGTTTCCTGTTTTGAATTGTAATAGAATATAACTGACTTGTACTGGCTTCCGAAATCTAGGCCCTGTCTGTTTAGTTCCGTTGGATTGTGGATTTTCCAGAAAGTCTCCAGTAGCTTCTTGTAAGGAATCTCCTTAGGATTGAATTTAACTTTGCATACCTCAATAAATCCGGTTCTATCCAAACTGACTTCTTTATAGCTTGGATTTGGATATTTTTTATCATCTCCCCCCATATATCCAACAGTAGTTTCAACAACCCCTTTCAAAGTTCTAAAAGCTTCCTCAGTATTCCAGAAGCATCCCGCTCCAAAAACAGCTACTTCACTCTTTGGTCCTTTTTTTCTTTCCATCTTTTTTGAAACTAAGCGCAAGGGAATTTATGCAGTATCTTTTGCCTGTTGGAGTTTTAGGAGCATCCTTGAACAAGTGCCCTAAGTGGCTTCCGCATCTTGCACATAGAACTTCCTTTCTTATCATACCTTGGCTAAGATCAATTTTTATCCTCACGGAGCCTTTTCTTGCATCATAAAAGCTTGGCCAACCACAGCCAGAATCAAATTTTGTAGAAGAATCAAAGATCACATTACCACAAGCAGCGCATAAAAATGCTCCTTTGTCTTTATTATATAGAAGTTTCCCAGTAAAAGGGGCTTCAGTTTGTTTTTCCCTTAGCACTCTGTATTGTTCTGGGCTCAGCTTCTTCTTCCACTCTTCTTCCGATTTTTCAACTTCCATCTGCCAAGTATATTTTAGAGTAAAACAAAATTTATAAATCTTTAATCTAAGCTCTTAGATGAAAAATCACGTTAGTGTGTATGATTCTAAGACTCTTTCCAATTTAGACGTAAGATATGGAGAGATAGTTGCATTTGATAATGGGGATCTGGAGTTCCCATCGCCCTTTATTCTAGCGATTCCGACAAATCTTATCAGAGTTCCAGGAGACTCATTTTTTTCAGATAATAAAAATACTGCATTAGGATATCGTTTGTTGTTTTCTCCATATGGAGACAATGAATCAGAGCACTGGTCTCTTCATGCAAAAGGAGATATACTTGGATTGTGGAGTCCAGACTATAATTCCAATGGAAAGGGGGTTCCAAATTTTGGAATACAAAATCCAACAGGGATGTATGTGGTAGAGCATGCTTATTCTGGACTGAAAAGTATTTCAGAAGCTCTTAGCAAAATAAGAGGATTTGAGTTTTATGCTGATAAATTGATTACTGAGAGAAGTCCGCTCGGAAAAATTGTTGAGGGACTTGGGCTAGAATCGCTTTTGCCAAACCAGCTAAGAATAAGAAAATAATTCTGCAAAAAAGTAATGGAGTACAGCTTTGAAGAAGTAATGAAATCAGTAAGAGATTTTGGAGATTATATAAATAATGATAATAATCCTTCATTAGTAAACGGGACAAAAGAGAAGCTGTTTTATTTTCTTGATAACAAAAAGATGTTTCAGGAAGATCAAAGAAAGACGATTGAGAAGGAATTGGAAAGTGTTTGGATAGACTGTTTTTTCCTTCAAATAAAGATAGGAAAAAATAATAAATAACTAACAAACTTGCAAAAAGTGCTTTTCCCAAAAATATATATACTGAGCATTTTCTCTATTCCCAGAGAAAGAGGAGAAGCAGTAAATTAGTTAGATTAAGAAATCTAGAGAGAATTACAAATTAATATGGAAGTATGTACAGTAAGCGGTTATGATGAAGTAGGTAAGAATATGACCGCCGTGAAGATTGGAGAAGATGTAATCATTTTTGATGCCGGAATTCATCTTCCTGCTTTAGTTGAACTTCAAGAAAAGGACAAAGATGAAACAGACAATGAGCCGTATTCTGAGGAAGAGTTAAGAAAAGCGGGAGCTTTGCCGGATGATGAAGTTCTTGACAGGATCGGATGGAGAGACAAGGTCCGTGCGATAATAATCGGTCATTCACACCTTGATCATATAGGTGCTGTTCCTTATATTGCTCATCGCTATCCAAACGCGAAGATAATCGGGAGTCCATTTACAATGGAGTTTCTGGAAACGACATTGAGGGATGAAAGAATAAATCTGCCAAATCAAAGAATAAAAGTAAATGAAAATTCGAGTTATATAATAAAAGGAAAAAGCGGAAGCTATAAAGCGGAGCTTATTCATGCAACTCACTCAACACTGCAGTGTGTCTTTATTGCATTGCATACTCCTGAAGGTATTTTCTTTTACACTCTTGATTTCAAATTTGATAATCATCCGGTTATTGGGGAGCCTCCAAATTACAAAAGGATGATGGAACTTGGAAAGAAAGGAATTGATGTTCTTGTTGCCGATTCTCTCTATTCAGGAACGGAGAAGAGAACTCCAAGTGAAAGAATTGCAAGAGATCTGGTAGAAGATGCAATTATGTCAGTTCATGATAGAAAGTCTGCGCTTGTTATCTCAACATTCTCATCGCACATTGCAAGATTAAAAAGCATTGTTGAATTTGGAAGAAAGACGGGGAGAGAAGTTGTATTCTTGGGAAGAAGCCTTGATAGATATATAACCTGCGCTGTGAACGTAAAACAATGTTCTTTTAGAAGAAATATTAGAATTTTCAAATACAAAAAACAGATCAATGCTTTCTTGAGAAAAGTAAATGCCAGTAAAGGAAAATATCTTGTTGTATGTACTGGCCATCAGGCGGAGCCGAGTTCTGTTCTTGACAGGATTGTTAAGGGTGAAACTCCTCTGAAATTGACTGACGGAGATAATGTGATCTTTTCCTCAAGCATTATCCCTACAAAAGTCAATATAGATGCAAGGGCAGAGATGGATAAGAAACTAAAAAAAAGTGGGGTAAGAATTCAATCTGATATTCACGTCTCTGGACATGGATCAAGGGAAGACCTAAGGGATCTTCTTCAGATGCTAAAACCAAGGCATCTTATTCCGGCTCATGGTGAACACAGACTGACAACACCAATGGTTGAATTGGCATCCGAATTGGGGTATAAAGCCGGCGAAACAGTTCATTTGTCTTCTAATGGGAAAGTATTAAAATTCTGATTAATAATAAGTTAGATGAATGAAGATATTATTGGAGGTCTTAGGTCTGCTTTGACAAGAGGATATACTCTTGAAGAAGCAATGTTTTCTTTCTTTAATGCAGGATACAAAAAAGAAGACATTGAAGCAGCAGCAAAAACTCTACAGATTGAAGCAGAACCAAAGGAGGAGAATTGGCAGCCAGAACCAATCTGGGTAACGAGGCAGAGATTACAAGGCAAAACCCCTTCCACTGTTCCATCTTTGATAACGCGGGAAAAACAAAGGCCTACACAAAGTATTACCCCTCCTCAAAATGAAATTGTGGGAGTAAGGCCAAAAGTTGTCCAAGAGATATCAGAGAATAAACCTACAGAAATCAGAAGACAAGCAGCAGCATCAGCGGTTTCCAAATATAGTAATACAGATTCAAGAGTAAGAACAATCATTATAATCTTGGTGATTCTTTTAATATTATTACTTGGAATTCTTGGAATGATTTTTATATTTAAACAGCAGGTAATTGGATTCTTTAATAACTTCTTTTAAAATGCCTGAGGTCTATCAGCCTGCAGAAGATTCTGTTTTCTTGAGTGATTTTGCAATAAAAGAAATAAGGAAACGAAAACCTAACAAGATATTAGATCTTGGCTCTGGTTCTGGCTTTCAATCCAAAGTTTTAATAGAAAATGGGATTCCTTCAGAGAATATTGTCTTGTCAGATGTTAACAAAGATGCAATAAACAAGCTTAGGGAAGAATTCCCAAAATCCAAAGTAATTACATCAGATCTATTCGACAAAATAAAAGGGAAGTTTGATCTGATAATTTTCAATCCCCCTTATCTTCCAGACAGTAAGTTTGACGCAGAACTAGATACTAGTGGGGGAAAGAAAGGTAGTAACATAATAAACGAATTTCTTGGGCATGCAAAGAAGTATCTGTCAAAGGAGGGGAAAATACTAATTTTAACAAGCAGTTTTACAAAAGGAATCAACTGGAAAGATTATAGCAAGAAACTTCTTGGGAAAAGGAAGCTATTTTTTGAAGAGCTTTATGTGTGGGAATTGGCATAGGATCAGATAGCGGACTATAATCAATTTTATATATCTACATAAGCATCTAGATTTTGGGGTAATAAAGAAGAATGGTCAAGTTTGCACATATTTCTGATGTCCACTTAGGTGGATGGAAACAGCAGGCTTTGCAGGATTTGAATTTCAGATCTTTTGAAGCCGCTCTTGATATTTCAATAAAAGAGAAGGTAGAATTTGTCCTGATTGCAGGCGACCTTTTTGATACAGCTTATCCTCCCATTGAAGTGCTCAAGAGAACATTCCTAGAATTCAGAAAGCTTAAGGAAGCAAGGATACCCTGCTTTATTATTGCAGGAAGTCATGATTACTCGGTATCAGGAAAAACTTTTCTTGATGTCCTTGAAAAGGCGGGGTTCTGCACAAATGTGGCTAATTTTGAAGAAAAAGACGGAAAAATAACTCTTAACCCTACGTTATATGATGGAGTTGCAATCTATGGATATCCCGGGAAGAGGTCTGGGCTTGAAGTTCCTGATTTAAGAAGGATAAAAATTAATGATGCCCCTGGAATGTTCAAAATTCTTATGCTGCATACGACGATTGACAAAGCCGTCGGAAAAATTCCAACGGATTCCATTGAAACAGCGCTCCTTCCGAAAGTAGATTATTATGCTCTTGGGCATTTGCATATTGATTATGAGAAGGATGGATTCGTTTATGCAGGACCAACATTTCCTAATAATTTTCAAGAGCTGGCAGATTTGCAGAAGGGCAGATTTTATATCGTTGATACTCAGTCAAAAAATTCACTCAGGAAAATAGACTTAAAACTGAAAGAAGTCAGATTCTTTGAATTTATCATTAAGGACTCATCAAAAGCAACAGAGATGATAATCTCAGAACTGGATAAGGCGGATCTTAAAGACAAGATTGTTTTAATAAAAATCCGTGGAGAATTGGATGCCGGGAAAAATTCCGATATCAAATTTTCAAAGATAGAAGAATTTCTAAAGCAGAAAGAGGCATTTTTCATGTTGAGAAATACTCACGATCTAAAGCAGAAAGAAGTGGAATTAGAAATTGAAGTCAAAGATTCTGAGAACATCGAGGATGATACACTAAAAATTTATTCGGAGCAGAATCCCTCCCGGTTTAATTTGTCGATCCCCTTGCTGCTGAATTCGCTTTCTATAGAAAAACAGGAGGGAGAAACTTCAGAAACATTCCTTAACAGGCTAGTTTCCGAGACAAAAAAAGTTTTGAGTTTTTAAATGAGGATAAAAAAAATAATTTTGGAAAATATAAGAAGCTATGACTTTCAGGAGATTAATTTTCCCGAAGGCTCAACTCTTTTGGCAGGAGACATTGGAAGTGGGAAAACTTCAATTCTTCTTGGAATAGAGTTTGCATTATTCGGGCTGCAGCCGGGACAAAAAGGAAATGCTCTGCTGAGAAATGGCTCAGACACGGGGAGAGTATTGATTGAATTTGACGTCGATGGAGATAATATCCTGGTTGAAAGAATTTTGAAAAGAGGAAAATCTATATCTCAGGATTATTGTGCTATTTCCATTAACGGAGGCGACAAGAAAGAAATATCCGTTACAGAATTAAAAAGTAAAATATTGGATCTGCTAAATTATCCAAAAGAATTTTCGAAAAAGCAAAATCTTCTCTATAAGTTTACAGTTTATACTCCTCAAGAAGAGATGAAAGAGATTATTCTTGAAGATCCAGAAACAAGAATTAATACCCTTAGGCATATATTTGGCATCGATAAATACAAAAGAATTCTTGAAAATACTTCCTTGCTGCTATCGAGAATAAGAGAAGAAAGAAGAACAAAGGAAGGGGCAACAGAAACATTAAATCAGGAAAAGCTTGATCTGGTTTCCAAGGAAGAGGAGCTGGAGTCAAAATATTATAATCTTTCTTTTATGGAAAAGGAATTGTTTGTTAAAAAAGAGGAGAAAACTAAGATTGAAGAAGAAATCTCCGAAGTTACTGAGCAGATAGAGAAGAAGAGGAAATTTCAGCAAGAAATTGAGAAGACAAATTTGATGATATTTAATAAGAAATCCTCGATATCGGATAATCTAAAGTTGATAGAACAGATTAGATTTCAAATAAAAGATCTTGAAAATGTATCTTTTGATGAAACTAAAATTAACAGAATTGAAGAAGAGATTGAAATTAAAAAACATGAAAAAGAAGAATTAAATGAAAAAATTCTGGACTTGAATTCCCAAGCTGCAGCACTAACTTCAAAAAATGAAGCAAACAAAATGCTCGAAAAGAAAATCTCTAATCTTGAAATATGCCCGACATGTTTGCAGAATGTTGATTCGGTATACAAGGCTAATATTTTGAATAATGCTCATTCAGATACATTCGAGAATAACAGAAAGATAGAATCTTTGGAATTGGCTAAAAAAAATTTATTGGAAAAATCCAGAAATTTGAGCTTTGATATCTCATCCAAGGAAAAAGAGCTGACAGATTTGAAAATCTTGAAAGTTAGATTGGAGGGTATAAAGGAAAGAAAACAGAGGCTTCATGAAATTGAGATAACAAATATTTCTTCTGAAAAGGACATTGACATGCTAAAGCAACATGTAGAGATCTTGAGCAGTTCTGTTTTTGAGTTGAATAAGTTTGATGCAATATATGAAGAAAAACACAAAGAATTGGAAAATGCGCGTTCTGAAGAGATGGACGCTGGAATAAAAGTTGCAGAGCTGAGAAAGGAGATTGAAGTCTTCTCGAATCAGATAGAAGCTCTTAAAGAGAGGATAAATAAAATTGAAGCTTTGAAAAAACAGCTAGATTACCTAAATGAATTGGAAAATTGGTTGTCAAAGAACTTTTCTTTGCTCATCTCTCTTATAGAAAAGAATGTAATGGTAAAGCTTAAGGCAGAGTTCTCAAAATCATTCTCAGAATGGTTCAATATGCTTGTATCTGATAATTTCCAGGTAAGACTAAATGATGATTTTACTCCGGTGATAGAGCAGCAGGACTATGAGATTGATTATGCTTACCTCTCTGGAGGTGAAAGGACCGCGATTGCGCTTGCATACAGATTATCCTTAAATCAAGTTATAAATTCGTTTTTAAGCAAGATAAAGACAAGGGATCTTGTTATTCTGGATGAGCCTACTGACGGATTTTCAGATCAGCAGCTGGATAAGATGCGAGGAGTTTTGGAACAGTTAAACGTTAAGCAACTTATAATTGTCAGTCATGAGCAAAAAATAGAAAGTTTTGTCGATAACATAATAAAGATGAAGAAAGAACTTGGAATGTCCAAGATAGAATAAGCTATATCTTTTTGAGTTTTTTTGCCAGAGCTTCTGTCTCGTTGAGAAGTTTTTCGACTTCTTCTAACCCTTCGCTCCAGAATTCCTTTTTTGATATGTCTATTCCTAATTTCATGAATATATTTTTAGGAGAGTCTCTTGTTCCTGATGCAAGGAACTCCTTGACATTTTTTATGAATGCCTTATTTTTTCTGACTTTTGCCTGAAGTGTTTTTGAGATTAAAAGCCCAAACGCGTAAGAATAAACATAAAAAAATCTTCTTATATGGTTCCAGTATATCCACCAATTCTCGCAGCCCGCGGATTGCTTTACTGCACTTCCCATGTAAGCAGCCATATTTTTCTTGAAAATTTCTCCTATCTCTTTTTTTGACAGATAACCCTTGTCTCTGAATTCTTTATGAAGCATCTGTTCAAATTTATAGCCTGCAGCCTGCCTGAATATTGTGCTGATATCATCATTAAGTTTGTTGACCATAAGAGTCAGCCTGGTTTCTTCGTCAGCTTCTTTTAGCAGTTTTTCCGTGACAAAGTCTTCCATAAATGTGCTTGCAACTTCCGCTGTGGACACCACCATGCCGCAAGATAGCGTATTGCATTCTTTTTTCATCAATTCAGAATTAATAGCATGGCCGGACTCGTGTGCAAGGGTCATTATATCATTAAGCTCTTCTGTATGATTAAGCATTACGTAAGTTGGTTGATAAAGAAGGTTATCTGTGCAGAAAGCTCCTTCCTTCTTGTTCTTTTTTGGAAATACATCTATTTGACCGTTATTTAATCTTACAAATATTTCAGCAAATTCTTTATCCATTTCGAGGAACATATTATGGACTAAGTCAAAGGCTTCCTTATAAGAATATTTTTTTCTGGTACTGCCATATACAACATTTCTCTCATGATATTCAAGCTGTTTTTCTCCAAGAAGCTTTGCTTTGAGAGCATAATACCTCTTGGATATATCAAATTTGGAAGATACAGATTCAATAAGAGCATCAACAGTCTCGCTGCTTATATCATCGGATAAGTGCCTGGTGAAGTCTGGCCTGTCAATTTTCCTGAGCTGGTCATCTATTTTTTTGTTTGCGAGAATCGCATTGATTTCTGTCTCCGCAACATCTGAAAACTTGTCTAATATTTCGTTAAAAGCGATGGCAGCAGAATCCCGTGCCTTTTTTGAGGGGGAACTTAGGAGTGCGAGAAGCTCTGAAAAAGTTTTTTTTACCTTATTGCCGTCTTCGCCTATAACTTCGTGCTCTTCTTTTGAGAGAAATCCGGATACCATTTTTTCCCAGTATTCATGGGCAGGCACCTCCTTGAGATTTATTATGTTTTCTTCTCCAACACTAAGTGTGTATTTTGCTTCTTCAAAAATTCTCTCAAGAAAATGTCTATACTCTTTTAGAGAACTATTTTTGATAAACTTCTCTTGATCTTCGACCTTTATTTTCCCTAAACTGATTGTAAAAAATCTAAGCAGATTATATAAGTTGCTTCCGAACTCTATTGATTTGCCATATTTTGCCCTCAAGTCAGGATCATTCTGGTTCTTCTGAGTCCTAAGCCAAAAATAGAATGAATCCTTCGTGCCTGCTCCATCTCCTCCTCCCGGGCCAACAATTTCCAGTGCAGAATAGTCTTCAAGGGCTTGTTTAAGACTTTCCGGATTTTTCAGGTAGGAGTCATTTTTCGACCATTTTTCGACAAAAGAATCTACCTTTTCCTTCAGCCCTTTTCTATAACTTTCTATTAAAGGATCATCATCTGAACGGAATAATAAGCTCAAATCCCATTCTGTTTTCATTATTATAGCACAGAAATCTCGTTTAAATCTCTTTCCGAGTAGGTTTTTCGTACTAAAATTTCGTATCCGAAAAGTTTATAAAAGTCTTAATCTCCAATATAATGTAAATTCTAGTGATTTTGAGGTTATAATCTGATATTAAAATGGATCAAAACATGGAAAGTTCAATACTGAAAACAGGAACAACAATACTCGGAATTGTCTGCAAAGACGGAGTTGTAATGGCTGCAGATAGAAGAGGAACTGCTGGAGGAATAGTACTTGGAAAGAACGAGAGGAAAGTTTTCCAGATTAATGATTACATTGTTATGTCTGGGTGTGGCTTGGCCATGGAACTTCAGAAGATCCCAAAGTATGTTGCCGCAGAATTGAAGCTAAAAGAGCTGAAGTCAAAGACTAGACCTTCTGTAAAACAGGCAGTTAACTTGTTATCAAATATAAGACTCTCAGGTCAGTCTGCATTTTTGCTGGCAGGATTTGATGAAGATGGAGTGACAGAGCTTTATTCAACAGACCCAATAGGTCATATAACAAAAGTGGATGATTATGATGCCAACTTTGGTTCTGGAATGCCCTTTGTATTGGGATTCTTGGAAAGAGAATACAAAAAGGGAATGTCTGTTGAAGAAGGAGTGAAGCTCGCGATAGAGTCAATAAAGGCCTCAACACAGAGAGATACTAGTTCAGGAAATGGAATTGATGTTTTTACCATAACGAAAGATGGAATTAAAAAAGCGGTGGAACAGGAAATAAAGCCAAATTACGGCGACTAAATTTTTATTAATATTATTCTATACAAAAAATGACAGATATCTTGAAGAGTATAAAAGAACAGCTTAATGCGAAAATTACTGAAGCAAATTTTGAAGGTGCAAATATAGTTCTTTATACAGACAATGAGAATTTTTTCAAAGAAGGAGAAGGAAAAATAAAAGAGATAGTGGAACAGATCAAGAAAAGAGTTGAACTAAGAGCAGATGAGAAAATTCTAAAGGAAAAGGAAGAGGCAAAAAAAATAATAAGGAAAATTGTTCCAGAGGAAGCAGAAATAACAGATATTTTGTTTGATGATCACAGAAGTATTGTTGTAATTGAAGCAAAAAAATTAGGATTGGTTATCGGAAAGATGGGTTCTATTTTCTCCGATATAAGAAAGCAGACATTCTGGACACCACAGGTTCAAAGATCTCCTGCTATTAAAAGTCCAATTACGGAAAATATAAGGGAAGTTCTTTATTCAAACAGCGCATATAGAAGAAAATTCCTTAATTCCATTGGGGAAAAAATCTACAAAGAATGGAGTTCTGAAAAAAAAGAAGAGTGGATCAGGCTTACCTTTTTGGGAAGCGGTCGCCAGGTCGGAAGAAGTTGCCTATTGCTTCAGACCCCAAATTCAAAGATTTTGATTGATTGCGGTATTGATGTGGCCTCCTCAGGAGATGAAAAATTCCCTCACTTTAATATTCCAGAATTCAACATAAATGAAATTGATGCGGTTGTTATAAGTCATGCGCACCTTGATCATGTAGGTTTATTGCCCTACTTGTACAAGATGGGTTATAAGGGTCCAACATATATGACTACCCCTTCCAGAGATCTTGCAGCTCTTACAGCACTGGATTTTATAGGTGTTGCATATAAGCAGGCTGCTCAGCCATTATTTAGTTCAAAGGATATTAAGGAAATGGTAAAGCATACCGTTTGCTTGAATTTTAATGAAGTCACAGACATTGCTCCGGACATAAGAATTACCTTTTACAATTCAGGGCATGCCCTTGGAAGCGCAATGGTTCACTTTAACATTGGAAATGGTCTTCACAATTTTCTTTATACTGCTGATTACAAATATATTAAAACGAGATTATTGGACCCTGCAGTTGCAACTTTCCCTCGTGTTGAGTCTGTTTTAACAGAAGCTACTTACGGTGCAAAGGAAGATATTTTGCCTCCAAGAATTGAATCTGAAGAAAAGCTTTTGGATGTCGTAAAGAAAACAATCAATAGAGGAGGGAAAGTTTTGATTCCTGAACTTGGTTTGGGAAGAGCTCAAGAAACTATGTTAATCATTGAAGATGCAATAAGTAGGGGAAATCTCAAGGAAGTTCCTGTTTATATCGATGGAATGATCTGGGATATAAATGCAATACATACAGCTTATCCTGATTTTTTGAGTAACAATGTTAGAAATAAAGTCTTTCAGGATCAAAATCCTTTTGTTTCTCCAATTTTCTCCAGGGTAGGCTCTCCACTGGAAAGAAAAAAAGTTATTGAAGGCGGACCTTGTATTGTTCTTGCAACCTCGGGTATGCTTGTAGGCGGAGCATCTGTAGAGTACTTTAGAGAATTTGCAGGCAACGAAAAAAATTCAATGGTATTTGTTTGCTATCAGGGTCTTGGAAGTTTGGGAAGGCAGGTTCAGGAAGGATTAAAAGAAACAAAAATGATGGTGGAAGGAAAAGAAGAGAATGTTAAGATTAATATGGAAATTAATACTATCGAAGGATTAAGCGCCCATGCAGGAAGAAATGAGATAATTTCATTCTTCAATAATATGAGGCCAAAGCCAAAAAGAATTATTATTAATCACGGTGAAGTATCAAAATGTCTTGATTTGTCTTCAACATTATATAAGATGAATAGAGTTGAAACAAATGTTCCTAGAAATCTCGAAACAATCAGACTGAAATAAGTTTGAGAATATTTTTGATGATTTGGAATCTAGCTTGCGATGTCTTCCAAATCCGATTTTGCCAAACTATCCTTTAAGCTTCTGTATTCAACAGGTCTATTTGCTTTCATTGCTTTTTCAATTCCAAGATACATTCCATTATCAATGCCTAAATCTGTGTAAACAACAGTAGCGTCCGCAGGTCTATCTATCACTCTCAAGAAAGATTCGACATTTAAACCCCTTTCTAGCTTATAGAATAAATGGGAAAAAATTGGAACTTCTCCATGATTAAAAAAGCAATCCCTTCTGCATTTCCTTGCATATTCTATATCTCCTCTAACGCTATTTTTTCCTTTGTAAGGGCTCTCTAGAACAACTATTCGTGGCATTTATTCCTCAAAGAAAAATTATTTTTAAAGATTTATATTTAAATATTGAAATAATTAACTTTAAAAATGAATTTTTTCTAGGTAGTTTATGGCACAAGGGATGTATCATTATATTGGAAAGGCATGGGAGAAACCAGATAAGACTGTTTTAAGACAGAGAATGATTGATTGGAGAGCTTCTCACTCTGTTGTAAATGTTGACAAACCTCTTAGAATAGACAGGGCTAGAGAGCTAGGATACAAGGCAAAAAAAGGATTTGTTGTTGTAAGGGTCAGGGTTAAAAGAGGAGGGCATAAAAGAAGCCGTCCAACTGGAGGAAGAAGAAGTAAAAGGTTGCATATAAGGAAAAACCTTAAAATGAATTATAAATGGATTGCGGAGCAGAGAGCTGCAAGAAAATTCACTAATCTGGAAGTTTTGAATTCTTACCCGATAGGAAAAGATGGAGTAAACTACTTTTATGAGATTATTCTTGTTGATCCTGAAAGGCCGGAAATAAAGAATGATAAGACAATTAATTGGATTGCAAAGCCTGGAAATAGAGGAAGAGTTTTCAGAGGGCTTACTTCTTCCGGAAAGAAGTCGCGTGGTTTGAGAAAGAAATCAAGGGAAATGAAAGTAAGACCATCAATAAGAGCTAGAGGAAGATTAGGCAAGTAGAATTTCTACATAAACTTAAAAACTTGTTTGTTTTATTTGTAGTCTGTTAAAGAGGCTATGAGATACGAAAAACTTGCTGAACTTTATGATGCTCTTGGAGCGACGACAAAACGTCTTAAAAAAACAGAGATCCTATCCGAATTTCTAAAAAAACTTGATGAACATGATAAAGATATTTTATATTTGCTCTTGGGAAGAATTTATCCGGAATACGATCAGAGAGAAACAGGAATTAGTAATCAGCTCGCAATAAAATCTCTCTCAAAGGCAACAGGGGTAAACTCTGAAGATATAGTGAAAGAGTGGAAGAAGCTTGGAGATATTGGAAAAGTTGCAGAGTCTTTTGTCAAAACGAAAAAACAATCAACATTGCGTAGGAGAGATCTGGAAGTGGAGGATGTAATTGGGAATTTAAGAAAGCTCCCAGAATTAGAAGGAAAAGGAACGGTCGATAAAAAGATTTCTTTAATTACTGAGTTATTAACATCAGCCTCTCCCATTGAAGCTCTCTACTTAACAAGGACATTGATTGGGGATCTGAGAATAGGAATTCAAGAGAGCACGATAAGAGATGCCATAGCTTTAGCGTTCTTTAATAATGAAGAGGGAATGGCAAAGCATATTCAAAATATTATGGATAGGACCAACGATATTGGCACAGTCTTTGAAATAATAAAAAAAGGGGGGATAAATGATTTGGAAGGAGTTCAGCTGGATGTGGGAAAACCTGTCAAAGTAATGCTTGCCCAGAAGGCAAAGACAGTAAAAGAAGGTTTTGAAAAAGTAGGTAAGCCCTGTGCTATTGAATACAAATATGACGGATTTAGGTTATTGATACACAAAAAAGATAATGATATAAAATTATATACAAGGAGATTGGAAAATGTATCAAAACAATTTCCTGAAGTTGTTGACTATCTTAAGAAATATGTAAAGGGAAATTCTTTCATCATAGACAGTGAAGCTGTTGGTTTCGACAGAAAAACAAAAATATATCTTCCATTTCAAAAAATAAGTCAAAGAATAAAGAGAAAATATGACATTGAAAAATTACAGGAAGAACTTCCTGTTGAGATTAATGTTTTTGATGTGCTTTACTACAACGGTGAGACCCTCTTAGAGAAGCCATTTAGAGAGAGGACAGCTTTGCTAAGAAAAATTGTTCAAAATCAGAAATACAAAATAAGGGTCGCAGAGCAGATTATTACAGATGATCAAAAAAAGGCGGACAAGTTTTTCAAGCAGGCTCTTGCAGATAATCAGGAAGGAGTTATGATGAAAAATCTTGATTCAATTTACCAACCCGGAAGCAGAGTTGGATTCATGCTAAAAGTAAAGCCGGAAGAAAGAGATATGGATTTGGTGATTACTGGAGCAGAATACGGAACAGGAAAGCGTTTTGGTTGGATGTCTAGCTTTATACTTTCATGTAAAAGAAATAATGAATTCTTGGAAATAGGAAAAGTTGGTACAGGAATAAAAGAAAAGATAGATGGAGGAGTTTCATTTGAAGAACTTACAAAAATCTTAAAACCTCTGATAAAATCCGAAGAAGGCAGAGAGGTCGAGATAAAACCAAAGATTGTTGTAACTATTACCTATCAGGAGATTCAAAAATCTCCCCATTATAGCTCTGGATTTGCACTGAGATTTCCAAGATTAACTTCATTGCGTCCTGATAGAAGCACGGAAGATATAGAAACGATCGAACAGGTAAAAAAAGATTATGAAAGTCAAGGAAAATAATATAAACTTAAATTTAATATAATGAGAATGGAAAAGAGGAGGGGGTTAGAGTACGTTTTTTTGTTAGTTTTACTGGTCTGTACTTTAATTGTATCAAGCAGCCTTACCTTCGCTCAGCTATTAAATGCTTCAGTATCAAACAACACAGGGCAGGAGAATGTATATCAACTGTATAACATCACAGTTAATAACACAAATGCCTCTGCCGGAATAAATTTTACTCAAGTTAACATCACTGTTCCATATACCTTCAGCGTCGCTTATCCAATCAGTACTACAACCACGAATAATGTTTTATCCAATACTACTACAATATTCAGCTGGACAAATACCTCTGCGGGGGGCTTTATTAGCAATGGGACTTCAGGATATTTTTGGCTAAATGCTGCAGTCAATCAAACAGGTACTTACAATATTACAGTTACTACCCTCGACACCTCTGGGAATTTCAACTTGACAAGCATCCCCATTTTTGTCAATGACACTATTCCTCCATTTGTAGAATTTATTCCCTATACTGAAGGTCTGAATTCAACTGGAAGCATAAATTATTCTCACATTAGTGTGAATGTGACTTCAAGCGATTTTGGATCAGGGATAAACAATACAGTTATCTATTTGTACAATTCAACAGGACTGCTGGTTTATGCAAGTACAGCCCATCCCGGATCTTATGATACGACCTTTCCCAATCTGGCCGATGGAACATATTACATTAATGCAACTGCTTATGATCTTGCGGGTAATTCAAATTCAACACCTACCATTACAGTCGAAATAAACACTACTATAATAATCCCTTGTACTCCTAACTGGGGTTGTACCAGCTGGGGGAATTGCACAAATGAGACAGAAACCTGCATAAATGTAAATGATTCAAACTTATGTGGGGTCGCTTTTGATGGAACTTATCCTACTCAAAGCTGTAGTTGTAATCATGACTGGAGCTGTACAGTAACCCCTGCTGTTTGTACCAATGGTACTCAGATAAGAACATGCACCGATTTGAATAATTGTTCTCCTCCAGAAGTTCAGGATCAAACTTGTGTAATTGGGAGTTCTGTGAATAGTACTCCCCAGCAAGCGGTGCAAACATCAGGAGAGGCATCTTCCTCATTATTTTATGTTATTATTGGGTTTATAGTTCTAGTTGTGATCATAGTTGTCTTTATTTTGGTAAGATTAAAGAAGAAATCTTCTTCAACAGATTTTGGAGGTTATTCTTCAAGCAATCAAAATTCTGGATATACTTCATATCCCCCTCCAACTAGCCCTCCTTCCGGAAACAGCTCAGGTTATCCTTCGCAGTATCCTAGTTATCCAAGTTATTGAAATCCTTTTATTTATTTAGGATTTGTAAATTAAGTCCTTAATTTAAGATACTTTTTTTACAGAATCACTAGATTAGTAACTTTTAAAAACTTCAACAGCATCTAATAAATAGAAAGTGAATGATAACCGTTCAAATTTACTCTACTCCAACATGCCCCTGGTGTTTGAAAACAAAAGAATTTTTAAAAAATAATAAAATAAAGTTTAAAGACATTGATGTTTCTAAAGATTCTAAGGCTGCCGAAGAGATGGTTAAAAAGTCAGGGCAAATGGGAACTCCTGTTTTAGACATTGATGGAAAAATTATTGTTGGATTTGATGAAGAGGAACTAAGAAAGACTTTAAAATTCAATAAGAAAAAATGAAAAAATCTCACCAAATTCTCAAGGGAGTGTTAACCGGAACAGGGAGTGGAATAATTGGTGCCTTATGTTGTCTTGGACCAACTACTTTAATCATTGTTGGAATAGGAGCTTTCTTTGGAATAACTGGAGCTTGTTTTAGGCAATTTAGGCCAGAGTTTTTACTTTTAGGATTTACTTTTTTAATAATGGCTACTCTTATTTATTTTAGAAAGCAAAGTCTAAGAAACTGTGAAATAACCCCTAAGGGAAAAATAAAGTTTACCATTACTGCCATTATTTCAATGCTTGCGGTTTATATGATTCTTATAATATTTATCGTTCCATACTTGCAAACAACCTTCTTACCACATCAATTAGTTTGTCGCATCTAAAAGAGAGACTTATTTTACAAAAGGTACTTTATTTACAAAGCCATTTACTTAAAAACCTTTATAAACAGATTTTATCTCTTTAAATAATGCCTGAGAAATCTTCGACTAAAAATTATAAAATTCAAAATATTGTTGCAACAACTTCTCTTGAAAAACCTGTTCCCTTGACAAAACTTGCAAGAACCCAGCCAAATACAGAGTATAATCCTGACACTTTTCCAGGGCTTGTCCTGAGGATAAAAGAACCAAAATCGGCAGTTCTTGTTTTCTCGTCAGGTAATCTAGTTTGCACCGGAACGAAGTCGATTGCACAGGTAAGGCAGGTTATTGATGCGGTGATAAAACAGCTTAAAAAAATTAATGTTAATATTACAACGAAGCCAAAAATAACAGTTCAGAACATTGTTGCTTCTGGGACTATCGATCTAAAACTTAATCTCAATTTTCTTGCACTAGAAATGGAGAATACAGAGTATGAACCAGAACAGTTTCCAGGATTAGTCTACAAGTTAGCAGAACCAAATGCTACCTTTCTTCTGTTTACAAATGGGAAATTAGTTTGCACTGGGACAAAGAATAAGGAACAACTAGAAGAAAGTATGGATCAGTTATTGAAGAATATAAAAGTTGCATTAAAAAATTACGAACCAAAATAAGTTTATTTTGATTACCTCTTTGCATTCCCAACACTTTTAAAAATCTGTTTCCACTTTCATTACAATGAAACATAACTGGAAGATTACTATTCTCCTTTTGTCCATGTTTCTTGCAACCCAGATTATTGGTTTATACGTAATTAATCATTATTCTCCTATAGAAGTCGTAAATCACGTAGAACAAAACACAACTTCTCCTCAACTGCCTTTCGGACTTCAGCCCCAGCCAATTCCACCGCAAACAAGTTTTTGGACAACCTATTTTCCATCGATTATATTTGCATTTATAATTGCAATATCTCTGTATTTCCTCCTAACAAAATTCAGATCTAAATTTGTGCTTAGAGCTTGGTTTTTTGTTGTAGTTATAATTGCGTTATCTGTTTCTATAATTTCATTTTTACCATATCCCCTTCCTTTTATGATAATGGCCCTTGTAGTCGCGACCGTTCTTGCATTCTTTAAAATATATAAACAGAATTTTTTGATTCACAATCTTACTGAACTATTTATCTACCCCGGTATTGCAGCTATTTTTGTTGCAATACTGAATAGCCCCACCGATCCAAATCAGGGGATTTATGCCATTATTATCCTATTGATTATAATCTCACTCTATGATATGTGGGCTGTTTGGCATTCAGGCGTAATGCAAAAAATGGCAAAGTATCAGATTAATAATCTTAAAATTTTTGGAGGATTCTTTGTTCCTTATATATCAAAAAGATTAAAATTGAAACTTAAAAAGGAAGGAAGAGCAGGTAGAAAGAATAAAAAAATAAAAGTCAATATTGCCTTACTTGGGGGGGGAGATATATGCTACCCAATTCTTGCAGCAGGCGTAGTTCTGAGAAAGTTTGGGTTTATGACTATTTTGGGACTGCAGATTCCGGTTGCATCTCTATTAATAATTCTTGGGGCTACCTTAGGATTGGGATATTTGTTTTTATTCTCCGAAAGAAAGAAATTTTACCCTGCAATGCCCTTTATTTCTGCAGGAATTTTTGTAGCTTTGGGGCTCTGCTACCTCCTTCTATGACTTAGCTTTGTAGTTACTCTAGAAAAGTAACACTGCGAAAGGTTTATAAAAGGACTCACAATCATGTCATTACTACAGGAAGACAAATATATCTTGAAAATGTTAGTAAAACCAGAAATAATGAATAGAATCAAAGATAACTTTGATTTGAATATATATGAAACAAAAGTTTGGCTAGCTTTGCTTTCAAAAGGAATTGCCTCTGCAGGGGATATTGCAAAGATTTCTCGTGTTCCAAGAAGCAGGGCCTACGACGTTCTTGAGAGTCTAGAGAAGAAAGGATTCGCAATAGAAAAGCTGGGTAAGCCTATAATGTATATTGGTATAAAACCAAAGGGAATTTTAGAAAGATTGAAGAATAATGTAAGGAGAAATGCAGAGGAAAGGATAAATTTTCTCTCAAATATCAAGGAGACTGAGGAATTTTTAGCATTGGAGCAGTTATATAATAACGGAATTGAACCTATGAAAAAGGAAGATATTCCTCTTTCATTAAAAGGAAAAGAAGCTGTATCAAGTTATGTTAAAGAGCTTATAGAAAGGGCAAAAAAAGAATTAATTATCTGCAGTGATGCAGGGGATATAAAATCCAAAATAAGATTATTCAAAAAGACAATTGATGCTCTAAAAAAATCAAATATAAATGTGAAAGTTACTCTATCTGGGGAGATAAATGATATAGAAGAATTGAGTAAGATATTAAATCTGAAAATTAAAAAGATAGAATCAAATGCTAAATTCTTCATAATTGATAGAAAGGAAGTTTTATTTTATTTATCAACTAAGGATAATGAAGAGAGTGCAATTTTGATAAACTCAGAGTTTTTTACAAGGGCATTCTCAGATATCTTCGAGATGAGCTTAAAGTAATAAGGCTAATCTAGGATTTTAATACCTGTTATATACATCTCTTCTATAACTCTTTTGTTCTTTTCTTTGCACCTGATAATGAACTCTCTTAAATTGAAACTTATTTTATCCCTCGCATAGATCTTTCCAGACTTAACGAAAGTATCTTTGTGCTTCTTCCTAAAATTTATAACTTCTTCCTTTTTATCTTGAGGTGGTCCCGTTACAATTTCAACATCTTTCTTTTTAGCAATAAATAAATAATCTGCATCCTTTTGATCTCTATAAAAGAAGCTTTTTTCTTTTACATCAAAATATCTGCTTATTTGTGAGTTTAGATAGTTATAAAACTTCAATAACTTGCTTCCTGCAATAGAGCCCTCTTGTTTATTGGTTGATGCTCTTAAGAGTAAGAAGTCATATCCTCTTTTTTTGGCAGACTTCTCTATAGCTTTTAAATCTGTTTCTTTTACTCTGAAATAGTTTATACTTGGGCTCTTTAGAAAATTTCTGCACGTCTCTTTGAATTTATGAAAAACTTCATTTGAAAGTGTTGCGAGTGCGTTCCTTTCCTTATATGTTGGATCGACAAGAATTATAGGTGACTCCAACTTTGAAGAGTTCATATCAATTAAAACTCTTTTTTTGTTGGGATAGTGTTTCTCTGTGTCAATTATTATCTTCTCTTCCTTGGATTTTGCAATTTCAGATATAAATCTTAAGAAGCCTTTGTAGTGATGAATTAATAGTTCCAAAGAATATCCGGAGAATCCTTTTATATGAGACTCCGCTCCATAAACGTTGTTGGCGTGACAAAAGGATTTGGCAAGGATTACATCATCCGATAACTTCTCATCCAATCTTTTGTTTATATATTTGACATGATAATACGATAGATCTGTGATATTTTCTGCATTCTTTGGATTTGTAACTTTCATTACAGGGACTATTTCAAAGTATAATCCTGGTTCCATATCTACCCTGAAATAATCTCTTGAGCCATGTATTCTGCTGATTGGGCTCTTAAGCTTTAACTTATTAAGAATTTTTGATGTTAATTCAGATAAATCCTCTTTGAGATATTTTTTGTCAAATCTTACAAAAATATCAACATCATATTTATCCTTTTTGATTAAAGTTTTTTTTGCAAAACTTCCTCCTACAAATACTTCCGCGTCTATTCCTGATGAACTTAATATTTTCTTGAATTTTGCTAGAAACTCCTTTAAGTATAAATTTATCTTTTCTACTTCTTGCTTTGAAGGTTTGGATTCAAGAAGAGCCTCTTCTAGGACATTTTCAACTCTTTTGTTCATTTTTTTTGGTTATAGGACTAAGATCGATTATATACTTCCCCTCTTCTAGCTTGTAGACTAGAGGCCCATCTTTATTGAATAATTTTATGAGGTCTAGCTCAAATTTCCCATCTCCGGTGGCTCTTACTGACTCTATATCCAATATAACAGGGATGTCTTCATCTATTATTCCTGCAATTTCTCTGATATCTTTCTCAATCTTGATTTTATCTTCCTCTTTAATTTCAATTGGATTTTCTTGTATTCTCTTTACAAGTTCGTCTTTTACATAAAAGAAGAAATGCCCTCCGCATTTTGTGCATCCTGTAAGTAGTTCTTTGCTTCCAGCAGGATAAAACTCTCCGCAATGAACACATTGGTGTGGCATAATTAGGTTAATTTTCAAAAGTATTTATATTTTCTTGTATCCAAATGACAAAGAATTGTATTCATCCGCATTATATATACATATTCCAGACTCATGCCACAAGATAAACTCTTTAATACCAACATCAAGGGACATCTTGCTGCAAATAGTACAGTAAGGCTCTCCTGAAAAATATTTTATTATTTTGCAGATCCAGTCTGATAAAATATAAAGCAGATTCTTTAATGTTCTCCGCGTTTCTTCTTAAGGCATCAAATATGGCTCTTTCCTCCGCATGAATGCAACAGGTTTTGTCAGTTATCTTTTGGCCATATGTATTTTTATCATTCAAACATCTCCTTTGTGATTCTAGATTTCCCGGTGGTGAATTGAATCCAGATCCTATTATTTTTCTATCTTTCACAACAATTGCACCACATTTTGATCTTAGACAAGTAGAATTCTTTGCAACTTCTATAGCTCTAGTCATATACTCTACCCCTTCATCCATTCCGAAATCTTCTAGATATCTCATAGAATGGAACTGGAAAAATTTGCTTAAATAATTATTTATTGAGCAATAGCTCGATCTTCTTTGGATTTTTCTTTATTTCCTTCACAATCGTTGCAGGGCCTATAATTGTTATTGCACTAAAATCTCCCCCTGCCAGGGCATTTGCAATTCCTTTTGTAAATCTCCCAAATACCCCCTCCCTTCCGCTTCCAGAAATGACTGCCAACTCTATACCCTTGAAAGATTTCACATGATCAATCATTGCCATGGTATCTCCTATCAATCTTGTTTCTTCACCAGGAGTTAATCTACCTTGGATAACCAAGATGTTGTTTCCCAAAATTATCCCAAGAATTTTCTTTATCCTCTCATCACTGTTCAATCCTCTTATTTCAGAATAAGGAAGAAACTGAATAGAAAATCCCTTTATACTTCCTAATTTCTTTTCCATTTCTCTTTTTTTATCCATTTCTTATATTAAACTTTTTTTGATAATTTAAATATTGACTCATAAAACTCTTCAAGGTTTTTACCATATTTTGCACTTATTCCTATAACATCATACTCCGGAAAGGCCATCTCTATCCTCTTTATATCTGCCTTTTTCATATCCATCTTATTTGCAAGTATTAAGACAGGAATCTTTCTTGCAGCCAAGTTTCCAATAATTGTCAAGTTAACCTGATTATATGGGTTCTCTGTTGCATCCAGCACAATAACAACCATATCCATGTCATCTAGCCATTTTATGCTTTCAATAACTCCTTGTGTTGCTTCTTTTGCCCTTTCCTTTGCATCTTTCCTATTCATCTTGTATTTTAGGAACTCTTCATAATCTATTTTTGTTGCAATTCCCGGGGTATCGACAAGCTTGAAGGTCATTTTCTTCCCTTTGAATTCTATTTCCACCTTTTCCTTGAACTGGACATTTCTTGTCTCGTGTGGAATCTTGCTTACGCTCCCAATCTCCTCTCCGGTAAAGTCTTTGCATATTCTGTTTGCAAGGCTGGTTTTTCCTACATTAGGAGGGCCATAAAATCCTAGCTTTATCTCCTTTTTGTTCTTAAAAATACCTGAGAAGATTCTCCTGAAGAAATTCTTGAATACTTTTACTGGCATATTATAAAATTACCATCCTAATTTATAAATATTTATTTTCATTTTTTTGGCTGCTTTTGCCTTCTGTTTGCATATCTTTTCATCACATAACTTATTTGTTCCGAAGTCCACCTTGATTTTCTGAGATTTTTTTCGATGTCTCTATTGTTTATTCCCTTAACTTTCTCACTGTGAATATAACTTATTATGTTATATAAATCATTTCTATCTTTGAATAAATAAGATTCATATCTTCTTCTGTACCATCTTGCAATCAATATTACAACTATTAATACTGCAAAGATTATTCCCCCAATTACTAGGGCAAGAGTAACATATTTATTCATTCCTCCAGCAACTTCCGTCTGTGGGGAGATGGATATTAAGCTTAATGAAGGAGCAATAAATATCGGCAGTTCAGTTATATTAAGAGAATCTGTCGTGGAAAATTGAACCGTTTGTTGCGTACCTGTCAAAGGTATATAGTAATAATTCCCCGATTGTTGGTAGATATCACTAAATGCAAGATTACTGAAACTCGAAGGGATTACCAAATAATAACCAACGGGTCCATTTACATCTATTTCAACAGTATCTAATATAGGGGATACCGTTTGTCCGTATGCCGCTGAAAATTCTCCATAATTCACCATAGCAGTGACGTTGCCAAGGTCATCAGCAATAATAGCGTTAATGTAATCATTTTGGTTGTTTGAACTGTAAGTGCCTCCCCCGATACTCTCTAGCGCACCCAAATCAAGATTATCTTTTGTCTGAAAGAAAGGGATTAATGCACTTTGCGTCTGAAAAATAGAACTTGGCAAATTAAGTGACTCAAGTTGATTTAGAATAGTCACATATACATTGTCTGAGGAAGCACTATTATTTGCAGCTTTTAAATTTGTTATTTCATCTGAAACATTCTGCAAATTGAGCGTTTGATTTAGACTAATCTGGGAAAATGTTGAGAAATTTTTTAACTCATTTTGTATATTCTGGAGATTATATATAGCTTCGCCCAATAATTGATTTACCGCGTCCCTTGGAGCGATAACATCAACTGTAAAATTTTCAGTGGAACTGAAGTTTAGGGAATTTGTTACGGTTACTTGAAGATTGAAATTTCCTAGTTGATTATAGGAATAGAGAATATTATTTGTGGAAGTTGTTTCAGTACCACTTCCATCACCAAAATTCCATTGATAGCTCACGGGGCTAGCAGATCCAAAGTTTGCTATGCTAACGCTAAAATTTGTTGGTCTGGTTGTTGTTAGTGTTGGACTTAAAGAGGTTATTTCGGTAGGTTGTGAGATATTTATTATGTCCGATAAGAGTTGATATGATCCGGTGTTATTGTTAAAACTCAAAATGAAGTCATGTGGTCCGAAAACGTTTGGAATAAAGAAACTTGCACTGCCCAATGAAAAATTTTGAAATCCTTTTGTGCTATATGTCGGAGGTACTAAACTAATATTGTAAATAGTACCTAATGGAGCGTTGGGCCCATTTACTGTGCTAAACATCACATTTAAACTAGATAAACTAATATTTTGACTTACGGCTGCACTAAAGTTTATTGGAATAACACATCCATTTGCACAGTTTTTATTATAATTTGAAGAAATATATGAAGATATTTCTGTGCCTAAAAGAGGCCCGTTATATCCCGAGTTTTGTGCTCCCGTATCATTTAAAATGAAACTTCCAATGGTAGAAAAGTTTCCTGGTTGTGCAAATATTGCATAGTTTGTAGTTCCTCCGGTTTTTGGAGCGGAGTTGCCCCAAAATCCGCATAGTGGACTTTGCGTTTGATAATTAATATAGTAATTGTCATTCGGATTGTCCTGGGGCGTATCTGTCTTTACGCAAACATAATAATTTCCCCCGCTTATTGACACATTTTTTCCCTCATTTGCAGCAATACAATTTATTACTTGTTCTCCAGAATACGAAGATTCATTACACTCTCCCAACTCATTAAAATTCAAGTCATATATTGATAAATCTATATTTGAAACTCCTGATCCAGTTATCTCGGACCCAAGATTAACAATTGGGGAAGGGGATAGGAAAATTTCCTCGCAAAAATTTATCGAATTGACTTTAACAGTTCCACTAGGAGCTGATCCGGGCAGGTAACATCCATAATATTTTGCAACTCCCAAATCTCCAGAGCTATTGTACTGGCTCCATTCTATTTTATTATCATTTAGCAAATCTATGGATAGCTGGGATACATTTGATTCTGGAGCATCACTTGTAACAGCCAGTGAAAAATTGCTTACAGAAACTCCTAGTCCTGTGATATTTACTCCGAGTATTTCAGATTGTCCTGCATTTAAATGGAACTGATCTGTGGAGGATCCGCTGCCTGTAGTTGAATAAGAATAATTGCAATTGGCTGGATAGCAAGAATAATTAGAGTTTAAGCTAAAATTCTGTGCTAGGATAAAATTTATTAGTGAAATATTCTGATTTGAATCCGTCGAAAAAAAAGAGTTTGCCTGTTCATTGATTACACTTAAATTTAGCCAGCCAACTATTGTACTATTTGGATTATATTTGGGAACTACTGAAGAACCTGAAAGGCTAACACTCGCTAAAACGCTTTGAGAAAGAAAAATTGAAGCAAACAGAACGAGTAACACCACCGATCTTTTCATTGCAGAAAAAGGGATATATCTTTTATAAATATTGCTTTAACTATTGACGCTTTTTTCGAAGTGAACGTTTGTTATTTTTAGACTTCTTTTTCAAGGATTTTTTTCTAGCTAAAATTATTGCAATGTAAATCAGAGCAAGTATTACTATGGTCATTATCAGATTATAAATTGTGAAGAATGATAGAGAAATCTGCGCAGGGCATTCAATCGTCTTTGATCCGCTCTGGCAACTTTGAGGTACAGGACCGGTTCCGCTCCACCTTGCTATAACATTGTAAGTGATAAATCCATTATCGCAACTACCACTTGCAACCGAAGAAGTTATTGAACATGATCCAACAGAGAGATCTGGCGAGGAGCAGTGTCCATTGATGCAAATTAAGCCAGGTAGGCAGGTACTACTACTCTGACCCGAGAAGGTTCCGAGTGCACAACTTCCAGACGTAGGGACAGTGCCTGCGGGGCAACTATCTCCTTTCCAACAGAGTACTATTCCTGTGTTAGGGTACACACATTGAGTATATCCCTGTCCGCAGGGAATTGCAATTCCCGTTGGAACAACTCCCCCTGGATCGGCACATAAATGCAGCGCGCTGCTGCATATTGCCGTTCCAACTGAACTTATGCAAGTATCACTACCTGGTGAACCAGTAAGGCAATCAAAAGATCCACAGCCATCCCCATATAAACAAAGTCCTGTTGTACCTCCTTTAGGTGCCGCAACATTTACATCTCCCCATTTGGAGCAATCTTGGAAAGAGCAGAAATAAACTGAACTTGTCTGGTTATAGCATAATGTATTTCCGGTCGTACAGTAATCTATAGCTGGGCCAGAGCAGGATTGTGGATCATTTATGTATGTTCCATCACACCCACATTTTTTATACTGGGATCCAGAAAGGCAGACAGTTTCAGGACCACATTGCCAGTTAGTTTGAGTAACAGTATCACTGATGCTACATCCGCTTGGAGCTGGAGGAACGCAATTTGCAGTCCCAACAGAGAGGCAAGTAGAGGAGCAAGACAAACTGCCTGTATAACTTCCTCCAAGTTGAGAAGCACATGTTAAAGTAGTGCCATCTGATTGTGTGAAATTCGTCCCATCACACATTTCTCCAGAGTCTACAAGTCCATTTCCGCAAAGAGAAGGATTTGGTGAAGGGGTACATTCAGAAAAATCAATACTTTTGCAATCAGAGGAACACTTCAAACTGCCTGCGGTATAACCATCATAATTACTACATAAAGAGCTTCCTTGAAATACTGGAGCTCCATTTCCACTACTATTGGTGTCACAAGCCTCTCCCTGATCCAGATATCCATTTCCGCAATTTACGACGTTGTAAGGACAGAGTCTTTGTGTAGCATAATATTTACCACCTAAAATGAAACCGCACTCCTCCCCAACACAGGTTGCTTTTGGAATGACAAAGCCAGAACAGCTATTTGCGTCATAATAACTTTCTGTTTGCACTCCTCCTGTGCAATCACTCCAACCATCAGTGCTTGTAACTGCCGGTTGGCAGGGGGTGGAATCATCGACGGGATTCCAATAATAACAGGAGTTTGCAGGTATAGCCGGTTGTCCCGACGAATCAATTTCTGAAGTTGTCCAGTTACAGCTGCCTTCTAATGCGGGTTTAGGGCTAAGAGTGTTATATGTTGCTAAGGCTGCATTGCAACTATCTCCTACGCATAAGCTTGAAGATAAATATTGGTCACATGTGCTTCCACAAGTACCAGGTCCAGCGGAAACAGTTACAGTATTTGAACTTTCGAGCGTAGTAAGAAGGGTACTTGATCCAAGATATACTGTTGCATTAAAATAGTAAGTTCCAGTCTCGCCACTCTGTGTTGGCCAGCTAGTTAATTCAGAATAAGTACCTGTTGAATCTGGTGTTTGAGGAAAATTAACAGAAAGAAGTTTTCCAACGATTGTATTACTAGATTTATCGTATACTGTTAAATTAAGGGGCATCCCTCCGCAATTTGTTCCATTGATTATCAAGGGGATTTTATCTCCTGATGTGGCTGAAGTTTCACCAAATGTAGCCGCAGTCAAACTACAATCCAAACCAGGGACACTTGCAATCTGGCAGCATATATTACTAGGGGTGCTGCTGGGAGCTTGACCAAATTTAAATATATGGGAGTTTGTATAACCTGCCAAAGAGACCATGCTTATATAAGAAGGGGGGCAAGAACTATTCGTACTAATGCACTTAACTCCAAGATAACTAACATTTACAGGATAATAATTTTGTGTTGGAATTTCTGCATGAGAGTTTGTTGTGGTATACAATCCTAAAACCTTATCAGAAGCACCACTGTCAACGACTCCTTTTCCATTGGAAGGAAAATAACAACACAATACATAATTATATGAGGGAGAATATGCAAATAGTCCCCCATGGGAATCTGTTGAACTTGCAAGAGACAATATTATATTACCTAAGTTTCCATACAAATCACCCGTGATACTTTCACAAGTTTGAACGTTTGTTATTTGGCAATAATCCCCATTCTGAACTGTTGCATTTGGATTGTCATAAGCTGAGATAAAATGAATCGAAATAAAAACTAAAACAAATAGTCCAAGAATAATTGAGAATAGTGATGCCTTCTTCTGCCTCTTTTTCATCTACTATTTAACTAATTGTATTTTATAAAGATTTCTTAGATATATAACTTCAAATAAAAAGTTCCCTTATCCTTTTATCACCAAGAGAGGTTTAAGCCTAGCCACTTTCTTGCTTATTCCCAATCTATCCACAGTGTTTACAACCTCTTCTATATCCTTGTAAGCTTCGGGAGCCTCTTCAATCATTCCCTTTATGCTGCCGGCTCTAAATTTAACATCTTTTTCTTCCAGTTCCTTCTTAAGTTGTGATTCGGTTATTTCTTGTTTTGCTCTTGTTCTTGAAAGTAACCTCCCGGCTCCGTGTGCTGTTGAAGCAAATGAGAACTCTTCTGCCTTGGTGGTTCCCAAGAGGACGTAGGACGCTGTTCCCATACTACCTGGAATCAAAACAGGTTGTCCTATCTTCTGATATTTTTCAGGAAGTTCCTTTCTTCCTTTTCCAAAACTTCTTGTGGCTCCTTTTCTATGCACACACAACTTTACTCTCTTCCCTTTTACTTTGAAGGGTTCAAACTTTGCAATATTATGAGTTACATCATAAACTAATTTTATTTTTGCATTGGGAAAATATTTTTCGAAAGATTTTCTTATTTTATCTGTTATAATCTGCCTGTTTGCAAAGGCAAAATTTGCAGAAGCGTTCATCGCTTCAATATAATCTTGGGCCAGCGGTGATTCAAGAGGCGCATAAACTAATTCCCTATCTGGAAGATTTTCAACCCCAAACTCTTTTTCCATTTTGTGTATGTAATCGGATGCAGTTTGATGCCCAAGTCCTCTGCTTCCAGTATGAATTAGAATAGTTACCTGATCTTTTTTTAGACCAAAAATCTTTGCCGACTTCTCATCAAATATCTCGTCGACATATTGGACCTCTAAAAAATGATTTCCAGATCCGATTGTTCCAAGCTGATTTTTTCCTCTTGCCTTTGCCTTTTGTGAAACTTTTTTTGAATTTGAATTTTCTATACACCCCCCATCTTCTATATTCTTTAGATCTTCCTTTGTAGCGTATCCTTTATTCAAAGCCCATTTTGCACCCTGTTCGAGAATTTCATCTATCTCTTTTTCTGATATCTTTAATTCTCCACCAACTCCGACGCCTGAAGGGATATTCTTGTATAACTCATTTAGAATCTGCTCTCTTTTTCCTAAGAATTCTTTTTTTGTCAGATCTGCTGAAAGTAGCCGGACTCCACAGTTTATGTCATAACCAACTCCTCCCGGGGAGATGATTCCTTTTTTTATGTCAAATGCAGCAACTCCACCAATTGGGAATCCGTAGCCAACATGAACATCACTCATCACAAGACCATAATTAATTATTCCTGGAAGTTGGCAAATATTTGAGAGTTGTTTGATACATTCCTCTTCTATATTTTTAAACAACTTATCAGAAGCAAGAATTAATCCCGGGACTAGCATGCCTCCCTGTTTAGGTAATTCATAAATATTTTCCGCAATTTTCTTCATTTTTTCTTTTAACATTTTAGTTAATAATTTCCTTTTTTCCGTTCAATTGTTATATATCAAAAGTGTACAAATCTCCAGGTCCTTTCCCGGTACTTTTTATTTTGTTTGGGCTTATCCCCAAAAATTTAGAGAGCATATTCATAAAAAATAGCTTGGCATTCGGATCGTTTTCGTTCATTTTCATATAAACAAGATATCGCCATTCCCCAAAACTTTCTATTCTATCTTTGTTAGAACCAAACTTTATTTTTACATAAATTTTCATAAGGGAATCACTATCAGACTATTTTTATAAGTTTAGATATCAACAACCGCTTGCGCCCTCCATCCATTCTTGTCCTTTTTAATATACATCTCAGAATAAGTCGCGGCCTTCAAACTTTCAAGATCTTTATAATTTTTTGTCTTGTCTCCATAAGTAACTGCATTAAGACTTATTCTATCTTTCTCTTTCTCTATTTTAATTTTTGCTTTTGAGCACACAAAATTTTCTGCATCAAGAAGATAAATGAGTTCATCAATAAATTTGTAGAAAAGCTCTTCATTGTCTTTCGCAGAAATAATAAACTCTTTCTTTATTGAGCTATTTATTTTTTTGGACTTAGATATAAATTCCGAGAGGGCTAATACCGAGTTTTCAAATATTTCATTAATCGTTTTGCCTGATACAGCAAATTTAATATCGGCAGTATGGCTCAAGAGTTTATATTTCATTGTTTTGCCCAGCAGAATAGTTTCAATTGTTTTGGATTATAAGAGTTATCGGTCGCGGTTATGAAAATACTTTGTGCGTAAACATCCTTATTTAATTTAGATCCTAATTCGCATGTATCATATGTAAGACATATTTGTGCTTGGCATACAAGGGAACTAGGAGTTAGGATTTTAATTGTGTTTTCTATGCTTGTGGGAAAATTGGAACTGCTCCAATTAATCGGGAGAAGTGAATTGTCGATACCAACTACTTCATTTCTCATACTATCATTTAGTTCGATTGTTCTGAGAACATAAATTTCATAATTGCTTACAAGGTTTGTAGTATTGGACTGAGGATTATTTTCTTGATTCAAGATTATAATCAGAACTGCTCCAATGAGCAAAATGGCAAGAAATGCTTCTATTATCCTCATCCATCCTTTTTTATCTTTCATTTTACCAGACTCTTATTATTAAATTTCCCTCCTGTAGACTGCTGTTTCCGTAAAAGTATGATACGGGAAATAATTCAGAGTAAACGTTCCCGCTTTTTTTTGGATCATTCGTTCCGATTGAGGTTAGATTTTGATAAGTAAAAGTAAACCCAAAATTATCTGCAGGGGAAAGACCTAACTGACCTTTTACAGCATTGTAGTTACTGTCGTACTCTCCTATTAACTGGGCGACATTGAAATCAAGTAAATAACTTGCATTTTGAACTTGTTCAATTGTATAATTATTTTCATTCGCACCTAGTGTGAGGCTTTGGGAGTCTGGGAGAGTCCCTGATGGGA
Organism: uncultured Nanoarchaeota archaeon; assembly: GCA_963743615.1. GTDB lineage: Archaea > Nanobdellota > Nanobdellia > Pacearchaeales > GW2011-AR1 > JAKLIN01. The sequence continues at coordinate 67,835 of CAVUQF010000002.1, forward strand.
CTGTGCTAAACAAGGGAGAGTAATAAATCTCAAGAAGCATTTGATTCTCTTCTCCTGAAGATGTATCTATACAAAGATCCGATCCAGAACTTACCGAATTAAATACACTTCCTGTGGAGTTTGCAACAATAATCTTTAACGGAATTCCCAAGCTGTTTAAATTGTCCGCCATTCCTACAAGTTTGAGGCTGTTCTGGCTTCCCTGATAATCCGTTAGCACTGTTATTGTTGTAAGATTGCCTGTCATGTTTTTTATCAGCTCTTCATGCAAATAATTGAGATCAAGAGATTTATCCTGCTGGACTTTCATAGATGAACTTACTATCGCATAGAAGAATACAAGAAAACTGACAAATATCATAAAAGAAATTATTACATCTACATTAGAACCTCTTTTGTTCATATGACTACCTACTTCTAGAAATATATAAAATTATCCAAAGATAACCCCTGCCCCTGCAGAGATAATGAATGAGAAAACCATCATGGCGAAAGAGTGTTTTATTCCCGCTTTTATATTTCCTTCAGATAACTTTCCGATTGTCAACCCAGTAAAGAAACCTTGTGTTAATATCAGAAATAAGAACGCATTTCCCAGCTGTTGAGTTTGTAATGCTGAATTTCCCACGGTAGCTGCTGCAGCTGTTGTTGTTCCACCAAGGACACCACTTATTCCTCCTCCTAGTGAGCCAACATTAAAACTAGATATTAATGGAAGTATTTTATACTGCATGACTAAAACAATAATCAAAAATATAAAGAAGATTACATAACCTTGTACAACCATTGTAGATGCAGTTGCCTCTCTTTCTTTTGCAAGCTTATCAGACATACTTACTGCCGATGCAACCGCTTCGAGTATTCTTCCTATGTCCCCTCCCGCTTTCTCTGCTTCACCAATAAGAATCAAAGCTCGGGAAATTGTTTTGTTATTTACATCTTCGGAGAATGTTTGTAAGGCATCCTTAAGGGGAATTCCCAGAGAGATTTGATTTGCAAGCTTTTTTATGTTTATACCCAGTGCTCCATAGGGTTTATCCTTAGAATTGATAATACTCTTATTTATAGGAGTTCCACTCTTAACACTTTCTACTAGGTCTCTTGCAAATTCGAGGAACATTTCCTGTTTTTCAGCCTCTATCTTATTCTCTTGAATTACTGAAAACACAAAAGGGGAGGCTACTATTATTACTCCTATTCCCAGCAGAAAGAAGAAAAAATTTGTTTGGATAAATAACAGGGAAATTAATATTAAAGTCAGTCCTGCAATGATTCCAATCCAATGAATTCTTTTTATTTCCATTTTATTTTCCGGGTTGTTTAAATCTTAAAAACATTAAGAATACAAAATTTATTAATGCCACTCCGAATACCATAATAAGCGAAATTGCTGTGGTGCTTAAGGAGATTCCAAGCCCGCTAACCTGTATCATCATAAAAAGCAGCATTAAAATCATTGGTGCTGCAATAACTACGCTTATGTAGACATCAATGAATGTTTCAGAACTTCTTGTAGATCTCTCTCTTTCAAGTCTATAATCAAGAAGGAGACTCTCCGATCTCTTATCAAAAAATTCTCCCAAGTCTCCACCAGAAGTTATATTTGTGGCTAAGCTGTTATACAAATCAGTAAGTTTTTTACTTGGGCAGTAATCCGCTGTATTCCTAAGGGCAGTAACCAGATCATGTCCGTATATGTTTACTTCATTCATTACCTTAGTAAACTGTTTTTTAAGATTAGGGTATTCTTCTCCCGTTGATACTATGATCTTGAAGATGTTCGTTGGCTCTATCTTAGAACCTGCGATAGCAGACATATTTATTGTTGCAAATGGCAATTCCTGATCTATGTTTGTTTCTAATGACTTTCTTTCAAGTGAAGGATAAAAGTAAAGGAAGACAAAAGTTAGTATTGGTAGTATAAATAAGATCCAGAATAGTTCCAAAAATCTTGATATTATATTTGTTGCAGGGACTATAAAAGGAGGAGTTGCACTTAGGTTAAAGAACAAAAAAAACAGGAATATAACTAGCGCTACTACCAGAGAAATGAATACTGAGAGAAAAATTATTGAGATATAGACAGGTGGTATAAAACCAAGATTAGTTTTGAGTAAATCATTGACCATTCCTGAAAAATTCTTGCTTTCAACCAAAGGTCTTGAAAAATCCGAGAACAATCTGCTTGCAACTCCTGCATATTTATTTGGCCCCTTTCCTACTTTTTTTGCTATTTCTTCCTTCTTTTTCTTCTCAATCCTCTTGATTATATTTTTTTCAGATCTTGAAATTCTATATTCTCTTGTAAGTTTACTTTCTTCCTCCATTTTTTCGAAGAAATTTTTCTTTGGGACTTTTTTCTCCTTATCTTCGTTCAGAACTTTATCAATAGTTTTTTTGTTATCCTGATGATCAAGAATTTTAGTCAGATTGATATTATTGATAAATTTTGGAGCTTTATCATTTTCAATCTTTAGATTTTGCTTCAATGAGTTTATGTGAGAGGATATAATGGAGTCACTATTTTTAGAGTGGACTACGGAGGTCATCTCATTTACTATTTTTTTCTCTTTAGATATTATTTTTTTAAGCTCTAGGAAATCACTATTTTTTTGAAAAATCATTTTAAAATATCAGAAATTTTGCTGTTTATTTGGAGAATAAATTTCTTTGTTTTGTTAAGATCCTCAGGATTGCTTTTTTTATAAAATTCTTCGAGTTTTTTTTCGGAATCATCAAGAGAGCTTATTAGCTGCCTGAGCTGTAACACTTGCTCCCCAATCTTGTTTTTAGAATTTTTATCATCCTCTTCTTTCATCTGAAGAAAAAGTGAATTCTCTTATTAAATATTTTGTTCTTAACTATGCTGCAATATTAAACTGAGCTAATACTTCCTTTGGTTTTTTGTAATATTCATTTATAACATCTTGAACTTTTTTGAACTCAAATATCTTTCTCTTGAACAATTCATAGATAAGTTGGGTTCTTATTCTAAACTCAGACTCAAGGTCCCTAGTATTTATTCCGTATCTATTAGAAATTTTCTCAAAAACTTTGCTATTTTTTTTAAAGTAAAAGTCATCGTCTGAAGGGTTCCAGACAAAGGGGGTGTTTGTAAGTGCAATTCCTTCGGAACTTACGTCTATAAGCTCAACAATTTCCCTCAAACGTCTTGTCTCTTGTTTATTGACAATCGCGTGTGTCATAATACAAACACAGTCTAGGACATTAAGAAGAGTTGGAGGAAGTTCTATAGGAGGAGTTTCTAGTCTTCTGATAACACTTTCAACGGAATCGGAGTGTATCGTACTCATTGAAGAGTGCCCCGAAGCCATACCTTGGAATAGTACAGATGCTTCTCTCCCTCTGACTTCTCCCACAATGACATAATCAGGATTTTGCCTGAATGAACTTCTTAATAAGTCAAACAAGCTTACAGAGCCTATTCCTCTTATCCCAGATGATGATCTTGAAACACTAGGAAGCCAGTTTTCTCTTGGGAGGTTTAGCTCTCTCGTATCTTCAATACTTACAACTCTTGCTTCAGGGGGTATGAAGAATGCGACTGCGTTTAGCAAAGTTGTTTTTCCAGAGGATGTTCCCCCTGTAATTAGTATATTCATCTTGTACTGTATTAAAAGCCATAAATATGCAACCATTTCTGGACTTAGTGTATTAAAGGAAACTAATTGAGGGGGAGTCCATGGTTCTTTAGTGAATTTTCTTATAGTAAATGTTGGGCCTCTACTTGTAATATCTTTTGTGTATGTCGCATTTACTCTGCTTCCATCTGGGAGACTTCCATCAAGAATCGGATTTGCATATGAAATATACTGTCCTGATCTCTGGGCTAGTTTTTCTACAAATCCTTCCAATTTGTCCATATCTCTAAATATTATATTTGTCTTCATATTTCTATACAGTCTGTGGACAATGTAAACAGGAGTATCTGCTCCGTTATTTTCTATATCTTCAATAAAATAATCTCTTAGCAGGGGCTCGATCTCATTAAATCCGATGAAATCTCTGCAAAGATAATAGTAAATTTTTTTATAACTTTCATAATTAATATCAATTCCTAATTCAATTAAGAGAAATCTAAATCTCTGATCAATATATCCTAACAGCCCTTCGAGATCGTTCTCTACAATAATATCAAAATTTATCATTTCTCTCATTGCATTGAGTATCCTTCTCCTGTAGTCTTCTTCCCTCATATTCAACAAAGGCTCCTCAATCTCATAGACAACTTCGTATATTTTTGGATCCCAGTATATATGCGCAAATGCAAAGGGGGAGATCAAACAGTACCTTACATCAATTTTACTTTTATCCTCTATCCTACTCATGTGGGGGATCTGAGGAGAAAAGTCTATATCCACCTTAGGAAAATTTTCTATTCCAATTCTTTTTTGTTCTTGTTCTGGCATTATCCTAGTGAAAAATCCATATTTGTAGGATTTCCTCCATTATTTGAAATTAAAAGATTGTAGGGGGTGGAAGAGTGCGTTATCTCTCTTACACTGTTTCCTCCGGAATAAGTTATGTTATATATCTTGTTGTAACTCATGGTCATGTTCACTATATTCAGATTATTTTGTGCTTGTGTATTAACTAAAATATTTCCGTAGCTCACAGGTTGCCCGGGCTCGCTAAATTGATAATGACTATTGTCCATACTAAAAATAATGAGATCATTAGTTCCATCAATTGTCAGAGTTCCGGATGTTAAACTAATTTGCAGGCTTCTGGTATTGCCCGCACCGTTATCTGCAAGGGACAATAAAATATTATTAATATTATTCAACATTGATACTGATTGTTGCAAAGTAGCTTTATCCTGTAATTCCATTATTTTTGGTTGAACATAAGAGAGCACTAATCCAATAATCACCAAGGCGATTAGAGTATAAATAACTGTCTCAACCCAAACCTGCCCTCTTTTACTCATTATATTATGAATAAAATTTAATTTAAATAATTATCATATACATCAAATTTAATTAGTTCTTAGCATAGAGAGATACAAATAATTCTATGGATCTTTTGATTAATGGATAGATAAGTCATGGTAGAAGAATTTTTTTCCTTCCATTAGAACAAAGTCAAGATAGGGATTTCCATTATAAAATAAGATTAAATCTTTGCATATCTGAACGATATAATCTCTAAATTCAAAATCAGGAATCTCCGAAAATAGGATTTTATTATTAATAATTGGGACCTTAAATGAAAAATCCGGAGTAAAATCTGTCCCAGATTTCCTTAGTCCGTTTTTTATATCAATATAAATCGTATTTCCTATCTTAAATGAATGGCCTGTAAAAATAGTATTAGCCTCATTAAATGAGGGACCTATCGAAAAAATTCTATTTTTTCTGGAAATTCCATCCGCCTCCATCTCTGCATTTAATGATCTTAGAGCAGATTCAATTTCATTTTTATGAATATTAACTCTTCTCCATCTACCCATTTTGTAGGGGTGATCTGTAATCTTTATTCTGTTATCAGACCCCATAATTAAAATATTTTCTTTTTCTCCAATCTCCTCCAAAAATTCGGAAGGTATTTCTGAAATAATATTGAAATGAACAAACCTCTCAGGTAAGCCCATCTTCTTTAGTAACAAAACTCCTTGGATATTCATAAAAATATAGTTTAGAATCAAGTTAAAAAATCTTACTCATAAAAGAATTGTAAATCGGACCAGTAGGGTAAATTTTAATTAAATTTAACTTTTTTAAGAATAACTAATGTAAACTTTATGATAAGAGACTACAGTCATCTAGTTTTTGTATTGAATCTGAAGCAGAGCATTGTTGCCCTCCTATCACCGGAGCAACTTGTATTGAATTTGGAGCACTTGACCCTGTCCAAGAATAAAGATATGTTGATCCTGAGTTTATGCCCGGTAATATTACTTGCGAACTTCCATCTGGATAATTTGATAAACCCTGAATTGCCTGAGTTTGTGTTGTTATTGTAAAACTTTTCGATTGGCTTGGGCCAGAAATTGAAACTAAAGCTCCATCTACACTACTGCCACCTATATTCAATGAGAATTGAACTTGATTTGAACTGCTATTATAACAAGAATATTCATTGTTTAAGGTGATATCATTGTAAACATTGTAACAAGATGTCGACTGGCTAATTTTAGGGCTGATAAAATTGTTTATCACAGTCCATACAACCGCAACCAGCACGATTGTTAATACGACAAGAAGCAAAGTTGCTATAATAGTTGAGATGCCTCTCTTATTTTTTGAAAACATTTTAACTTAAAGAAATTTTATATTGATTCTGGCTTCCACAGGTATAAACCTGCTCTTGCCCTCCACTTGTGCTTCCCATTAATATTGGAATTAAGACTAAGCTGCTAGATCCAGATGGCAAGGTGACACTTCCAGAGAACACTCCCCCCTGATTTATTCCTATTTTGGGCCAACTTGAGATTAGACTGCTCACTGTTTGAGTTTGGTATGCTCCTCCGGCTCCATTAATTTGAACATTAAAGTTATAGATTGGTACATTTCCTGTATTAGAAATTGCTAGAGTTCCTGAAGTAGTAGACGTTGATGAATAACTCCCCTCAAACTGAACGTTATTACAAACCAATTGAATATTTTCTCCTCCAAATTTAGTCACCGCCTCTTGCGTAAAGCTTCTGAACCAGAAGAATACAACCAGCCCTAAAGCGATAACAATTCCAATCAGTAAAACTGTTGCTATTACTGGCGAAACCCCCTTTTTGTTCATATTTTATTAAGTACAAATTAGTTTATAAATATAATGAGATTTTGAAAATTAAGAACAGGTTATTGGGAGATCTATCTTTGCATTATCACACCCTGCAATCACATTTCTTCCATTTAATTCCACAAATCTTGTCGGGGTAATCTCCAAACTGTTCAATGTTGTAATAGGGATCACAGGGTTTATCTTTGATAAATCGAAAAAATTATCACTACCCCCCGTTATTTCTCCCGGGCTAAATGGGTTCAGGCTTGGATTAAGATTCCCCTCTGTAAGAAGGAAATAATAAACAGCATTGTTTGCTATTGTGTAATCTCCCGAATAATATTCCGTAAGATCTATTGTGGCTATCTGTTGATTTGGACTATCCGATCCATGTATGAAGTAACCTGAAATGTTGAAAGTTCCTGTGTTTTGCAGTGTTAGATTTAGTGTGTTGCTTGCACAGCTGTAATTATAACTAATTACAGATAGAGATACCCCGTCGGGGCAAGATATTGCATCTTGAGGAACATAAGTTTTAAGCCATTGATATACAAAAATGCTTATTGTTACAACAATTGCAACTAATAAAATATATCCGATGATTTCGCTTACACCTTTTTTATTTTTTGTATTCATTATCCGCTTACAGTGTAATTCTGTCCCCCGCTTTGACTAGATATAATAAAGAAAAAATTCTCATTTGATAATTGGAAGTTATAGTTATAATTATTAATCATGACACTTACTGTGCTTCCAGAAGGATTAAAATATTCTGAATATACTTTTTGGAGTGTATTCGTCGGAGAAAAACCATCTATTCTGACAGTGGCAGGAAAATTTTGATATATCGTAACGTTCATTCCATTTGTTCCATTAAAAATAAAATACCAATCATCTTGGGGTGTGCTATTAATGTATAAGTTGGCTAGAGAATATAAGCTATTTTCCATTTGTGCATTATCATAGTGGTTAACTATTCCATAATTTATAACTTTTTGGCTTTCAATTGTGAGTTCATCTTTTAAGTAGGAAGCATCGTAATTTTGTTGTGAAGAAACAGAATTTGAAACTACAAAAAAACCTATTGAAGCAGAAATGATAACTATTGCGGCTATGAGGAAGAACTGCCCCCTTTTGTTCATCGGATAAACAACGAAAAAGTGTTTATTAATTTATTGAAAATATCCTCAATAAGAAACTGAGTTACTTGTAACAACCAAGACAACTCCAATTATCATTAGAACAAGAAGAAGACCACTAATGATCAAGCCTACAATTGCAAATACTTTCCTTTCAGACCTAAGCCCGATTATAGAAAAAATTACTCCTAATAAAATTGAAACAACTCCAACAAGCCCAAGCATAGGTACAAAACTAGTTAGTGCTATTAGAATCAAAGAGACTAGCCCAAAGACAAATCCCATGATCGCGAATTTACTCTTATCGGAACCCTTAGCCATTCTACGAAAAGCACTTTGGGTTTTATAAATTTTTTGTAGACTCGAAGGGTAGCTTTAGAAATTGCTAAAAGATTTTCCTGCCCGTTCTCAACTCTGCACTCTATCAAGCACCTTAACAAATGTTTAGGGCTGCTCCGATCAAGGCCTGACCCGTTTCGCATCTGCAAGATCGAGACAGACAAAGTCTCAACGTCTGGAACAGGGTCTTTTAACTCTCCCCTAACTTTCCCTTCTTGCAGTCTGCCATAAAGCCCTTTGGCAATCAGCGGAGGGCTAACCCGCCAACCTAGTCTACGGAAGTAGATAATTGCTGTATTTTTAAGAGTTATGATTACAACAGTAGATAGGAAAGTACCAAAGTGGGCAAAACTTCTGGAATTTGACTGTTTAAAGCCTTGTTGATATTATATTCAAACATTCTTAGTGCAAGCACCTTTTGCTGTTCTCTTAAGTTTTTTATTCTGGATAATGTCTGGTTATTTTGCCTATACAAAGCTTGTTGTGCTAAGATTTTGACTTTTCTCTTGTTGTAATTCTTTCTCTTTTTTTCTAAGAGGTGCTCGTGATTGCTTGCCCAGTATTCTCTTTTTTGCTGGTTGTAATAATTTCTGTTATTTTCCCTCCAATTTGCCTGTGCCTGTTTTGATTATTAAAGCCAATAATTCAGCATCGCTCAGCGCTTCCGGCCCCTTTTCTCTCAATCGTTCTCTGGGCCTATTATCTTCAGCAAAAGACTTAATTTTCATAAAAACTGCGGGAGACAGGATTCGGACCTGCGCAGGCACTAAGCCACAGGATCTTAAGTCCTGCCCGTTTGACCACTCCGGCACCCCCGCATGGCTTTCACACATTAATTAGATTTAAAAAAGTTCTTATATTATTAAGGTAATGTCAGATGATTCTGAAAAAAAAGAGATTATTGCGAGATCAATATTAGAGATTCTTAAGGGGGATAAGATAAATTTGAAGGTTGATGAGATCCTGAAAAGAATAGAAACTCCTCCATCTCCAGAACTTGGAGATTTTGCATTTCCCTGTTTTTTTCTTGCTTCATTGTTAAAGGAAGATCCGAAAGACATAGCTTTGGAAATAAGGGAAGAAATTGGAAGCTTGAATGGGTTTAAGGATATACAAACTGAAGGGTCATACATAAATTTCTTTCTGGATAGGAAAAAACTTTCTGGAAATTTAATATCTGAAATTTTGTCTAAAAAAGATGATTTTGGTAAGCTAGATATTGGAAAAGGGAAAACAATTATGGTTGAATTTTCTCAGGCAAACACTCACAAGGCTTTCCATGTGGGTCATATTAGGGGGACATCGCTTGGAGAAAGTCTGTCAAGAATATCTGAATTTTGCGGAAACAAAGTAGTTAGGGCTAACTATCAGGGAGATAGCGGAATGCATGTAGCAAAATGGATCTGGTGTTATACTAAATACCATTCCCGGGAAAAATTGAAAGATGATGAGTCTTGGATAGCTTCCATCTATGTGGATGCGGTTAAGCGTCTTGAAAGAAATAAAAAATGGCAAGTGGAAGTTGATGATATCAACAAGAAACTAGAATCTGGTGAAGATCAGAAATTAAATGAATTATGGAAAAAAACAAGGGAATTAAGCCTTCACTCTCTGGAAAAGATTTATTCTCAGTTGAATACACACTTTGATGAATACTTTTTTGAAAAAGATATGGAAAGTAAGGGAAAAGAAATTGTTGAATCTATGTTAAAGAACAAGATTGCAAAAAAAAGTGAAGATGCTATAATAATGGATTTGCAGAAATATAAATTGGGCGTATGGGTTCTTATAAGAAAAGATGGAACGATTTTATACTCTGCGAAAGATCTTGCCCTTGTTGAAAATAAAACGGCAAAATATCCCGACTTAGATAAGCTAGTTTATGTAATTGCAAATGAGCAGGACTTGCATTTTAATCAATTAGTAAAAACGTTAGAATTGATAGGATCTAAAAATTATAAAAATTTGTATCATGTTTCTTATGGAATGGTGAGGCTCCCAACTGGAAAAATGTCCTCACGTACCGGAAATAATATCCTTTATTCGGATTTTTTGGAAGAAGTTGTATCGCATGCCCAAAAGGAGATAAAGAAACGTGAACCAAAAATAAAAAAAGAAAAATTAGAAGAGAGAGCTCTGAAGATTTCCATTGCAGCAATAAAATATTCAATGTTGAAGCAGGGGGAGCAGAAAAATATTATCTTTGATGTCAAAGATTCTCTGAACTTTGAGGGAAATTCTGGAGCTTATATTTTGTACAGCTATGCAAGGGCGAATTCAATTCTTAAGAAGTCGAAGGTTGCAGGAAACCCAAATGTCTCAAGTTTGGAAAAAAAAGAAATTGATCTTGTAAAGGAACTATCTAAATTTCAGGAAGTATTGCTAAAATCTTATAATGACTTTAGTCCATCATACCTTGCAAATTATTCATACCAGCTTGCGCAGACTTTTAATGAGTTTTATCATTCTTGTCCCGTAATTAAGTCAAAGAAGGAAAGTTTCAGAATTGCACTTGTAGAAGCGTCCAAACAAATCCTAAAAACTTCTCTATCTCTCTTGGGAATTGATGTTGTTGAAGAAATGTAGTTTTATTTTACCGGCTTTAAGTCTTTCCAAGCGAGCTCAAAGAATTGTTCCAATGCCTGAGCGAAGAATTCTGTATTTATCCAAACACCCACATCATAACTGGGGTGGAACTTTTCATCATCAAGAAGCATAAACATCAGCTGATTTGAATCAATTATGACAAATCTTGCTCTTATGTTCTCTAAATTTCTTATTTCTGCTAACTTTTTGAATTCTCTTGCGACGGAAATATTATTGCTGTCAATTGGTGCTGCAACTCTTATCTTAATTCCTCTCTTATTTGCTTTCTCAAGACTAGGCATAAGTGCTTCCCATTTCCTATTAATTCCTTCATGTGTTGTTACAATTGTGACACTCTTTTCTGCGCTTCTAATCATCATATCCAACTGATTGTACAAATTCTCTCTGCCTCTTAAACTTCCGGAAAGTTCGGAAGGTTCAACAAACTTTACTCCTTTCGTGAAAAGATTATTAAGCTCTCCAAGAACTTCATCATCCTTTAATGTTTCAAGCCTTTGCAATCTTTCTTTAGTATGAGCTGTCAGGTTTCTCTTAACTCTCTCAACAACTTCATCTGGTTTTATTGCAACAAATTTAATTGGCTTTCCAAGTTTCATAACAATGAATCCCTTTTTCTCCAGACTCTCTAAAATATCATATGTTCTGCTTCTTGGGACTCCAGAAATATTACTTAATTCTCCTGCAGTGCTATTTCCTCTTGAAAGGATGGCCGCCCAGACTTTTACTTCATAAAGATTTAGATCAAATATCTTCCTCAGTCTGCTCAAAAATTCATCCTTTACTATCATTATTTTTTCGACACCTTTTTTATTTTTAAATATTGTTATATTAGAGGAATGAAACAATTAAATTACTAATCAGTAGTTATTTTTTGATTATCGCAATTTCCCCTTTTTTATCTTTGATTTCAAAGCCCATTTTATTTTTAAATCTTTCCTTGTCAGTTGTAACAATATTCAGCTCATCTGAATTTGTCCTTTCTTTTATGGTATCTTTCTCGGAATTAAGCATTTTTTTGAATTTTTCATCGGTTATTATGTACGTTTTGACTTTATCCCCTTTATTTAACCCCAAATTTTTTCTAAATGACTGGATTTGTCTTGATATTTCTCTTGCAAACCCTTCCGCTTCCAATTTAGGAGTGATTTTTGTGTCAAATTCTATTTCAATTTGTTTTTTATTCTTAAGTTCAATCTTTTTCACATTCAACTGCCTCAAAATTATTTCCAAAATATCTTTGTCGAATTTTTCAGGGCAGGAAATTATTGCCTTTGCAAGGGGCCATTTTAATCCGATTTGAATCTTGTCTCTTTCTGAAAGGCCTTTTTCAATTATATCAAACATCTTCAGGAACTTCTCTTCAAGTTGAGAATCAATCTTTTCTTTGTCATATTTTGGGAAAGAAGAGAGGTGAACAGACTCCTCTTTGACAATTTTCTTATCTCTAAACTTCTGCCATACATACTCGGTCATGAATGGCGAGATAGGAGCTAGCATTTTTAGCAAGGTAAGATAGACCTCTTTAACAGCAAATTGTGCAGATTTATCATCAGAAGACATCCTGTCTCTAACGAATTGGATATATTTTCTGCTAAGATCATTTATCCAAAAATCTTGTAACGCTCTTGTTGCAAGATGAGGGTGCAGATTCTCCATTTCTTCAGTGAATTTTTTGATAAGAGAGTTTAATCTAGAGATGATCCATCTGTCCTCTATGCTCTTAGTTTTTGTTTCTTTGAGGTCTACAACGAGATTGCTAAGATTGTAGAATATGTTAAGATTGTTTGTAGGTTCTTTGACAACATTATATCCAAATCTTAGTTCTTGGCTAGGATCTTGCAGGCAATAGAGTAGCCTCATCGGATCTGCACCCATTTTTTCAACAGCATCATTGAACCAAATGGCATTTCCTTTGCTTTTGTGCATTTCATTTCCCTTTTCATCTTTCAAAGTTTCATATCCGAAAAGAGACTTGAATGGAACTTTTCCGGTTATTGCAACACTGGCCCACATCAATGCATTAAACCATCCTCTTGACTGCCCGGGCATGCTTTCGGAAATTAAATCTGCAGGGAACCACTTTTTCCAGTATTCTCTGTCATTAAGGTAGTTTAAGGTTGAAAACGGAACAATTCCCGCATCAAGCCATGCGTCGCCAACGTCTTTTATTCTCTCTACTTCTTTTCCGCAGTTCTTGCATTTTACTTTTATTTCATCTATCCAAGGTCTGTGTATTTCTTTAAGATTGTCAACTTTCTTTTTATCGATTGCATTTTCTCTCAATTCTTTAAGACTTCCCGCCACAAAAATCTCTCCGCACTTGCATTCCCATATAGGAAGAGGTAATCCCCAGTATCTTTCTCTTGAGATAAGCCAATCCCCCATGTTCTTGAACCATTCTTCCTGCCTAACCTTACCATATTCAGGATACCATTTTACTTTTCTGTTCTCTTCGATAAGTGTTTTTCTTATCTCATCACATTTTATATACCACTCGCTAACTAATCTGAAAACTAATTCCTCCCCACATCTCCAGCAGTGGGGATATCTGTGTTTGTAGGGAACTATCTTGTAGACGAATCCTCTCTTTTCAAGGTCTGCCAGAACTTCTTTGCTAACTTCAGAATATTTTTTGTCGCTGAAACTCCCAAATCCCAAAGAATAAGTTCCTGCTTCATCTAATGGAGAGATCATATTCAATCCAAGTTCCTTTCCCAGTTCGTAATCTTCTGCTCCGCATCCTGGAGCTATATGAACAATTCCTGTTCCCTCTTCTTCAGAAGCCAGTTCCCATAATACTACTTTATGAGCCGATTTTTTTTGCTCTGTAAAATTATTATAAGGCATTTCATATTTTATTCCTTCAAGCATTTTTCCTTTCTTTTTTTCTATAATTCTTGGACTTTCCGTCAATTCGCTCAGCCTTTTTTCGGCAATCCAATAAAATTTGCCTCCTTGCTCAACTTTTACGTAATCAATGTCTTTATTTACCGCAATTGCGACATTTGCGGGAACCGTCCAGGGGGTAGTTGTAAAAATTAAGAAATATTCTCCTTCCTTTCCCTTTACAGGGAATCTCATAAACAAGGCAGAATGTGTAACTTCCTTGTATCCCTCTGTAACAATATCATGCTTTGAACTTGCCGTCCCGCATCTCCAGCACCAAGGCACTGCATCTTTTCCCCTGTATAATAATCCCTTGTCATTATAAGTTTTTATTAAAAACCAATTATGAAGATTATTATTGTCAGTCATGGTATAATAAGAGTTGTTCCAATCCATCCACTGCCCCAGTCTTATTGACTGCTCCATCTGTATCTTCGAGAATTTTTCCACTCTTTTTTTGCAGGAATTGACGAAATTTAATATTCCAAATTTCTCAATATCTGATTTATCTTTCAATCCTAGATCTTTTTCCTCTTCCCTCTCGACCCACAATCCTTGGCAATCAAAACCATTTTGGAATCTCTGATCGTATCCCTGCATAGCCTTGAATCTCTGGAATAGATCTTTGTAAGTCCTTCCCCATGCATGATGAACCCCCATGGGGTTATTTGCAGTTATGGGACCGTCGATAAAGCTGAATCTCTTCCCGCCTTTATTCTTTTCTTTGAGATTTTCAAATGTTTTGTTCTCCTCCCAAAACTTAAGCGTGTTTTCTTCGACTTCTTTGAAATTATACATTTTAATTATTGGTATATTGACTTTTAAATTTTTTTAATCTGATATTTTTCCAAAACTTCTTCCTCAATAAAATGAAGTTTTCCCGGAATTATAAAACAAAAAGGGGCTTTTATATTTTTATCAGTTACATCATCTACTTTGCCGTAAATAATCTTCGTCTTGTCTGTTCCTAAATTGGAGCAGACCAGAATTCTCACAAGATTTAGTTCATATTCCTCTGCAGATTCTTTCAATTCTTTCAAAGCATCTTCAAATTTTAATCCAATATCTACAAGAACGAGGCTGTGGGCATCTATGGATAGATTCTGCTTTATATTTTCAACAAAACTTTTGGGTTTAAAGTTTCCGCTCCACTTCGGAATGCTTGATATTTTTCCAAATTTGTATAATTGCAGGCCCGTCTCAGCAACAGCGTCGATAATCGAGGCATTGTAAATAATTTTATATTTTATCTTTTTCTTCATTGTATCTTGGATCAAAGAGATATGTGTCGTGGCAGTCAGCGGGCTTCCGTAGATTAGCAATGCAATATCATCTTTTTTTGCTTCGTCGACTATCTTTAAACTCTCCAAGAATTCTCTGCCTGCGGGTAATATCTTTTTTTTAATTACTTTTTCAAGTTTTTTTATGGAGTATGGAAAGTTAACAGTGTAATTATCAAGGTAGATTTTTTTACATTTACTGATTATTTCGCTAGACTTTCTTGATATTGAGTTATAATCTAGACCTAATCCGATCAAATACAGCATGTTTTATCGACTAGGTTTATATTTATTAATCTATACATTTTTATTTTTTGGAAAAAAGCGATAAATATAAAAATACTTTTTTATTAGTGTAATAATAAAAACGAGGTGGAGAATATGCCAGCAAAGAAAAAAAAGAAGAAATAGGATCTCTCTAATATTAGTTCAAGATGGAACTAAAATCCAATTCTAAAAAACATCTTGATTTTCAAGTATTTATTAACCATTTTTATTTTTACTCTTTCTTATCTTTTTTCAGGCTCCCGTTCGTAACTGTAGTAAAAAACAGGAAGGTGAAGAAGAGAGCATCATTTCTGAATATCAAAGTTATGACTGCCCCGACGAGGGATACTATAATTATCAACTTAAACCAGAGCTGTCCTCCTTTATTTTCATCTTTTGTCAGATTTGAAAGGATAATTCCTATGGGAAAGCCCAAGATTAGAACAAATATTCCAATCAAAATTGTATAAATCTGGTTCATATAAACTGTAAGTTCATAATATATTTAAATCTTTAAAGGCAATTTTATCCATAATTTTACAATGGATTATCAAAAATTTTTAATAGTTGCAAGCAAAAAAGATAAAGCGGGGATTAATATCACAACCCGCCTTTCTCAGTTCAGGGAGAACCCTATGCTTTCTTCAATGAAGCAGCAGTCTGGATTTGATTTTTATCTGGTTGAGGAGGAAATAATTTATACAGAGAACCTAAATCTTGAGAAAATAAATAAATATGATTTTATCATATTTGCTTCAAGGCACAGTTCTGAGAAAAACGAGAAAACTCTTTCAGTTCATGCCCCGGGAAACTGGAGAAAGGCTGATTTGGGAGGAAAAGAAGGAAAAATTTGCCGAACTTCTGCTCTTTTTGAAAAACAACTGTTTGAGAACTTAAACAAGAATACAAAACAATACGGTTTGGATAAGGATTATGCAGTGACTCTTGAAGCTACTCACCATGGTCCTCTCATTGATAAGCCCTGCATTTTTATTGAAATTGGGGCTACAGAAACAGAATGGAACGATAGAAGAGCGGGTTTTGTGGTTGCAAAAACAATTGATGATACAATAAAGACTTACAAAGAGAATCCATATAATGAAGTTGCCATTGCAATAGGGGGGCCTCATTACTGCCCTAGTTTCAACAAAATACAATCCAGCTCAAACATTGCCATTTCTCATACAATCCCGAGATATTCTTTACCTTTATCAGAAGAGATGATAAAAGAGGCAATACAGAAAACAGAGGAAGAGATTGATTTCGTTCTTCTTGATTGGAAAGGGATAGGTAATGAATCTGAAAGAAAGAGGATACTTGAAATTCTTGAAAGATGGTATCTTCAGTACAAAAAAATAAGCGATATTAAGAAATAACTTTTACAAACATTTATATAATTTTTTTGCATAATCTTATAATGGACCCCGTCCCCGATAAGAACTTGAAAGATAAGATTTCTGCGCTAGATCCGCAATTCCGAGAAAAAATAAGCAAGATGTTTGAAGCTATGCATCAGTCGATTGACCTGCTTTATGATGCTGCGATTCATGATGAAAAGACGGGATTGTATAATCATAAATTCTTTGATACTGTTATTGATATGGAAATAGAGAAGGCAGAGAGAAAAAAGGAGAAGCTTTCTTTGGTCATGATTGATATAGACCATTTTAAAAAAATAAATGATACTTACGGGCATCTAAAAGCTGATGAGATGCTTGCCAAGCTTGCAAAAGTTTTGATGAACTGTGCAAGGAAGTCTGATGTTGTTGCAAGATTTGGCGGAGAAGAATTTTTTATACTGCTTCCCGAAACACAGATAGAAAAAGCAAAAAAATTTGCATCTAGACTAAAAACTGCAATTCACAGAGATGTTTTTCTAAAAAAATACAAGCTCACGGTAAGCGGGGGCATAACTCAATTTAAAGCAAAGGATGACAAGGCAAGATTTAAGGAGAGGGCGGACAGGGCATTGTACAAGGCAAAAGAGGGCGGTCGTGACAGGTTCGAGGTTTTGAAATAATTTTTCAATAAAAATATAAATCCATTTTACGAATATAAATTAATGCAAAAGGGGTCTGAATTAGAATATTGGAATAAGACTGAGGGAGATTTATTTCGAGTCTTTAAGAGTTCTCGGCAGGGGCTGACAGAAAGTGAAATTGAATCAAGGCATAAAGAGTATGGTTATAATCAGCTAAAAAAGAAGAAGTCTTTTCTTCTTCTGCTTTTAAGGCAATTCAAGAATCCACTATTATGGCTTCTTATTGTAACAAGTGTACTTTCAATGTATTTTGGAGAGGTACTCGGAGGAACAATAATACTTGTTCTTATTTTTCTTTCTGCAATTGTATCCTTTATTCAAGAATATCGTTCTGAAAGAATTGTCGATGATTTGAATAAAAAAATTTCCCATAAAGCAATTGTAACGAGAAATGGCGAGAAAATTGAGATTGATGTAAAGAACATCGTTCCAGGGGATATTATAAATTTGGATGTAGGGAGCAAGGTCCCTGCGGACGTAAGGCTTATTGAAGCCGAGAACCTTGAAATAAACGAGTCTATTCTTACAGGAGAATCCGTTCCAGTGCATAAAGTTTCGGATGTTCTTAAAAAAGCGGACGTGGACAAGAATTATAAGAATTATGCTTTTGCGGGAACAATTATTTCGGACGGTCAGGCCTTGGGAATTGTTCTGTCGATTGGAAATCAAACTAGGCTTGGGCAGCTTTCAAGGACAGTCATTCAGGAAAAGCCTCAAATTCAATTTCAAAAAGGTATAAGCCAGTTTGTAAATTTCCTGATAAAGGTTGTTTTGGTCCTAACAGTAATTATCTTTGCTGCAAATGCCGTTCTGAAACAAAATATCCTTGATTCTTTGCTATTTGCGCTTGCTGTTGCAATAGGGATCGCTCCAGAAATGATGCCTGTAATTATGACTATAAGTATGTCAATAGGTGCAAAAAACATGGCAAAAAAGGAAGTAATTGTGAAAAGGTTAGTCTCAATTGAGGATTTTGGGAACATGGATATTCTGTGTACAGATAAAACAGGAACAATAACAGAGGGAAATATAGAGTTGCATAACTATTTTGACCTTTCGAACAATTTGAATGAAAATATACTGCTATACAGTGTTCTTTGCAATTCTGCAATACGCCACGGGAAAAAAATATCTGGGAATTCTATTGATGCGGCAATTCTTAAGTATGCCGGAGACAAGGTTATTTCGGAATTGGAATCATACTCTAAAATTGAAGATATCCCCTTTGATTATGATAGAAAAAGAATGTCCGTTGCGGTCAAGAATGGAAAGGAGCAACTGCTTATAACTAAAGGTGCCGTATTTCCTATACTGAAAGTTTGTTCAAAGATTGATATTAATGGAAGGGTTGGGGGAATTGCAAATTATAGAGAAAAAATAAAAAAGAAGTTTTTTGATCTGTCAAATGAGGGACTGAGGGTTATAGCCGTTGCATACAAGAATTCCTCAAAAGCTAGCTATGATAAGGCTGATGAAAAGGAATTAACTTTCCTTGGATTTATTACTCTCTCCGATCCTCCAAGAAAAACAGTAAAGGGATCCCTTGAAAAATTAAAATCTCTCGATGTAGCTTTTAAAATACTTACAGGAGACAATGAAATAATAACTCAAAAGATTGCTCAAGAAGTTGGAATTCAGATTACTAGGATTGTTATTGGAGACCAGATAGAAAAATTTGATGATAAGAAGCTCAGCGAAGTTGTTGAGAAAGCTAACGTTTTTTGCAGGCTCACACCCTCTCAGAAGCAAAGGATAATAAAAGTCCTGAAGGAAAACGGGCATGATGTGGGGTATATGGGAGATGGGGTAAATGATATAGAAGCTCTTTATGAAGCAGATGTTGGGATTTCAGTTGATACGGCTGTGGATGTTGCAAAAGATGCATCAGATATAATCCTTTTGAAGAAAGATCTTGGCATTCTCGCAGGAGGGGTTGCTGAAGGCAGGAAAATCTTTGGAAACTCAATGAAATATATTCTCATGGAAGTAAGTTCAAACTTTGGGAACATGCTTAGTTTATCTGTCTCCTCTTTTGTTTTGCCATTTCTTCCAATGCTTCCTACCCAGGTTCTGCTTAATGATATGCTCTACGACTTTTCTCAAGTACCCATATCCGGAGATAATGTTGATTCTGAGTATCTGAAAAAACCTAAAAAATTCGATTTAAAACTTATTAGAAGATTTATGATTTGGTTCGGACCAATTAGTTCTCTTTATGATTTTCTTACTTATGGGGTTTTGATTTTCTTATTTAAGGCAAGCCAGGCGACATTCAGGACAGGCTGGTTTATTGAATCAATAGCAACTCAGACGCTTGTTGTTTTTGCAATAAGAACAAGACGTTCCCCTTTCTGGAAGAGCAAGCCTGGAAAGGGAATTTTAATTAGCTGCTTTACCATAGTTGCAATAGCCTTGATTATTCCATATACCCCTCTGGGGAACTTATTCCAATTCATTCCTATGCCTATTTGGTTCTTTGTGTACGTCGTTGCCGCAGTATTAACTTACCTACTTTTAGTCGAGATGAGCAAGAGGATTTTCTACAAGAAATATGAGATTTAGAGGTACTACTTGTTTTTCTTTTTAGACCTATTTAATATACCAACTATAATTCCTATAATTAAAATTATTACGCCGAGCCCAATAATGTAATAAAGAAAATTTGCAAGGCTATTTCCTTTTCCAAATATATCCATCAAAAGCTCTGGTATTGCTATTGTAATCATTCCAATGAGAATGATTGTTGACATTTTCATATTGCTAGATATTTATTGATATTTATAAAATTGCCATAAGTTCAAAGAAGTTATTAGAAAAGAATAAATACTCTAGAATAATTAAAAAAGTATGTATAAAAAGGGGAAGGGAAATGGCAAAGGCGGAATAATAATTTTTGTCTTGATTATAATTGGACTGCTTATATGGGGATATTTTGGAGGGAAGAATACTACTGACTTAACCACATGTAACATCCACTTCGGGATATTCTGCTGGAAGTGGACAGGTGCAGTTAATGCAACTACTAACACAATTGGGCAGGCAGGGGGGACGGTAAGCAACCTCATTAATGGATCAAGTATTCCGTCATAAATTCTAATTGTAACCTCCTCGTCTTACGAAGAATCATCGCCCAGAGCAGGAATCGAACCTGCGAGCCCTTGCGGGCCCGGATTAGCAATCCGGTGCAATACCATTATGCGATCTGGGCATAATACAAATTTCTATGATATATTACTTATAAGCCTTTTTATCCCTCTTATGAGAATCTTTAAAAACAAGTTCAGATACGTTTTATTATAGCGGGGTAGAGCAGCCTGGAGTGCTCGCGAGGCCCATAACCTCGAGGTCGCGTGGTTCAAATCCCGCCCCCGCTATTAAATGATTAAGCAAATCGGAGTTTTGTGGATTTTGAATCCATTTTATTTATAAATCTTAAAGGGTTTACAGTCAAAAGGAGGAAATTAGTCTAATGGAAAGGATATACTCAAATAAAACTGCTCTGGTAGTTATAGATTTACAAAATGGAATTATTTCCATGGGCAGGAAGCTTGAGCCTTATTCTGGAGAGGAAGTCATAGAAAAATCATCCGAGCTTGCCGAAGCATGCAGAAAAAATAACATTCCAGTATTTTTGGTGCATGTTAAACCTTCTAGAGAAACAGCACTTAATCCTACTGCAGAAATGTCTATGGGTGTGCATGATCTTCCTGGAGATTGGGCGGACTTTGTTGATCAAATTGGACCAAAAGAAGGAGATATTGTGATAACAAAGCACCAGTGGGGTGCATTTTATGGAACAGACCTAGACTTGCAACTCAGAAGGAGAAAAATAGACACAATAATTCTTTGCGGGATATCAACTAACGTAGGTGTTGAAAGTACTGCAAGATTTGCATATGAATACGGATATCACCAGATATTTGCTGAAGATGCAATGACCGCCATGAGTGCAGCTGAGCACAATATGTCCGTTAATATAATATTCAAGAGGATGGGAATTGTAAGGAAGACCAAAGAAATTATAGAAGCAATTTCACATGGGGGGCAGGATTAAAAAGAGTTCTAGACACAGTCAAATATTTAAGTAATAACCTATTTTAATAAATCTAAAGGGGGAGACAACGTTAAAACAAATTTCCTATTAAAAAAATTCTTCATATGCCTATAAATATTAAAAAATTAAGGAAGTACTTGATTATTGTTCTATTAATTATTTACCTAGTAGTGATTATCTTTGAATCTAATTTCAATTTCAATCAGGAAGTTATTGAGAAACTGCTTTCAAATTATCAAAATTTTACTCAACCGATATACACATTTATCGTTTTAATCACTACCATGACCGGGACAGTATCATCTGCATTCATACTTTCTGGATTTTTTATGTTTAATGCACCCACTTTAGTAGTTCTTACTTCCATAGGAATAATTTTAGGCATTATTCTTGTTTTTGTTCTATCAAGGACAATTGGGCATCAGGCATTTGAGAAGTATATCAATTCAGACAAGAATAATGCAAAAAAACTGAAAAGAATATTCAAGAACGACTCTAACGCAATTATAGTTCTATTCAATTTTGTCTTCTTCCTCCCTTCCACGATTGGATGTATACTTGGAGGATTAAGTAAATCTAAAATGACTAAGTGGATAATTATAAGCATAATCGGAAGTTTGCTTAATCAAATCGGGCTTATCCTTCTTCTATTAAGCATTCAAGATAACAGCTTAGTCTATCTGGTTCTTACAATATCTGCATTAGTACTGATTTCAGTAATACCTATTATAATTTATAGAAAAGATATTAAGGATATTATGAAAATAACGTTTGAAAGGAGATCTAAATAAAATGGTGACAGAAGGCTTCTTTGCTGAAAGGTGTTACTCTTTTCTTAGGAAAGTTCCATCAGGAAAACTGACAACTTACAAAGCTCTTGCCACCGCAATGGGAACGAAGGCATATCGAGCTGTTGGAACTGCCATGAACAAAAATCCTTATGCCCCCGAAGTTCCTTGTCACAGAGTTGTCAATAGCAATGGAAAAGTTGGAGGCTATGCCAAAGGAACAAAAAAGAAGGTTGAAATTCTCAGGAAGGAAGGGATTCCGATAAAAAATGGTGGAATTGAGAACTTCGAAAGATATTTATACAGATTCTAGAAAGTCTTTATATGTTAAAACTTGGAATTGACGAAGCAGGAAGAGGACCAATTTTAGGCCCTCTAGTAATAGCTGGTTGTCTGATTGATGAAAAATTTGAGAAAGACTTGAAGAAATTAGGTGTCAAAGATAGCAAGCAACTCACACGAAAAAAAAGAGATGAACTGGAACCAGAAATAAAAAAACTCACAGAGGCCTTTGAAATAATTATAATCCCTCCAATTGAAATAGAAGATAATAACGAACACGGGATAAAACTTAATGAGCTTGAGGCGATTGCGGCAGCGGAAATAATAAATAAGATAAACAAGGGATTTAACAAGATAAAAGTTATTATTGATTGTCCAAATCCGACAACAGAGACTTGGAGACAGCTGGTTTTATCAAAAATAAAAGACAAGTCTAACATTGATTTGATATGTGAACATAAGGCAGATGTAAACCATATTGTGACCTCTGCGGCTTCGGTCCTGGCAAAATGTGTTAGGGACAAGGAAATGTCTTTTTTGAAAGAAAAATATGGTAATGTCGGTTCAGGGTATTGCCATGATCCAGTTACAATAAAATTCGTTGAAGAGAATTTGAAAAAATATGAAGAAGAGGGCATTTTCAGGAAAACTTGGGTAACCTGGCGAGTTGCGGTAGCTAAGGCTAATCAGAAAAAACTTGACGAGTTTTGATCTATAAATCTTTAAAAATTCCTTTTACTTTCCTCCGATATGACCTATATTAAAAAGCTGGTGATCAAGGGGTTCAAGAGTTTTGCCAAGAAAACAGAAATTCCCTTTGTTCCGCAGATAAATGTCATTCTTGGTCCAAATGGTTCAGGAAAGAGTAATATCACAGATGCATTATGTTTTGTTTTTGGGAGATTAAGTTCAAAATCTCTTAGAGCAGCTAAATCAAGCAATTTGATTTTTCAGGGGAATAAATTTGTTGGTGCTGCTGGGGAAGCAATTGTTGAGATAGTATTTGATAATTCTGACAAAACATTTAGTATAGAAAAAAATGAAATCTCTATAGAAAGAATTGTAAGAAAGAACGGGCAGAGTATCTACAAAATTGATGGTGAAACAAAAAATAGGCAGGATGTATTATCTCTGTTGGCTCAGGGGGGGATTGATCCCAACGGATTTAACATAATTTTACAAGGAGAAATACAAAATTTTGTTAAAATGCACACAGAAGAAAGAAGGAAAGTAGTGGAGGAAATAGCGGGGATATCAATATATGAACTGAGAAAAGAAAAGTCTCTGAAGGAACTTGAAAAAACAGATGATAAACTGAAAGAAATTTCAACCATTCTTAGAGAGAGAACTGCATATATGAATAATCTTGAAAAGGAAAGGCAACAAGCATTAAAGTTCAAAAAGCTTCAAGAGGATGTGAAAAAATTCAAGGCAAGCATAATTTATTTCGACTTAGTGAAAAAGGAAAAAGAAGTGGAGGAGGTTAAAGCAAAGATTGAAGGTAAGAATAATGAGAAAGAAAAAGTAAAAAAAGAAATATCAAAAATTCAGATTTCCATAGCAGATCTGGAAGCTAAAATAAATTCTATAAATTCTAATATTCAAACATCTACGGGATTTGAACAGGAAAGGCTTAATCAAGAAATTACTAATCTTAGAGCGGATCTCGCTGGATTAAATGCAAGATTAGAGAATAGTGATAAAAGATTGAATGAGGCACTAAAACAAAAAGAGGCTCTTAATAAGAATTTGTTAGATCTAACTTCTGAGATAGAAAAGTTGAAAAAAGAAAATCCAAAAACAGTCGTAAAAAGAAAAGAAATTGAGCAGAAAAGCGGCGAGCTTGAAAAGCTGGAATTGCAGAGAAAGAAATTTTACCTAAATAGGTCAGAGTTAAAAACATTGCTGGACCGGTTTGAAGATAAAAAAATAACACTTCGGGGTTACGAACAGGAATCTTCCTTTTTATTAGAGCAGATAAAATCAATCTCTAAGGATTTATTTGATAGAAATTCAGATAAGTCTAGATTAAATTCTTTGAAATCTTCTCTGTCTGAAAAAAGGGGATTACTAGAGAAGCTTGAAAATGAAGAGCTAAAACTGGAAAAGATTTCGTATTCAAATGAACATGAGATAGACGGTCAAAAATCGTTTATAGTTAAAATATCAAAGATGGATGTCTGTCCTGTTTGCAAGAACAAAATTACGGAAGAACACATTCATACAATAAGTAAAGAGACTGCAGAAAAAATTGAATTGCTTAACAGGGAAATAAAAAAGTCTGATGAACAATTGGGAGAGATCTTCAAGAAAAAGAAAATGATTCGGGAAGAAATTGAGAATATGACCTCTGAGATTTCAAAAAGAGAGTCGGATATTATTTTACTTTCAAATGTAGAAGATAAAAAAAATCAGATAAAATCTCTTCAGGAAAAAACTGAATCTCTCAAAATAGAAATTTCAGAAATTGAGAAAAAGAAAAATAACCTGCAGAATTATGTTGATACAGACTTTGATATTGATAAAAGATACGAAGAATTAAGATTGAAGATCCAGGAAATTCCTTTAATTAATGAAGAAGATACCGATTCTGAAATAACTTTTAAAAGACGGGACATTGAAAAGATAAAATCTTCACTGAGGCAGTTGCTTGGAAGTGAGCAGGAATTAAAAGATGAGATCCTGAAATTTAATGCAACGATTGGTGAGAAAAACAAGAGTTTGGAGGAGAAGAAAAAGCAGGAGGAGCAGCTTAGCGAGAAATTCAAGAAATTGATCTCGGAGAGGGATGAACTTCAGAAAAATGTTAGAGATAATCAGATTTTAGTTTCACAGCATCAAAATAAGACTTATGGAATAGAGCAAGAGATCAATAATTTAAAGATTGAAGATGCAAAATTCAATGCAGAAGCAGAGAATTTGAGACTTGAAATGAATGAATTTGAAGGAATTGAAAAGATAAAAGCTCCTAAAGAGTCCTTGACAGAAAGACTAGAGAAGGCTCAGGAAATATTGTTGGATCTTGGATCTGTAAATCTCCGTTCGCTTGAAGTTTACGAATCGGTAAAAAAAGAGTATGATTCTATAAAAGAAAAGATGCAGATCATTGATGGTGAAAAAGAAAGCATAATGAATATAATAAAAGAGATAGATTTCAGAAAAAAGAAAACTTTCATGAAAACATTTAATGCTTTGAATGAAATCTTTTCAAGAAATTTCTCGGAGCTGAGTCAGAAAGGGCAGGTTTACCTTGAGCTTGAGAACCAGAAGGAGCCTTTTGAAGGGGGAGTCAATATAGTCCTTAAGACGGGCCACGGTAAATATTTTGACGTTACTTCCCTATCTGGGGGAGAGCAGACTCTTGTTGCATTGTCTCTGATTTTTGCTATTCAAGAACTAAAACCATATCCCTTTTATCTTTTGGATGAAATTGATGCGGCGCTTGATAAAAGAAATTCAGAAAGACTTGCAATGCTTCTCAAGAAATATATGGAGAAGGGGCAGTATATTGTAACATCACACAATGATGAAGTAATAATGAATGCGAATAACCTATATGGTATTAGTATGAATGATGGAATAAGTAAAGTAATTAGTTTGAAAGTCTAATAATCTCAGTAATAGCTTTCACTGAACTCTTCTGGCTTATTACTACTTGGCTTTCTTGCAATCAATACAAGCAAAACAGCTAGCAATGTTATGAATATCACTGCAAGAACAATTGTTAATATTACTACAGGATTTGAAACTCCATTCCCCTCTGCATTTAAAGCCAAATTAACATTGCCTGTAAGTTGCCCATCATTTGAGAAAGCGCTAACACTAAGGTTGTAACTTCCAGCGGAACTTGGAGTTGCGGTCAATGTTATTGTTCTGCTTGAGCCTGCTGGAACCGTAATTATAGAATCTGTTGATATTGCAACACCAGATGCAGTTTGAGGAACGATATTATAAACAGTTATGCTTGTTGTTGGATTTACAACTTCTAAGTTATAGGTAGCAGATTGTCCCACATTAGATGATTGTACGGGATTATCCGCAACAATATTACTCTCGAATGAGTTTTCTATATTAAGAGTTGTAGTTTGTACTTCATCAACATACCCATTTCTTACCTCAGCCTGAACAATATATGATCCGGAGGTCACGTTGTATGAAGGCAACTGAAGGTATACTGTTCCACTTGTAGTATCATTTGATTGAACAACATTATTCAAATCTCCAAAATAAGCTGTTTTTTCAACATTTAATGCAGGAATGCTTACAATCACATAAAGATCATTTAACTCATTATATCCTGTATTTTTCAAGACAACATTAACAGGCACTAATCCTCCTGCGTTAACACTGCCTACAGTGTTTAAAGACATAACTTCTACATTATAAGACTGTCTCTGGTATCTAAAATATACTGTCTGTTGTGTTTCAACTACAGAGGAATCTCCATTCCAAATGGTTACAACAACCGGTAAATTATTACTTTGAATATCCCCATTGTCTGAAGGTATGCTAATGCTTAAAGGTTCTACATAAGTCTGTCCAGTCTCGATATCACCTACAAAGACCTGACTTTGAATATCTCCATTAATACCCTGAACATTTACACTCAAATATACATTTGATTCATTTGCGTTTGCTGTGAATGTGACAGTTACAGGCACACTATTACCTGCGAGAACGGCTATGCTTTGCCCGTTGCCAACTCCGTTTAGGCTATTCACATTTAAATTTGTAATAGTGGCAATTTGGTTAGCAGAGACTACACTAGTCAAAACAAGAACGCTTGCTAATATCAGAAAAGAAACCAAAAATTTCTTTTGTTTGTTCATTTTAATTCAATTTTCATATCTAAAAATTCTTTATAAACTTTATGGTGATAACAAAATAAGGTCATTTTATAGTACTCAATAATTCACCAAGTGTAGTTACAATAAGTGAATAGTCATTTAGCCCTGTCTTCTTCGTAAATTTTCAGCCCTAAAACCGAATCTTCAACATTTTCTGGGCTTTCGTTGATAACTGTTATATCTTTGTCTTTAGGTAGATTAGAAACCAGTTCTCTAAGTTCCTTTTCAGTTGTCTTTATATGATGTTTTTCCCCTTTTTCTCCATATACAATACCTGAGAAATGTATATGCAGTTCTTTGTGGTCCTCAAATTTACTGAGAACTTCCCGAAAATTGTAATTCTTGTATCTTGCTAGTACATGTGCAAAGTCAATGCAGAAAGAGCATCCTGTCTCTTTTACCAGCTTTCCTATTTCATCAACACTTCCAAAAACATTTACCTTTCCCATAATTTCGGGGGCAATTTTTGGGGTGTAGTGATTCTCCTTTATCCTTTCCTGAATATCTAAAATTGCGTTCTTTATATGTTCATAGGTCTCCTCCTTGTTCTTCCCATAAAATCCAGAATGAAAAACAACGGTTTGGGCACCAAGCCAGGTTCCAACCTTGCAGCATTCTAAAATTCTCTCCTTACTTTTTTCAACCTTATCTTTTTCTTCAGAATTGAGGTTAATCCAATATTGTGCATGAATACTCAATTTTATTCCAAGCTCTTTTGCCCTTTCTCCAATCTTCTCAGCATCCTCCTTTTTCTTTATATAGGCACCATAAGAAAATTCTACTTCACATGCTTTAAGACCAAGCCGATGATACTCTTCAAGATTGGAAATTGCATCTTTTACGGGACCTATTCCTGCGGGACCGAATCTTATTGTCATAATTTTGATAGATAAAAGATCTTTATAAAAATTAGTTTATAGAAGAGCATTAAGATTTACTAGTTAAAAAAGCATTTTCTCTAAATTTTGAGGAAATAAAACATCTGTTCCTTCTATATTCATTATATCTAAATAAGTAACCCCTTTTCTCATAAAATCTTTGTATCTCATAGCAATTTCAATATCATTTTCTGTTAAACGTCCTTTAAACTCCCCTTTGCTTATATGCTCTTTAACTTCTTTCTCTGGAATGCCAACAAAATTACCGCATTGTGTAGCTAAGAAACCAAAATAATTTAATGCAGTCTCAACTTCAATTTTTCCTAAAGAACAATAACCGGTAGAGCGCATAATAGAATCATATTCCTCACTTCCTCTTGGAACTGACTCCCCTTTTAGTCCAAATCTAGAGTCAATTTCTCGTGTGGCATTATTTTGATAAATATGACTATACCATGCCCCTTTTTCTAAGTTTAAATTATAAATTGTTATTCTTTGTTTATTAACTTTAATCTCTCGTCCTTGCATTTGTTCGCTCATAAATTTCCTTAGAAATAGTAATCTTAAAAACATTTCCATATACAAGACTAGAAATAAGATTAGAAACTAAGTAATCTTATTTTCGTATCTGTAGAAGTGAAATTCTTTGCAACGAGAACTTTGCACCC
Source organism: uncultured Nanoarchaeota archaeon (assembly GCA_963743615.1). GTDB lineage: Archaea > Nanobdellota > Nanobdellia > Pacearchaeales > GW2011-AR1 > JAKLIN01. The sequence continues at coordinate 96,652 of CAVUQF010000002.1, forward strand.
TTCCTCTTCTGCTAATTTTATTAGAGTATTGGTTGCCGTTCCGTCCATTACGATTGCCTTGACTCCTTTTGATCTTCTCAATGAAAGGTTCAAACCTTTTACAGAAAGTTCTTTTATCTCATTCAAATTTTCATCAAAAGTAATAGCTTTTTCTGTTCCTTTTATTTTGTTGAATATTTCTTCTAATTTTTTTTCATCAAAACTGAACTCTTTTTCTTCTTTCACTACAGGGGTTTCCCTCGCTCTATACATTGAATTATTTTCGCTATGATTATAAGGAGAATAGGTCTTTTCAGACCTATCTTTGAATAAAAATTCTTTTACAGATACTTTCTTTCTTAATGCTTGCAGGATTTCCTTGCCTGTCAATTCTTCAACTTCTTTTCCGTCTGGAGCGGTAGTAATATCTTTTATCTTAGCATTTTCAATCACGTTCTGGATAATCAATTTTCCTCCCCTATCTCCATCAACAAAAAGAGTCAGGTCCTTTTCTTCTCCTAATTTGCTGATATCTCTCGGAAGTTTCGTTCCATTCATGGCGATAACATTACTTACCCCATTTCTCATCAGATTGACAACATCAGCTCTTCCTTCAACAACAATTATCTCATTTCCAGATAAGTCTCCACATGGTAGTTTTTCATCCCCATATTCGCTTATATCTGATGCCCTTGTTGCACTTTTTATTTCCGTAGAGATTTCTCTTGAGTCTGTCATCCCCTGAAGTTCCTTCATGAGCTTCTTTGCTCTATCAACAATGTATTCTCTTTTACTTCCTCTAACATCCTCAATTCTCTCAACTTCAATTTGTGCATCGCATGGGCCAATTCTTTCTATAGTCTCTATAGATGCTGCTATAAGGGCTGTTTCTGACTGGTCTAGAGCGGTGGGAATCTGAATCTTTCCGGTTGTTCTTTTGTCCTTCTTTTCGAGCTCAACTTCAATTCTTCCGATTTTCCCCTCTTTCTGAAGTTCTCTCATTTCAAGATCAGAACCAAGCAACCCTTCAGTTTGTCCAAAAAGTGCGCCTATGACATCCGGCTTTTCCAGAAAGCCTTCCACATTAAAATTTGCATGTATCATATATTTTATTGATACAGGACTTATTTTTGCCATATTTTATTATTTTAATTTAATTTGTTGAAACCTTATGGTTCCATTAGAAAATACCCAAGCCAAGCCACGCTCTTCTTCGTACCTTGCAACGCAAAATGAGTATAAAGGTGAATGTGAAATAATCCTATGATACTTTCTAAATAGCAGAAGAAAATTACTTTTTTAAAGTTTATGGAACACTGAGAAAACTCCTCTTGTACTTCGGATCCTGCAGGATGCTAGTTTGTACCCCCCAAGGATTAAAAGCTGCTCCATTGATCAGATATGGCTTAACCAAACCTTGAAGTGACTGATTTGGATTTCTTTTGTAGTCTTGAGATATTCCCTTGATAGACAAGTTTCCTCTTGAGTCATAGAAATCAAGCGATAGGGCAAGTAAGTTTTTTGGGCCCTCTGAATTACCCTTTTCGGTAAGGAAAGAGGATGGTCTTCCCAGGCATTTTGCAAAATAAGGGTTGGATGTGTCACATACTAAGACCATTTCGTTTTCTTGCGTTGCATGCAATTTGCCCGATAAGTCATAGGAAGAAATTTGCCCATCTTCTACGCAAACAACGGGGCTACTTTCTCCATATTCGTCCATGCTTGCTATTGTTACTGGCTTTTCTAAAGGGGCATCCAAAATAAACATATATAACCTCCCCTTTTTAGAGCTCTCCTTTATGCCCTCGAAGATATTTTCCTTTGTTGCCGGCCCAGCCACTTTAACATCTTTTGGGGTCTTGATTTCATAGGGGTTTGAAAGGAATAATTGAATTCTATCTGGTTTTATTTTTTGAGCCAAAAGGTTGTAAGCTTCAAAAGCAGCCTGGACGGAATCTCTCTGGCCTTTTTCGGAATAAAAATCTGCATTTCCTATACCATTAAAGATTATTGCATAATCTTCTAGCTTACGTTCTCGGAATGAGTCCATACTCTTTTCAATAGGTTTTGTAGGAGAGGGTAAGAAATCTTCTATAGCGCCGATCATTGTAGGGACTATCAAGCCAGTGGCTAGAGCTCCTGCCAGAACTCTCACAATTAGATTTTTATTTTCTCTCATGACTATCGAGCCCTTTGATCCTTTTTAAACTTTGTGCTTTATAACTACTATAGAAAGACAATAAAACTCATTCTTTTCCAATTTCGCTGATAATTGTTCTGAGCTCTCTCATTACTTCCCTTAAAATTTCAGAATCGCTTTCAGAAGGATTTTTTTCTTTAAACTTCAAAGCATGGGCAGCCCCTGAGATTACAGCTCTCTTAATCATCTCTTCATTTGCATTCGCCATAGAATAGATTAACTATTACAATTTAAAAAGATTTATGTAAAAAAAGATTAATGTTGTAGAATCAGTAATTTTGCTATCCTCTTCCTAGCTTTAATCAAATCATCAAACTACTCTAGATATTATTTTGGTTTATATGTTGATATTTATCCGTTTTGAAGTTTGAATCCCTTAGCTTACTAACGAAAAACTCCGTTAGATCCTCATCTACCAGACTGTCCAATCCTCTTTCATGGGCTCTCCTTGCCAATCTTTCAACGCAATCCTATATATGAAAACCTGCTATCACTAATTTATTTGTTTCTCCTAATTGGTTAAGGATATAATCCTGATCTGGATAAGGATAACTTCCGTCCGGCCTTTTTGTTATATGAGTTTTAATATCCATTCCATTTTCAATAATTCTATCTTGCCTTTGAAGTTCAATTACATCCGACATAGAACCATTGTTAAAGATAACATAGCTTATCCCGAATCCATTTTTTCTATATCTTGCGTCAATGCAATCATTCAAATTTCTCTTATAAAATTCTTTAAATTCGGATAATAACACCTTAATTGCTTCTCTATCCTCATTTGATCTTGCTTTCTTTAATCTGCCTAGAAATTCATTCTTTTTATTTCCGCAATCAAAATAACTAGCGCCATTATTTATTTGAGAATTAATATATTCTGGAATTGGATATAGAAAAACGAACTGTTTCATTACTACTTTTCAGAAAAAGTCTTCGCTTTCAATTCAATGCAAACACCTGCAGCAACAGTTTGTCCTGCATCTCTAACTGCAAATCTGCTCATGAATGGATTTGCTTTCTGTGTTTCCAAAGCTAGATTTCCTTGTGGTTTTATCTTAACCTTAGCAAGATCTCCATTCTTCAGAAAATCAGGATGTTCTTTTATAACCTGGCCTGTTCTTGGATCAATCTGTTCCAAAAGTTCAACAAACTGGCATGGAACCTGTGCTGTGTGAACGTGGAAGACAGGAGTATAACCCTTTGCCAAAACAGTTGGGTGATTAATTATTGTGATCATAGCAGTGAACTCTTCAACGACGGGAACGGGATTAGCTGCATCGCAGATAACATCTCCCCTTGCAATATCCTTCTTTCCAACTCCCCTTATATTTATTCCAACATTATCTCCAGCATCAGCGGTTGAAATTGCCTCGTGGTGCATTTCAATTGTCTTAACTTCTCCTTCAATTCCTTTTCCTGTTCTTCCCGGTACAATCTTAACTTTTTGTCCAACCTTCATTATTCCTGTTTCAACCTTTCCAACAGGCACAGTACCTATTCCTGTAATTTCATAAACATCCTGAACAGGCATTCTCATTGGAAGGTTTGTTGGTGCTTCCGGCATTGGGAACAAATCAAACTGTTCTATAACAGTAGGCCCTGTGTACCAAGGCATATTTTCTGATTTCTTAACAACATTATCTCCCTTTAATCCAGCGCATGCAAGGAACTGAACCTTGTCAAGTTTATATCCAACAGCACTCAAAAGTTGGCCAACTTCTTCTTTAACCTTTTTGAATCTGTCTTCCTTGTACTGAACCATATCCATCTTGTTTATGATAACAGCAACATTCTGAACACCCATTGTTCTCAAAAGCCATAAATGCTCTTTTGTCTGAGGTTCAACACCTGTAGGGGCAGCAACAACAAGGAAAGCTGCATCAGCTTGTGAAGCTCCAGTGATCATATTCTTAACGAAGTCTTTGTGTCCTGGTGCATCAATAATTGTAATCTGGAATTTGTTTGTTAGAATTTTCCTGTAAGCCAAATCAATTGTAACTCCTCTTTCTCTTGATTCTCTAATTTGATCCATTACGTAAGCAAATTCAAACCCGATTTTTCCATGCTTCTCTGCTTCTTGCCTAAGCTTTGCCATTTCCTGTTCAGATACTGCGCCAGAATCGAACAAGAGTCTTCCAACTACGGTTGATTTTCCAGCATCAACATGTCCGACGAAAACAACGTTAAAGTTTGGTTTTTCTTTTGCCATTTTGGTTGATAAATTTTCATAAAGAAAATTTGATATTGTTTAATCAAAAATTACATTTATAAATTTTTTGGTCTTCTCGGCTTTGCACAATAACTAGACCCCTTTTTGTGCAGGAAGATATTTTACGCAGTCTGAAAAATCAACGTCTATCTTTAGCTCAAAAATTTCATGAATTAGGCAAGTAATGTTATGAGCCAGAACCTTTGCTAATATTTCATTGTCTTGGGAAATTTCCTTCTTGCATTTCAACCTGTTGCCAAATCTTCTCTTTATTATTTCTATGGTTTGCTGGAACTCTGAAAACAAAAGAGATCAGGTTCATAAATAGTAACCCCACAATCATTAGATAGAATTAGATTTTGCAATAGGACGCGGAACAGTAATATCCCTCATAATCTCCATAACCTTTGCTAACTTTTTCTCCAACTAACAAGGCATTTGCTTTTTCCCGAAATCCCCTTGCCTTTGTTATGTAGATCGGTAATTCAGTGCTAGAATCAAAATTCAGTATTATTGGTTGTTGCTTTGCCATTCTAATGTTTTCCACGGGGATAAACTCCTCGGTATCTAATCTCCTGAAATTTGTTTTCCCAGAACTATCTGTCTCCTGAACAACTAAAACTAGTTTTGTTAAGCTCATAAGTTAGGATAAGAATTTAACTTTATAAGGATTATCAAGAGAAATTACTGATTTTCAGCGAGTCCCTTTCTCTCTCTAATTTTTCTGATCACTTCGGCTTGCATATTCATTGGGATCCTCTCGAAAAGCTGGTCAGCGAGAGAGGAAGTTCCTCTTCCCTCTGTTGCGCTTCTAAGATCATTGCTCCATCCTATCATTTCTGCTACAGGGATTTTTGCCCTTATTTCGACCCCATAATCTTCCTGTGAGACATTTATTAGCTGTCCTCTCTTTCCTCCAAGAAGTTTTGTCATTTCTCCGAGGAATTTGTCCGGGCATTCTATAACATGAATTTGTAAAGGTTCTAGCAAGGATGAATCTGCCGTCTTCATAGCCTCTGTTATTGCCTCCCTGACCGCAGGATAGACCTGGGCTGGACCACGGTGAATTGCATCTTCATGAAGTCTTATATCTGAGAGAGAAACTCTCATTTTGACACAAGGTTCCCTTGCAAGAGGCCCCTGATTCATTACCATCTCAAATGCATCTAATACCATATCTATTACTTCTCCAATGTGAACCTCCCCCTTTGTTTCATCTAAGAAAATATTTCCTTTGTAAATATCTCTTATGCACTTAACAGTATCATTATCCCATCCATCAAATCTGGAAAATTTGTTTGATAACTCCTGACTCTTTTTCTTTACTCTTCCTTCGGGAATTTCTCCACTTTTGATTGCTTCATACAGATCATCTTCGAGAGGTTCTATCTTAATGAAGAAACTATTATGTTTGTTTGGAGATCTTCCCTCAACTTCCTTTGATTCTTTGTTAACCGTCTCTCTATAAACAACAATTGGAGGGGAAGTCTTCACATCAAGTCCCTTCTCTGTTCTTATTCTGTTTTCTATAATTTCAAGATGAAGTTCTCCCATTCCAGAAATTAGGCTTTCTCCAGTTTGTTCATTTATCTCAACTTTTACAGACGGATCTTCCTTTCCTACCTGTTTTAATATTTCAATAAGCTTTGGCAGGTCCATTAATTTCTTTACTTCAATAGATTTTGTAACAACTGGTTCGAAAATATGTTTCAATTCTTCAAAGGGCGTTTCAGGTTCTACAGTAATTGTCTCTCCAGCCTCTCCGGTGATTCCAGAAATGGCTAGAACATTTCCAGCTCCAACTTCATCAACCTGTTCAGGTTTTATTCCGTTGTAAACCAATATTTGCTGAACCTTTTGTTCTTTATTTGCAAGGTTAAGATGAACTTCCATTCCATTTTTTATTGTTCCTGAGAATAATCTTCCTGCAGATATCTCTTTTCCAGAACGTTGGTCAATCACAATTCTGGTTATGACAAAACCAACTTTTCCCTTGGGATCACAACTCAATAAATCTTTTCCAAACTGACTGTCCAAATCGCCGTGCCAAATCTTTGGTATTCTATATTTTTGCGCTTCTAGAGGATTTGGGAGATGTTTTACGGCCATATCTAGGAGAACTTCATATAATGGCGCGTTTTTCCAAACCCAATCTTTTCTTTCAGTGTCACTCATCTGTTCAAGGTTGAAAATATCTTTGAATGTAATCCCCTTCTTTTTCATAAATGGAATGGACAGCGCCCAATTATCTTTTGCACTTCCGAATGCAACACTTCCATCATTAATATTAACAACCCACTTGTCTTTGAATTCAGGCTCGGCTGCTTTGTATACCAAACTATTAAACTCCTCTATAATCTTAACAAATCTCTGCTGCATTCCCTCGGGAGTAAGTTTCATTTCTTTTATCAATCTGTCAATCTTGTTTATGAACAAAACGGGTTTTACTCTTTCTCTAAGTGCTTGCTTGATCACTGTTTCAGTCTGGGGCATTATTCCCTCAACGGCACATACAAGGACGATTGTTCCGTCGATTGCTCTCATAGCTCTTGTAACATTCCCTCCAAAATCAACGTGCCCGGGAGTATCTATGAGATTGATCAGATATTCTTCACCCTGATAATCATGAACCATAGAAACATTTGCAGCATCAACAGTCATAAGCCTCTCCTGTTCATCAGAATGCTGCCAGGTTGCCATACCTTCCTCAAGATTTCCTGCATTCTTCTCGGCCATATATCCAGATGCGGCTAAAAGATTATCTGTCAAAGCCGTTTTTCCATGGTGAATGTGTGCACTTGTGGCTATATTTCTAATATTTTTTTGGCTTTTGCTAAGTCTTACTATTCTTCCAGATTGTGATTCTTTTTCTGCCATTTTTCAATATATAAAGTGAGAATAATTAGTTATATTAAAATTCTTTTTTAAATGTTTTTGTGAGAATTTATCTCGCAGAATCGGCTTGCTTCTCAGATTCATTCCTCTTTCTTACGGCAAAACTGTCACCGTTGTTGTCAGCTGCAAGCATTATTTCATCTGCCAATCCCTGGACAATTGTCTTCTTCTTGTTAAATGCCTTGTCCGAAGCACCTTGTACAAGCCATCTTACTGCAAGATTGACTCTCCTCAAAGGTGAAACATCAACAGATTGGGGATATCTTGCCCCGCCATACTCAATTACCGTGATTTCGTCTCTTGGAGCAGAGTTTTCTATAGCTTTTATCAAAACTTCAACAGGATTTTTGCTTGTCTTTTTTTCAATTAAATCAAGAGCTTCGAGGATTTTCTTCATATACTTGGAATATTTTCCTGTAGATTTGCCAAGTTGTATTCTATGCTTTTTCCCTCTATGCCCTGCGACAGCGAGTCTGTTCATTAATCTCTCAACAATGTTAACTTTTATCTGACCGAATTTTTGAACATTCCTTCCCTGATTTTTCAGAATTAATCTAGGTTCAAGTGAAATTACCTGCTTTAATCCAGGATCTTTAACCTCAATTCCTCCTAAATCATACTTGTCAAAGATTTTGAACTTTGGAATTGTTTTTTCTGTTGCCATCTTAATTCTGTACTCCTCTTTCCAATTCACTTAAAACTCTTGCATTAGCTTCAACATAATCAAGTCCTTTTCCAATATATTCAGCTCTTTTTTTTTCATTGTATCTTGATATGTCTGCTTTTGTAACAACTGTTGCCAACCCTCCTATAAGAGCAGCACCTGTGCATAGGTAAAGAACAGCTAAAGCATTGTTACAATCCATAATTATCTTCTACCCTTCTCAATCTTGCCAAGCCATAATCTTTGCAAAGGTTGATCATTTACTTTAATAACTTGGAACCTTATTCCAGGAATATCTCCCTTCTGTCTTCCGCTTCTTCCGCCTATTCTTTCAATTATAACTTCATCATGTTCATCAATAAATCTTTGCGCCAAATTTCCCGGAATGAAAACTCCTACACCAACTCCGTTCTTTGTAAGCTGAACTCTGCAGCACTTTCTCATCGCTGAGTTTGGCTGTCTAGCTTCTTTTTGGAATTTTGAAAGAACAATTCCTTTTGCCTGGCTTGTGCCTTCAAGAGGATCTGACTTCTGGTAAAGATGCAGGGCTCTGGCTCTGTAAAATTTATTATGCCATCTATCTTTCTTCCTATTCTTGATTATTTTTCTTGCGCTGTTTAAACCCATATTAGTTGTTGATAAAAATAGTTTAAAAATATTGTGTTGAACGTACTTTGTTACCTTAAAGGTTGGTGGTTAAGTTTTTAAGTTTCTGAAACATCCTCTTTTTATGAATATTAAAGATGTAAAAACTGCCTTTAAAGTTGCAGATGTAATCCTTGAAAAAGAACATCCGATAAGACGTATAAGATTTGTTTTCCTTGATGAAATCTATGATGAACATAGAAAGAGATTAAATAACGATGTTCTAAAGGATAATTCTGGTAGAATTTATCTGATTGTTGTGAATGGTCAAATAATGAAAATTGGTGGCTCACAAAGTAAGGGAGGGATAAAAAGCACACTATCCTTTTATCAGGGAGGATTACAAGGCGGTCCAAGTATCAGGACCTATGGAATTCATATTCTATTGAGCGAAGAACTTGAAAAAGGAAAGAAAGCAGAAATTTATATGATAACTTCTCAAAGAGCAAGGATGAAAGTAAAGGGTCTATTTAGTGAAGATGAAACGGAAGTTTCGGCATTTAAGGATATGGAAGATAAATGTAAAAAAGATTATGTTGATAAAGAAGGCACTTATCCTCCTTGGAATTTTCAGGAGAAGGGAGAACCTTGGAGAGAAGATATAACACGAGGATTAAATATACACGGTAGCAAAAGGAAAGTCTTGAATAAAAATAACTAATTTCTTGGTGGGCAATAGATTAAAATTTCGTGAGAACCTTTGATATTGCTTTCAGTTCCATTATCAATTCTATTCTTTCCTATCCTTGTTTCTCCTTGACCCATAGTATATTGCCAAATTGGAAATAATTGCTGAAATTCTTTGTAATATTCTCTTATTGTTGGACAATCATTATAAGACAAGATAAAACCACCTTTATGCTGTTTCAATAAATCCCTTAAAACTTCGTGGGGAAATCCTTTATGATGAACAGGAATATTTCTCATAGGATAAATTCCTTTGAACATTTTAGAATCTGGTCCGATATAGTAAGGTGGGTCCAAATACATAAAATCATTTGGATATTTTTTAAGAGTATCTTGGAAATCTGCCTGTTCAACTTTCAAGTTTCCTGGTTCAAAATCTCTAATTTTTTCTATTATCTTTTTATATCTCTCTGGTTTTAGATAAATATCAGAACTCCAACCCATAAAACCAGGACCATAAGACAAATTAAAATTATAAACATAATAAATAGCAAGGGTTAATGGGTCTAAAGTAATCTCTTTTCTCCAGACCTGATTTAATATTTTTCTTATCCTTTCAAATTCTTCTTTGGTAGGTTTTAACTCCATTAACTTTTCATAGAGAAGTTTTGGATTTTCTATTTGATATTTCCAATAATTACATAGAATATCAAAAATCTCATAACCTCGGACTTCAATATCAAGATATTTGCTCATAGCAATTTCAACAGAGCCACCACCAAAAAAAGGGGATATAACTCTTGTTACATTATCTGGCAATAGTTCAAGAATATGCCCAACAGCTAAACTCTTGCCCCCTGCATATCTTATCGGAGAAACAGGGACTCTCTTGTATTTGTTCATACTCTCTGGGTTTTTACTTCTTATGCTTTCCAGAAAATCTCTCCTCTTTTCAGTATCCATATTTATCTCATTCTCTTTTGTCTTTTTAACTTTTCTGACTTGCATTATATATTAACTCCAACCATTTATTTTCTGAATTTAATATTAAATCAGTAGCTAATTCATAAGGACAGCAATTCAAACTTTGATGTTTGGTTATGAAATTGTAATAAACTTCCCAACCTTTCATAATCGCATTTGCAGAATTTACAGAACCGTGAAATCCTCTGAAAGTTTTAGTTCGCTGTCTAATATTATTATGCAATCTTTCAACCATAATATTGAACCCTTCGCCACGAGAAGCATTAACTTGATTATGGATTACATTTACTTGATGTGTTTTATTTGAATATCCAAAAACTTTCTTTATTGCATTAGGATAAGCCATAAGTCCATCAGTAGTTATGACTTTGATTTGTTCTCCTGTCTTGATTTTTGTTGCTTTTAGGATTTGCTTAATGTTTCTCTGTTCTCTGTGCTTTACAAATTCAGAAGCAACCATATAACGAGTTTCAGTATCTATGGAATCAATAAACCAATTTCTATCTACTCCTCTTTTGTTGTGATATTTTCTTCTGGAATACTCCATTTCATCAACTTGCAGTTCGCTACCGACATTCAGCTTTAAGCTGTTTGTAAATTGAGAAATCATCTTGCCATATTTCACAATCCACTTATAGATTGACTTATGACTGGAATTATGAGGGTAGAATGCCTTAAAGTGTTCCTGAACCTTTCTGGTGCTAACTCCTCTGTAGAATAAGTCAATAGCACAAGTTATCTTTTGAGGGGCATTTCTCATTCTCTTGAAGCCATCATCAAGAACAAATGTGTTTAAGCAATCTTTACACTTATATCTTTGAATTAGACCTCTATTTTGGGTTTTTCTTCTGCACCACTTAATTGTGCTGTTGCTCTTGCATTTTGGACATATCATTTTGTTTTCCATAGTATAATTCGGTATCCGAACTATATATATCTTTCGGTATCCGAACATATATTATATACCTACTTAAAGGTATAGTCTTTTAAAATAATAAAGTTTAAAAACATACCTATTTTAAGGTATATATGCCTAATAGTGAGTATATATCATTCTGCCATCGTTGTTATCACACTTGGAAGAGAAGACGAGAAGAACTTCCAAAAGTCTGCCCAAAATGTAAAAGTCCTTACTGGAATAAACCAAAGAGAATTGCTCAAAGATTAATTCTTCCAACTTCCGAAACTATAATTAAAATCCATGATGAGATAATAAGAAAAAGTGGAGGTGAATTGGGTATAAGAGAAGATGGAGGAATACATAACTCTATTCTTAAATTACTGAATCATCAACAAAAGAACAGGAAGAATCCTGAAAGTATAGGTGCTTTTGCTTTAAACGAATTTGCTAAAAGACACTATTTTATAGATGGTAATAAAAGAATAGCTTATGCAGTAGCTAAAATATTTATGCTCATAAATAGATGTCATCTAAAAACAAAATATGGTGAAGCTACTGAATTTATTAGAGAGGTAGCTAAATATCAAAGCAAAATAGACCTTCCAGAAATTAGGAATTGGTTTAAAGATAACAGATGTGAAATAATTACCGAGAAAGAATTAGAAAACTATTTAAGTAGAAACTACTTTGATTTAGTATTTGAAGAGGAAGGGGGGCAAAATGGAAGATGAAAAATCTGAACTAAAAAATAACGAGATAAAAATAACTAAAAAAATCGTTTATGAATTCTCTAAAAAAGATGACCTTACTGATAAAGATAAGAAATTCTTGAAGTTAGTAATGATTGCAGGAGAACTCGTTATAAAGGAAGATGAATTGCTATTCAAAGAATTAGCAAAATATTAATTATTATTTTTCTTTTTCAATAACTATTTTATCTTTTTCTATATTAACTTTTAACTCTTTATTTAAAAGATTTGACTCTTCAACTTTCTTTGGGAGATTTATTTTGTATTTATAGTAAGTTGTATTACCTACTTTCTTATCAACTGACTTCATTATTTTCATAAAATAATTAGGTATCCGAACCTTTTAAATAATTCGGTTTCCGAAGAAAAAGAAGCTACCAACCTTTAAGGTAACAAAGTATGTTGAACGTAATTACAAAATTCTCAGCTCTTTGCCAAAAAAGTCCTTTAATATTTTTTTCATTTCTAGGAGCCTTCTCTTCTCTCTACCTATAAAAGCTGCTTTGTTTTTTGTTCCCGCATGAATTATTATCTCGTTGTTTCTGATTTCCAGATTCTTGAACTCAAATGGTTCTACTATCTGTTTTACAAATCTCTCTGCATCAGCTATTCCCTCTGGAGCTATTATTATCTTGATCTTCTTTCCTATAATATTGCTTAACTGCTTTGAATTTTTTCCATCCTCTCCTATTGCCTTTGAGACTAAATTCTTTGGAACGCAAAAGAATATTGTATCATTGTATTCAAAACAGAATCTTGTGCTTATTTTGGTAATATCCCTAAAGAGATTAAGATGTCTCATATCCTGCATATTTATTGTGCTTTCCATTAGGTTGAGTATTGATTTATTTCTTTTCCTTGGACTCTTTCGTCAAAGGTCCAGAAACTTTTACAAATAATCCAGGAAGTCCAGTACCAACAGGGATAGGCTGATTCAGAATTATATTTTCAACAACACTTGCAAGTTTGTCTTTGCTTCCTTTTATCGTTGCATTTACAAACTGTTTAACTGGAGTCTCAAAAGTTGCCCTTGCTAGTATTGAAGATTTCTGAGAGATAATTCCCATTCTGGTTACCCCTGACACAACTCCCGTATTTGTCATAGCATCAGCGACCAGTTTCAAATGTCTCTTGTCTATATCTAGACCCTGATTGTTCAAGACTTCGTATATTTCATTCATTATAAGTTTTCTTGCAGATTCAATTCCGAAAACATCTGCTACTTCATAAGGATCATTTGAAATTAACTTTTCGACATCCACTTCCTTCAACTTTATTATTTCCTTCAAATTTGTTCCCAGAGTGAGTATAACAAAGTCCTTATCTCTCTTTACAATCAATATCTGGCTGACATTCTTTATTCCCGAGATTATTGTTCTCTTAAGTTTTTCCTTCAACTGATAAATTTCCTTGAAATTCAATTCTGCTGCGTCTATAACAATGGAATCTTCTTTTTCTTTTATCTTGTACCCAGATTCCTTAAGTTTTTCTGTAATCTTATCTAAAGAAGTATGAACATGCTTTAATCTTTCTTTGTTAATAATAATTTCAATCTTCTTATCGCTGAAATTTAATTTGATTTCATCCGAAACTTCTTCTATCTTTACTTCTTTTATTTTCTCAGCAATAATTCTTGCATCTTTTTCATTGTTGAAGTTCTTGTTCAAGTAAATTTCCATCTTTGGAGATGTTGGCTTCTTTCTTGCATCAAATATTTCAATTAATCTTGGAAGTCCTTGTGTAACCTGCATTTCGGATACTCCTGCGAAGTGGAATGTTCTCAAAACCATTTGCGTCGAAGGTTCTCCAAAAGATTGTGCGGTAACTATTCCTATTGCTTCTCCTGGTTCTAACTTTCCATCTTTAAGATGAAGTTTTGAAACATCCAGTCCATCTCCACCATACTTGAACTGAATAATGCTACCATTACTGTTTCTTACCGTTCCATCATATTCTTCTCTTAAATCCTGTAGTGCGCTTGCAAGTCTTCTGTATAAATATCCGGATTTAGGAGTTCTTAATGCAGTATCCATAAGAGAGGATCTTCCAGTCATTGCCTGGAAGAAGAATTCTTCTGGCTTAAGACCATCCATAAATGAACTGTTAATGAATCCTCTTGCCTTTGGAGATAAATCTCCCTTTTTGAAGAAAGATAATGTTCTGTCATTAAATCCTATATCAATTCTCTTTCCTTCTAAATCTTGCTGTCCTACAGAGCAAGCCATTTGGGTAATATTAAGAATATTTCCTCCGCTTCCTGACTTGATCATATATGAAACCGGGTTATCTTCAGGGAACTCTTCTTTGACTACTTCACTGATCTTTGATCTGACCTCATTTAGTATCTGCAATATCTTAAGTTCTCTTGACTCCTCTCTTGTCTTTCCAGGTATTATCTCAAGACTTTTATTGTTGTAAGATTCAATTATTTCTTCTGTTTTCTTTTCAGCATTCTTGATTATCTTATCTTTTTCTTCAAGAACTTTCTTTGATACATCAAGGTCTCCTACCGAAATTGTGATTCCTCTATTTGTCAAATATTTTGTTCCTAGAGCATAAGCCTTTTTTAGTGTCTCAAAGATTACATCTCTTCCAAGTTCTCTATCAATAACTTTTACCAAATCTCCTTCCTCATCGCTGAAAATTGTTTTGTTAAGTATTCCACTAACAACTTTTCCATCCTTAATTTTTACAGAATCATTTTCAAAACTTATCTCCTTTGGAAGAACATGTGAGAATATCTCCATCCCTGAAACTTTCTTTCCTTGTGAGCCATTGAAGATTCCACACTTGTAAAGAAGATCATCCGCAAAATCCTTTGAGAACTGTCCAAGTCCGAGTAGATATCCTCCGGTTATTGCATCCCCTGTGCATCCAATTAAATTGGTATTGTTCTTTGGGGAAATCAGATTTTTCTTTATATCCAATAGAATTCTTGCTTCTGCTCTTGCCTCTTCAGTCTGAGGAGAGTGAATATTCATTTCATCCCCATCAAAATCCGCATTATAAGGAGGTACAGCGGCAGGGTGAACTCTGAATGTTCTTCCCGGAAGAACTCTTACGAAGTGGGCCATCAGGCTTCCCTTGTGAAGGCTTGGGTGTCTGTTGAATAAAACAACATCTCCGTCCTGAAGGTGTCTTTCGACTTTATATCCTGTAATTATTTCATTTATTATTTCATCCTTTAGCTCCGGAGTAATCTTTTTTCTCTTCCCGTCTGGTCTTATAACATAATTT
Organism: uncultured Nanoarchaeota archaeon; assembly: GCA_963743615.1. GTDB lineage: Archaea > Nanobdellota > Nanobdellia > Pacearchaeales > GW2011-AR1 > JAKLIN01. Next base: position 111,742 of record CAVUQF010000002.1, read on the forward strand.
GCACCGGGATAATCCTCTCCTTTTAAGATAAGTTTTTTCAAATTATCTATGTTCAGATCATTAACAGTCTCGCAAACAGTTATCACCTTTGCAATTTCATAAGGAATACCTATTTCATTTATTTCAATGCAAGGATCAGGAGAGATGACGGTTCTTGCGGAATAATTAACTCTCTTTCCTGCAAGGTTCTTTCTTATTCTTCCCTCTTTTCCTTTGATTCTTTCCGTGATTGTCTTTAATGGTTGTCCGCTTCTATGCCTTGCGGGAGGAATTCTTGAAACAGTATTATCAAAGAATGTTGTTATATGGAACTGCAATAAATCCCAAAGATCTTCTATAATAACTTCAGGAGCTCCGGCATTAAGATTCTCCCATAATCTTTGGTTTGCTCTTATTATATCTGATAGTTTGTGAGTCAAGTCATCTTCACTTCTCTCTCCACTTTCAAGAATAATACTTGGACGCACAGTTACAGGAGGAACAAGAAGGTATGTTAGTATTGCCCACTCAGGTCTTGAGCTTGTAGGATCAACCCCTATCTTTTTTAGCTCTTCATTTGAAATATTTTCAAGAAGTTCTCTTACTTCATTTGGAAATAATCTCTTCTTGCCAATGTAGAAACTAGTTGGCTTATCAACTTTTATCTTCTCATGGTCAGCTCCGCAGTAAGGGCATTTCTTTACGTCCTTTGCTTTCTTGGCTCTTTCACTTTGAGAATATTTCTTTAGATTTTTATCATCAAGAAGCAACTTTCCGCATTTATGGCAGAAGCATCTTAGCCCCATTTCAATCAAAGGGACATACTTCAAGTGTACAACCGGTCTTGCAAGCTCAATTCTTCCAGGGTGTCCAAGGCATTCTTTTAATCTTCCCCCACATGTTCTGCATCTTACACCCGGATCAATTGCTCCAAGTCTTAAGTCCATTAATCCTCCATCAACAGGGTAACCATCGACATCATAGAGCTCAGGTGTTACAATCTTCGCAGCCGAGATTTTTTTAATCTCTTCCGGACTAAATAAAGTGAATTTTATCTCTCCAATTTTCTTTCTTATTATTTGTGGATACATTTTATTCGTATTTGTTCTTAAGACCAAATTTAGTATGGATATGTAATCCTTGAAGTTCTTCAAGCAGCAATTTGAATGCGTATGAAACTTCTACAGGTTCTGCCTCTTCGCTTCCGCATATTGGGCAGATAATCTTATTCCTTATATTATCCTCAATTGCAATTGAGCCGCATTTTGTGCAAATGTTTAGTATAATTCTATCAGAGTCATATCTTTCTTTTAACAATAATGCTGCTCCGTGAGCTACAAGTGCTTGCTGTTCCATTTCTCCCAATCTTAATGCTCCTCCCTTGGATCTTCCTTCTACCGGCTGTCTTGTTAATAATGCAATCTTTCCTGAAGCTCTTGCATGTATCTTGTTTCCAACCATGTACTTCAATTTCAAATAATATAAATCTCCAACGAAGATCTTGATATCAAACTTCTTTCCTGTTATTCCATTATACATAGTTTCTTTTCCATCGCATCTGAATCCCAATTTCTTAAGCTGCAATTCCAAATCTCCCTTGCTCTCCCCAGAGAATGGACTTCCATCAATAGTCTCTCCCTTTAAACATCCAACTTTGCCTGCAAGTAATTCTAACAAATATCCGACGGTCATTCTGCTTGGCAATCCATGTGGATTAAATATAATATCTGGTCTTATTCCTCTTGATGTAAATGGAATATCTTCTTCAGGGACAATTGCCCCTATAACTCCTTTCTGTCCTGATGGTGCTGCAAATTTATCCCCTATCTCTGGAATTCTAGGATCTCTAGTTTTTACCTGAACTATTTTATTACCCTCAGAATCTTCCGTAATAAAAACAGCTTCAACAATTCCTTTCTCTTCCTGTCTCATAGGGATAGACGACTCTTTCTTGGTCTTGACAGAAATTTCTCTTGCTTCCGATAAGAATTTTGGAGGAGACATTTTTCCTATTAATACATCTCTTTCGTTTATGTCCGCTTCAGGATAGATTATTCCATCTCCTTCCAATAGTCTATAACTTGATTCTATCTTATATCCTGATGCATCTTTTTCAGGAATTGCAATTTCATCCTTTAATCCTCCGGAATAATTCATTTCAACAGCTGAATAGGGTCTGAAGAAAAAGCTTCTTCCAACACCTCTATCTATACTTCCTTTGTTGAAAACAAGGGCATCTTCCATGTTATAACCATCATAAGTCATAACTGCAACAACCAAATTCTGTCCTGCAGGATAAATATTAAGAGTATCATAAATGAAGCTTTTTACAATCGGTTTTTGCGGATATTGAAGGACAGAAACATCTGTATCAATTCTTGCAAGATAATTTGCGGCATACAATCCAAGAGCTTGTTTGTAACCCTTACTTCCCTTGATTAATTTAGCGCAAGAATTATGGTTGACGTATGGCAACAGACTTGTAACGACTCCAAGCACTCCTATCCCTTCAATTTCTAGATGAGTATGGTCTGGGGTTAAATCTTCTTCCTTTTGTGCAACAAGAGCATTTTCTTCTTCTGCAGCGTCGAGATATTCAATGACTCCCTTTGAGATCAAATCTTCCCAGCTTAATTCTTCTTGCTCTAATTGGACCAAATGTTCATCTGTTAATCTTGATATTCCCTTATCTGCGACGATTAAAGGTCTTAGTACTCTTCCAGGCTCAGTTGAAATTAAGACAACCTTAAATTCGGAATAGTCCCTAACACTCATCTGCAATGGAAGTTCCTTTGTTCTTCTTCTTTCTTTTATATTATTAACAAATTCTTTTCTGTTCTTTATGCTTCCTATAAATATACCATTGAAGAAAACATCAGTTCCTTCAGTTTCTTCGATGCTCAATCCTTCTTTTTCAAGATTTTTGACAAACTCTTTTTCATCCAGATCAACTTTTGTTGAGACTCTGCTTAAGATTGCGAGATTTTTTCTTAATCCAATTTCAGTTCCCTCTGGAGTTTCAATAGGGCAGAATCTTCCGTAATGAGTGGGGTTCAATGTTCTTGCTTCAAAATTTTCCTGCTCTGTCTGAAGCATGCTTGAAACTCTCTGTAACTGTGAAATTATTGCAAGATAATTTGTCTTATCCATATTCTGCGTGATTCCGCTTCTTTCACCAACCCAGCTACCGGTTGCGATTGCAGACTCAATTCTATGGGAGAATAATGTTGATTTTGAAATAACTTTTAATGAGGAGAATTTTTTTCTCTTCATTGATTTCTGCAAGGAATACTGTATATCTCTTATTAAAATCCCAAGATTGACTCTGAATAAGCTTGCAAGCAAATCTCCAGAAAGTCTAACTCTCTTATTTGCATAGTGGTCCTTGTATGTTCTTAAGTTGGGGTTTAATTTTGCAATCAGGAATTGTTTTATAAGCTTGCAGAGTGTGACTGCTTTCTTTAGTCTGTCTTCCTTGTCTTGTCCAATATGTGGGAATAAGAAAGAGTCAATTCTTTGTTTTACTCTGTCCAAGATTTCTTTTTTTGTTCCTTGAAGATTTGTTTTTTCTGCAATGTACATCATTGCATCTTCTTTTGTTGCAATATTAACAAATTCATAAAGATTAACAATAAAACTATCTGTTTCAATGCCGATATATCTTGCGATATCTGACTCTTTTGTAAGGCCAAGTGCCTTTAGCAAAACCACAGAAGGAATATCTCTAAATCTGCTAAATGAGGTGTTTATCAATCCCTCTTTATTTTCTGAGATTAATATCGGAATTCTATAGGTTCCTCTCAAGGAGAATAATCTTAATGTCAGATTTCCATTCTTGTCGTTTTCAATGAATGGCTGATTCTCTGCAAGGTCTTCGGCCATGACCATGACTCTCTCATTTCCGTTTATTATGAAGTATCCACCAGGATCATTTGGATCCTCATAATTTTTTATAAGATCGTCTTTTGACAAGCCATTTGTGTTACAGATGCTGCTCTTTACCATTACAGGAATTCTTCCTATCTCAACTGTTTCAGAGTCAACCTGATCTTCATGTTTAACAGTTAATTCAACATAGACCGGAGCAGAATAAGTTAAGTTCCTGAGTCTTGCTTCATAAGGCATAATCAGGGATGAACTTCCATCGGCTTCAATGATATTTGGTCTTCCTATTTTTATCCTTCCCAAAGAAATATCAAATTCTCCCTTCTCAATTGTTCTAGAAATTTCTTCCGTAATCTCCTGAACTCTCCCCTCGATAAAATCGTTAAAGGAAGTTATATTGGACGCAACTAAAGAATGATCTTGCAGGTATCTTTTTACGATTAGGTGATTATTTTTTTCCATTTTGGTTAAATCGTCTCTAACTAAACTATAACTCTAAAATAAACTTCAGTTTCATCGCCATCTTTTCTTTCGATTTTTATCACATCTCCGACGCTGCACTCCTGTGGTAACACTGGATCTGTTAAAAGAATCTTTGGCAACTGTGCTTTTGTAACATTTAGTTTAGACAATAATTCCTGAACTTCTTTTTCGTTGAGTTTGATGTGTTTAGGTTGGAGTATATGCATCGGTTTTTTTATATTTAAAAACGTTTTGTTTATTTTATTTATAACTTAAGGATAATAAAAGATATAAAAATTTGATTTAAAAAGCTTTTGCTTTTTAACCAAAATATCAAGTTTCTAATATATTGGGACAATTGAGATAATTTACGGGTTTCTTAACTTTTCAATAAGCCCTTTCGAAATTTGAGTATACCCTATCTCATCTAAGGCTTCTCCTATTTGCAAGAGAGTATACTTTTCTTCTTTTCTTGAGGCATAGCCTTTTACTCCCCTAATTAAAAGCATTTCCGGGTTAATGCTATTATTGCTGCCTATTGCAGATCCTCCATGAAGCCCCATGAGGAGTGCCTGCCTTGCGAATGGCTCCTTCACATCCTTATATGTACTAATTCCAATAGGCATTTTCCCTATCCTCCGTTGTTCCAAAAATTTACCATAATCTCCTGCAGAATCTCCAAAAGCATATACAGTTACTTCCTCCTCTCCGAATCGGTTTGTTGGGATTGAAGAATATCCTTTAGGCAACTTTACTGAATTTTTCGAAAAAATTTCAAATTGTCGATCTGTCAAATAGAATTTATTACTCTCTCTAAGAGCCATTCTAACTTTATCAGGATAAGATGTTGTTGGAGAATCTCTTACCAAAAAGTTTCCCTCATTTGTGTAAATAATTCCCTCTCCAACCAGATTTTCTTCCATACAAACATCATCCATCGCCATTTGCATTCTCAGATTTGCTACTTCTTCAAAAGAGGGAATATGGTATCCTAATCTCTCCAATTCAGATTTACCTCTCCAAAAATCAGTCACCACATGGGCCGAACTTATTCCTTCGGGAAGAATATCTTCAATTATATGCATACTTTTCCGTGTAAATATCACTATTTAAAATTTGTGCAGTTAAAGTTCCAATGAAATTATCCCCCTAATTCAATAGAAATACACCAGTTCTTTTCATAAAATTCTTTGAGCAAAGACTCTATATCTTTCTTAAGTCCCACTATAAGGTATTTTAGTAAAACTTTTTTCTCTACCCTATTTGCATCAATCTTAAGTATTTTAAAGTTTAAGCAATATTTTGCCAAGATGTTTGTAATCTCTTCTTTATTTACAAACCCTTTTGTAACAATATTTATTTCCCTCCTGTAGGATCCAACAAATATATTTTCAAGATATCTGTCCACAAAAACCACGGCCCAGACAAGAATATATATTACTATTCCCACTTCATACATTCCAAGTCCTATAAGCAATCCGAAAATTGCGAAAAGCCAGATACTTGCGGCAGTTGTAAAGCCAAAAATCCTGTCCGAAGTCCTTATCAGGGCTCCAGCTCCAAGAAAACCAATACCTGTAACGATTCCTCCAAGCAGGTATATACCTAGAGTTAATCCAATCTGATCTGCAGCAATACCTAAACCCGCTGCGCCCATTGAAACAAGAATGAATGTTCCAAACCCTATGGGTTTGTGTGTTCGCTGCCTTTCTAATCCATATACCGATGCCAATACAAAAACAACAAGAAGTCTTTCAATGGTAGTTAAATCAAATTGTATCATAGATCAAAAATTTTATTTATCTTTATAATTATATCTTGAACTTCTTCAGTGACAAAATGTAATATATAGAACATTTTTTAAATTAATTATTTTTATCTAACTGATGGTTCCGTAGCTCAGTTTGGTAGAGCACTAGGCTTTTAACCTAGGTGTCGGGGGTTCAAATCCCCTCGGGACCACTTTGACTCACATCTATTTCGAAGGAACAAGACCAAGATAACGGGGTAAATTCATGACTGAATATGACACACGAACACAAACGGCTCTTAAATACTCCTGCCTTTCTTCTGGAAGTTTTGTAAATATTGCGAGATCTTCTGAGAGCGACGATGTTTGTGATCTCACATCTTCTATTACTTTGCCTCTCCAATCATTTTTATTTGGCCAAAGGGCTCTAGCCATTTTTACTAAGTATGAAAAATCCCCCTCTCTTGAAATTTCTCCAAGAGAACTAGCTAAATCTTGGACGTTTTGATACTCTTCTAGTGTAGCTCTTCCTAGAATATGATTGTCTGTCGCTATGGCCGCATCGCAAGCTTCCCACGCAAGATCTTTCATAATTTATCCAAGGAGCAATAACTTTTAAGCATTATGGTGATACTTATATTATTCAGAATAATCAGAGATTTTTCTTCAATTTTTTCTCAAAATCTTCAAGGTTTACAGCTCCAACGAATCTTTCAGAAGCCTTTCCATCCTTGAACAGAATAAAATTAGGTATTGACATAACATCAAATTTTTGCGCAAGCTTATTGTTCTCATCAACATTTATCTTCCCAAATTTAACTTTCCCTTTGAATTTGTCAGAAAGCTCTTCAATAATTGGAGCCATCATCAAGCAAGGCATACACCACTCCGCAAAGAAATCAATCAAGACATTTCCATTTTTTATGAAACTATCAAACTCCCCGCTTGTTAATTCGGGTACCTTATCATTTGCCATCTTTTGAGTAGAAGAAGATTATTTATAAAATTTTCTTGTGCTAGATTATCGAGCAAAAATTGTTTATACATTATTACTTTTTTCAAAGAATTCTATAGCTTTCAGGGCTTTTTCCTTGGTATTGTTGAAAATTTCAGGGTGGTTTGCTATCTCTTGGGCCAAGAACCACTTAAGTTCTGTTCCTTCATCCGACTTATCTAGGATTTTACCTCCGGATATTCTGCCCAAGTATGAAATGTTTATATGATGATGATCTGGCTTGATTATATCTATTTGAATATCAAGGTTTTGTGGCATATTGCTATATTGCATCTCTCTTGGATTTATTAATTCAATATCATATCCGGATTCTTCTTTTGCCTCTCTAATTGCACAATCTGAAGGAAGCTCGTTTTTCTCAACATGTCCTCCTAGAGGTACAAATTTGTTCACTTTTCTATTCCATGTAAGCAAGACTCGACCCCTGTCTACAACATAAACCGTAGATAAAAACTCTCTTGTTATCTCCTTATCTTGTAATTCTTTAAGAGGTTGGGATTCTCCAAAATTAAGGTACATTCTGCTTTCCTGAATCTTTTCTGCACCTAGATATTTACTGTTTAATCCTTCGGACCCGTAAGGCTTCTCGCAGTCAGAATCCAGCTCCTCGAATGCTATTTGCGCGATTTTCATTCCAGGATACAGCTTTATTGGTAGAGGGCTTGCATTATGTAGCTCAAGAGTCAGTTTGAGACAGTTGCCTGGATCCAGAAACCCTGCGGTGGTGTGTATAAGAAGTCCAAGTCTTGCAAGGGAGCTCTTTCCTTCCAATCTCCCAACATGTCTCTTGTCCACCCCGGTCTTTTCTTTTATCAGCGCCAGTGCAAAGCTTCCGGGATGAAGAACAAAATATCTATCATCTTCTATATACACTTCTTCCATAAATCCTGTAACAGGTTTCTTTGTATCTATAACTTCTGTTTCATGGGGTTTGTAAATCTTGAATTCATTTCCTAGGTGAAGATCATAGCTTGCAGGCTGTAAGTTCTCGGGATTAAACGGTTCAATCATTATTTCACCTGTTTTAACTTTCTCTTTTATCGACCTATCACTAAGTATCATTTTCTCAGATACAGTTTAAATTTTATATTCTTTTCCATTATTTTTAACCAATCAATGTTGATATGAACTTATATCCGAACCAAACGAGCATGAGATAGTAAATGAACGAGGACACGTGGAATATTGCAACAATTATTAAGTATATTCCAAAAACTGCGTCAATACCACTCATTACCTCCCTGAAAATTGCAAATTTGAAAATTAAATATGATCCTCCCGCAACAAGAAGATAAGTTGAGTATACTATATTGAATTGCGCAAGTGAAACTGCGGTGAAAGAAATCAGATCAAGTATCATCAATATCCAGACTATCATTTGAAAATTGCTTTGTTAAAATTCTATTCCTTTTCTTGCAAGAATTCCTTTGTCATAAGGGTGCTTTAGTTTTTTTACTTCAGAAACGTAATCTGCTATGTCTTTTAAGGATTGTGGGTAATCTCTTCCAGTAAGAATAAGTTCTGTGTTTTTTGGTTTATTAACTATCAGATCAATTCCCAGAGATTCGGGAATAACATCCCAATTGATTCCTGGCCCAAGTTCATCAATAAGAACAACATCATAATCTTTAAGATCAGAAATTGCATCGTTCCAGAATTCCATGAAATTTTTTGTTAAATCTTCCTTTTGGCTTTGGTCATAGTTTTTGAAGTAAGGATGTAGTGGCTTGAACTGTAAATAGTTTACATTTAATTTTTCAAAGAAAAACTGTTCTCCAGTATCTCTCTTAAATAACTGTATTATTTTGACTTTTAATCCTCTTCCTAATGCCCTCACAATAAGACCCATCCCTGCAGAAGTCTTTCCCTTTCCCTCCCCCGTGTAGATATGAACAAGTCCGAGATTTAATCTTTCATTATCTTCCATATTTTTTCAGCTGCATTTGCTATATCCACAGTCAAAGCATGTAGGTTCAGAGCATCCTGCAACCATACCTACGTTCGAGCTAAAGCATTTAGGGCAATGAAGTGCAGAGTTATTGTCAATTGTCTTTACAGTCATATCATGTCCACCTATCTCTTGATTTATTACTTTTATTTTTCCAGTCTTGACAAGATGATTTCTTAGTGCAACAGAGATAGCATGTGCCACGGAATCAATTTTATTCTTTCCAAAACCAAAAGGTCTCTCAGATTTTATTGAATTGAGATGTTTGAGAATTCTTACAGGATCTCCCCCAAGTTCAAAATACTTTGAAAGTAGGATTGAGACTGCTGTAGCCATGCCTGAGATTTCTGTTCCTGTTGGAGAAAGATTTGCAAATACTCTTGTCGGACCATTCTCATCATAATTTATGTGTATATGCATAGGCCCCTGACCCGTTTCAATGAGGTAATAATCCGCCTTTTCCTCTGTGGATTTTTCCTTCGCTTTCTTTTCCTCCTTCTTATCATTAATATTCAGAACTTGGAATTGCTTGCTTCCATCTCTATAGACCGTAACACCCTTTGCCCCATTATCAAATGCAAGCATATAAGCATCCTCAACATCTTTTTCTGTTGCATCATTTCTCATGTTTACTGTTTTGGAAACTGCATTGTCTGTGTATTTTTGGAATGCACACTGCATTAGTACATGCTCCTTGGGATTTAGATCGTGTGAAGTCAAAAATAAATTTTGTATCTTTTCCGGAATTTCCTTAATCCCAACAAGAGATTTGTGATTGTCGCTTATCCTTATGTAAAGTTCTTCTTTTCTCATTCCAAAGTAGTTGTTTTTGTCTGCAATTTTTTCAAATAAAGGATTTACTTCAAAAAATGTATCTTTCTCTGCAGGAGTCTGTCCTTTCTTTAGTGCATCTATTCCGGCGGCATTGTATCTTACATAAACAACGGCAAAGAATGGTTCAATTCCTGCGCCTTGCAAGCCTGCTGTAATTCCTATTGTTCCCGTTGGGGCTATAGTTGTTCTTGCAGAATGCCTTGGAAAGAATTCTTGTCCTCTAAAAAACATGCTGTCTTTGTCAAAGATTGAGCCCTTCCATGCTGGGAATACCCCTTTGTTTTCAGCTAACTCCTCTGATGCATTCAAGCAGGATACGTTGATAAATTCCATTAGTTCTTCAGCTTTTGAAAGTGCTTTTTGGGAATTATAAGGGATACCAAGCATTACAAGAGATTCTGCCCATCCCATAACTCCGAGTCCTATTCTTCTTGTTTTCTTCGCCATCTCCTCAATCTCGGGTATTGGATAATTGTTTATATCAATAACATTATCTAGAAAATGGGTGCATACAAAAACGCATTTCTTAAGTGATTCATAATCGAAATTACTTCCGTCTTCTTTTACAAATTTTGATAGGTTTATTGACCCAAGATTACAGGGCTCATAAGGAAGAAGTGGTTGCTCTCCACAGGGATTTGTTGATTCTATCTCACCAAGTTGGGGTGTTGCGTTGCTGGAGGTCATATTTATTCGATCAATCATTATAATCCCCGGATCTCCTGTTTCCCACGCACCCCTTACAAGCTTCTGCCAAACTTCCTTTGCATTTACTCTTCTAACAACCTCTTTGGTTCTTGGGTTAAGTAAATCATATTCTCTGTCTTCTTTTACAGCTCTCATAAACTTTTCATCTATTGTTACAGACACATTGAAATTTTCCATAACCCCTGGGGTTTTCTTCATATCTATAAAGTCTAAAATATTTGGGTGGGTATAATGCATTATTCCCATATTTGCTCCACGTCTTGTCCCTCCTTGCTTTACAACCTCTGTTGATTTGTCGAATATTTGCATAAACGAAATTGGTCCTGACGAGATCCCCTTTGTCGTTTTTACCTGATCTCCAGAAGGCCTTAATTTTGAAAAGGAAAATCCAGTCCCGCCACCGCTCTTATGGATTAAAGCCATATTTTTTACAGATTCATAAATATCTTCTATTGAATCTCCTACAGGTAGGACATAACACGCACTCAGCTGTTGCAGTTCTCTACCAGCATTCATGAGTGTTGGAGAATTTGGAAGGAATTTGAATGTGGACAATAATTCGTAAAACTCCTCCTCCGTCCTGGAAACTAATTCTGGATTTTTAGTGTAGATTTCTTCAAGATTCTTTACAAATCTCTTGAAATTTTCATCCCGTTTATTATGATTAATTAGCCCATAGTGAAGAAGGTACATGTGCGCATTTTTTCCATGTGAGTCATAGTTTACATCCTTATAATTTATTCCCGCAAAAATTTCGTCGCTGCTTGCATTACCGGAACTTAGAATATCTGCAAGGGCAATGTTGTGGCAAATAGTTCTAAACCAAGATTCAACGGTTGGAGAATCTTTCAGGTATTTATTCTTTATTACTTTAAGCTGATTTTCTGTAAGGTTTAGTTTTGTAAGCTGCTGAAGTTCTGGAATCATCTTATAATTCTTTCAACTCCTCCTTAAAATCTTTTATATCTTGGAAATCTCTATATACAGATGCGAATCTTATGTATGCAACATGATCTAGTTTTTTTATTTTCTTCATTGTCAATTCTCCAATAAATGAACTTTTCACTTCCTTACCTTTTTTTCTAACCTGTTCTTCAATCTCTGTTATCATATTGTCGATTTTTTCCTTTGGTACTGGACGTTTTTCAAACGCTTTATCAATACCGTGCTCAAGTTTTTCCCTGCTGAATTTTTCTCTCCTTCCATCTTTTTTTACAACGTAAAAGTCTTCTCTCTCAATTCTTTCATACGTTGTAAATCTCTTCTTGCACTTAAGACACTCTCTCCTCCTCCTTATTCCCCCAGGAGACCCTCTCTTATTGGTCACCTTCGACTCTTCACTCAAGCAGTATGGGCACTTCATAAATATGAACGTATACAATATATTGTACTTTTATCTTTTTATATTACTACAGGTTGTATAATAGAGTATCTTATTTAGAACTATTATTTAAACATTCATAATTACTTTAGAATAAATACATCCTTGGGCTTTGCACGATAAGTAAGGCTCCTGAAAATCAATGAACGAGAAGTGCTAAGGTTTCTTCAAAGAACAAGTCCTTCTACTTTTGACGGGTCTAGCTTGCTTCCATTCTTTGGAAATAAGACTGTTGTTTCCCCAAGAATTGGAGAATTGAGACAAATTCTCTCTTCTCCAACATCAATAAGATTATAAATCTGTAGGTTCGCAACGTACTCTAGGTGCCCGTCATTAATCCATTTGTGGGGTATTGGTGATTTTGCTGAAAATCCTTCACCCTTTGCATTCCAAGATAGTCTAACTCTTAGTTCATTATATTCAAAAGATGCATCGGCTATCTCCCCCTGATAAAGATACCCTTCATTAGCATTTTGAACTTCGAGTTGTCCCCCAGTATATGCTTTTCTTAAGAGTCTCGTATCCAATCCTGTCATAGAGATAGTTCCTTCTGAACATATTTAAGGATTTCTTTAATGAAAAGTATATATCATAAATTGTTACAATACTTCTTGTTCAAAACTAAACAAATAATTTGATTTTCCTTACTTATCGTTCAAAAAATAGCTAAAATTTATAAGTCTAGACTTTCCATGCAACGCAACATTCTTAAGGAAGAATTAAATGTAAAAAACAATGGAAACGTTCAAACAAAGAATAGTTCAGGTTAGGTATGATCTGTTAATTTAGAATCTCTTCCAAAAGATGATAAGACAATCTATGTTCATTTGTTTAAAACTGCTGATGGGAAAAATTTAGAGGGAGTTGCGACATCAAATTTCTTATTTAACATTTTGTCCAAGGGGCGGGCAAAAAGATCTTCTTTACCTTATTCACAACATCTTATCTTACCACTTATTAAACAGTTAGCTCAGACTAATAATGCAGAAATTGATTACGAACCGGCAATTGTACAAGGTTTAGAAGCTTATATTTCGATGGAGTCTGAAAAGGGTCGCGGTTATTCCAGTACTGAAGGAGTTTATGTTAAAGCCACTTCTAGTGCTTAAACAATAATCAGTCAATTTAGATTATAATCTTACAAAGATATTACATATGGCCAGTATGTGTTCTCTTTTCATTACTTTCAATAATTTTGCTAAGAACCTCTTCACCACTTACTCCTATCATCGAGCATAAACCCAAGCAATAAACCATTAGATCTCCGATAGCATCAATTATCTCTTCTTTGTTGTTAATCTCGGCAGCTGGTTTCTTATTGCTATTTTTGTAAGCTTTTGCCAATTCACCAAGCTCTTCAGTCATTAGAATAATTTCTTTACTAATATCGGTTACATTAAATCCTCTATTAACTTTGTTATTGAAGATTTTCTTCTGCAAATCATCCATAGACATGATCACTAAAAGAATACGCGAAATTTAAATTCTTCTAAAGTCCGCAGAAGACTCTTAGCATACTAAAAATTAAAAAAAATAAAAAAATAAGGAAAAGGTTTTACCCGTGATACTTGTGTGGCATTGCTAACTTTGATATCCCTGCAAGAACAAGTAAAATACCGATGAATGTACCCCAGTCCAAGAAAGGCCAGTAAACATTTGCAAGAACTAGCAATCCGACAACAATCATCCCCCACCCTTTCATCTTATGCATCATGCAACACCCCATCATTTCTTTTTTTGGCATTTTTCACCTCCTCTTAATTATATTATTTTTCTTCTATTTAAATGTTTTTTATTACAATTTTTCAAATTTTATATTCGTAATATTTGTTGTAATCAATTGTCCATCCAACAACTTCTTTTTTTGGCTTATTTTCCATAATTTTCCTGAACAGTCTTATAGAGTTGCCTGATGCCGAAATTGCGATGTTGGCTTTTTCCCTCTTAGAAAGTTTTTTGATATATTCTATGAATCTTCTAACCCTTTTTTCAACATCCGCAAAAGATTCTCCATGAGGGGGAGCAACGTCATATCCCCTGTGAATAAGATTATACTCTTTTTCCCCAAGGAACTTTTCAACATCTTTTCTCTCCCTTATGGAAAGATCTGATATTGCATCTCCTTCTTTCATTAGGTTATATTCTTGTCTTCCAATTCTTTTAACAAATTCATTGTGTGAAGTTCCTTCTAAATCCCCATAGCTTCTTTCAATCATCCTTTTATCACTAATTACTTTCCTGCATTCCGGATGATATTTTAAAACTTCTTTAAGAGTTTGTCTTGATCTCCAGAGGGTATTATCAAATGCTATATCAATTCTTTTGTCTTTAAGCTGGCGTGCAATTCCTTGCGCCTGTCTTATTCCAAGGGGGGTAAGCTTTGATTCTTTCCATCCTGTGAATATGCCTTTTTTGTTAAAATAAGTCTGACCATGCCTAAACAAATAAATGTGATACTTTTTCATTTTACCTCTTTAGTTTATTGTTCTATAACTTCTGGAATTTTCCCAGAATCTTTTTCATTTTTTCGATGAAATAATCAATTTCTTCCTCTGTTGTAAATCTGCTTATACTTACTCTTATTGAATTGCTTGCCTTTTCATCTGATAATCCTATTGCTTTCAATACATGACTTATCCCGCTAGTTGAATGGGACATGCACGCGCTTCCTGCGGAGGTTAGTATTCCAGAATTCTCAAGATATCCTCCTACAACCTCTCCATCAACATTTTCAAATGAGATGTTAATGTTGTTGCATAACCTTCTTTCCCTTGGGCCATTTAATTTTATTCCCGGGATTCTAAGAAGCTCATTTATCGTTTTGTCTCTGAGTATTATCATTTTTTCAACATCTTTTTTGTTTGAAATGTCTGCGGCTTTCGCAAATCCAACAATGCCAGAAATATTTTCTGTTCCACTCCTTAATCCTCTTTCATGTCCTCCTCCGTGAAGCAAGGGGGTTATTTCAATTCCCTTCCTTATGTATAACGCACCAACCCCTTTGGGCCCGTGAATTTTATGAGAGTTCAAGGTGACCAAATCAAGATTTTGTTTTTTTACGTCGATAGGAACTTTCGTAAAGCTCTGGCAGGCGTCAGTATGAAATAGTACATTTTTTGCTTTGCAAATTTTTGTTATCGCTTCCAAATCTTGGATGGTCCCTATTTCATTGTTTCCATGAATAATCGAAACTACAATTGTTTTGTCTGTTATCTCTTTTTCAATATCTTTTGGATTTACAAAACCATCCTTATCAACACTAAGATAAGTTACCTTTGCGCCCTGTTTTTCAAGCCATTTGCATGTGTTCAAGACGCAATCATGCTCTATTTTCGTGGTTATAATATGATTTTTTTTAGGAAAATTTGAGAAGAATAAACCCTTTAGCGCAAAATTATTAGATTCTGTTCCTCCAGAGGTAAAATAAATCTCTTCTTTATTTGCATTTATTGACTTTGCAATTGCGTGCCTGCTATCCTCAAGTGCGTTTTTTGCTTCCTTCCCTTTTTCGTGGATTGAAGAAGCATTTCCATACTTCTCTGTAAAGTAAGGAAGCATTTCTTTTACAACTCTTTCATCAACTTTTGTTGATGCTGCATTATCAAAATATATCTGCTTGTCCATACCAATCCCATAATTGTTAAATATAAAAATCTTGTGAGTTACATCTCGGAGGCTATCCCCTCTTTCGAACATCCTTTACTTATTCTCTATCGTTTGATTTTGTTAGATCCAATCCGGCATTCAAGTCAACAAGCTCTAGAATAAAATTATCATCTTGAGAGTTATCGCTTGTATTTTCTTTGTTCTTTACAATAGGCTTATTTTTCATAGAATTAGTATGTATCTCTACTTTATAAATTCTACTATTTGTTATTACTATTAAGTTACATAGAATGGGCACGGAGGGAATCGAACCCCCATCTGGCGGTCTGGAGCCGCCGAGTCTGCCATTAGCCTACGCACCCATGCTATTCCTTTAACTTTTTGATTAATAAATATTCCTTAACAAATATTTTTATAGTTCTTTATTCTTATAAAAAAATGAAACAGGTGTTGCTGGATACTAATTTTATAATAAGTTGCGTGAGGCAGAAAATAGATTTCTTTGAAGAAATTCCATTAATGGGTCTGGAAATCCTTATTCCAAGACAAGTATTTAATGAGATAAAAAAACTTTCAAAGTCAAGGGAAGGCGCAAATATAAGAGAGGAAGCTGATCTCGCGTTAAAGTTGCTTAATCGGAATAAATTTACCCTCATGAAATTGAAATATAACTATGTTGACAAAGGAATAGAAAAAATGGCAGATGAAAACAAGGATCTTATCATTGCAACTTTAGATAAGGAGCTAAAAGAAAAAATTCAAAACAGAAAAATGATCATTAGGGGAATGAAAAAGTTGGAGATTATCTAAAATTTCTCTAATAATTTTTGTTTCTTTAATAATGATTTATCCTTATTGAAATAATAAGCTTTAAAAACCAAATTCACTAACTTTTTTCAATGTTCTATATAACTGAAGTCGAAGATCATGTAAGAGTTGAACCAAAGCTGTTTGGCCTATCTACAAGGGATGCTGTGGAGAACCAGTTAAAAGAAACTTACAAGGATTATTACGAGAGAGATTTAGGAAAAGTAATCACAGTGGTTGAGGTAATGGAAATAGGGGATGGTATTATAATCCCGGGTGATGGAGCAGTTTACTACGCTTCAAGATTCAAACTTCTTGTATGGAAACCAGAATTGCAGGAACTTGTTTATGGCTCAATTGCGGAAATAACAAATTTTGGAGCTTTCATAGATTTGGGTGTTATGAGAGGGATGATTCATATAAGTCAGACAATGAATGATTATGTCACTTTTTCAAAGACAGACAGTCTTACTGGGAAGGTTTCAAAAAGGGCATTGAAAAGTGGGGATCTTTGCCTTGCAAGGATTGTTGCAATAAGTCACAAAGGTGGAGCACCAAAAATTGGCATAACTATGAGACAGCCTGGACTTGGAAAGTTAGAATGGATCAAAGAAGATAATGCAAAGAAAGACAGAGACGCCAAGAGAGCTGCAAAAGAAGGATCTGACGAAAAGAAAGGAAAAGGAAAAAAGGAGAAGAAGAAATAAGGAAGATGTCTAAATCAAAAGCATGTAAGATTTGCAAGAAGATTTATGAAGGAGATAAGTGCCCAAATTGCGGCTCTAAAGAGTTTAGCGATAGCTTCAAAGGGAGGATAGTTGTTATTGATCCAGAGAAGTCAGAAATCGCCCCAAAGATTGGGATTAAAGATAAAGGAAACTTTGCAATAAAATTATAATGGAACAAATAAAGGAAAAGCACAATTTTTTATTGAACAGAAAAGAAGTTAGTTTTAAGGTTACAGAATTGCAGTCCCCTCCTAGCATGGAAAATGCAAAAAAGATGGTTGCTGAAAAACTTTCTGTTCCTGAAGATTTGGTTCATATAGAAAAAGTTATGGGTAAATTTGGGACAGATGATTTTACTATAACTGCAAAAATCTATAGCACATCCGCAGAAAGAGAGAGATTTCATGTTGTAAATAAAAAGGCAAAAAAGCCGAAGAAAGGTAAAAAGTAAACAAAATGGCCGGAAAGAAAGATGCAAAAAAAGGTAAGAAACCTCATAAGAACAAGCCTACAAGCAAAAAATATTCAAAGTATAAAATAGAAGGGACTAAGGTTGTAAAGGCAGCCCACTGTCCTAGATGTGGTCCAGGAGTATTCCTTATGGACACAAAGGATAGATTATATTGTGGCAAGTGCCATTATTCTGAATTTAAGAAGAAATAAAGCTTACAAGGATCTGCTAAGGAGGTCTTGAGCTCTCTTACGATTTATTAAATAAGACATTGTCTCTTCTTCAAGATCTCCAGATATTTCTATAGCTCCGGCAGGGAGACCTTTTTCTTGGGTATACGCTCTCTGGAGAGAGAGTATTGTCCTAAATAGTTCACTACCATCTCCATTTACATCACTAACCGCACGAAATCCTTTCGCGGATACTGTATAATGCCCCGGATTAGACTCGTCCGATGTTATTTTATATTCCATGAATGTAAACCCTGGGAGATTCTTCAAGTTTATCAAAAAGACAACTTGAAGCTTCTCCTGGGGAAAAAGAGGTGATAGTAAACCTATAATTATCCGCTATATAAACCTTTCGGTTTTGTTACCCTTAAAGAATGACAAGGACTTGTCAATATAGAGTAGTAATCTCCGCTACCTTTTTCATTGAAAAATAGGTACTACATCTGACAAAATGTAGGAACTACAAATATTTATATAGAACTTTCATTTATATACTTAATGGAAAAACAAGAGGAAAATAAGGCAAAGCCAGAGGTTAGCTCTAAACAAGAACAGATTCATGACTTATTATTTAGCAGAGAAATTAGTTGGCAGGAGATAATTTATGATTTGATCAACACAGAGCAGTTAGATCCCTGGGATATTGATATTGGGGTCCTAGCAAACAAATATTTGGAGAAATTAAGACGTCTTGAGGATGAAGACTTCTTCGTTTCAAGCAAAGTTTTGCTCGCAGCTGCTTTTCTTCTTAGGATAAAATCGGAATTATTGCTAAGTAAGTATCTTAAAAGCATTGATGAGATCCTTTTTGGAAAGAAAGAAGAGAAAATTCAAAAAATAAATCTAGATGAACTTGACTTTGAGGACATTCCTGATTTGATCCCTAAAAGTCCGCTGCCAAGATTCAAGAAAGTTTCATTAAAAGAGCTTATAGAATCTCTAAATAAGGCTATTATCACGGAAAACAGGAGAATAAAGAAGGAAATAGTAAATACCAATGCGCTTAGAGAAACATCCATATCTCTTCCAAAAAGAAGGTTTAATCCAACAACCAAATCGAAGGAAATATATGAAAAGTTGCTTGATTACATAAAACAGAACTTTGCCGATAAAATTCCATTCTCGGAGCTTACTGGAGCAGATAAGGAAGAGAGGATTATTTCATTTTCAATGCTTCTTAATCTAGAAAATCAGAGAAAGGTCTGGCTCGAACAGTTAGGTCATTTTGAGGAATTTTATATTTGGCCAAGAAGTCTTTATTTTAAGAAAAATCCTGATTTTTTTGTTGATTTGATAAAAGAGTATGGGAAGGCATTGGATGAGGAAGCTAAAATTGCAGAAAATGTGGAAGATCCAGATATTTTTGAAAGTGAGATTATAGAATCTGAAAATTTGGGCAATAATCCTTAAATATAGTTGATTTTTGTAGAAGCTTATGAATGAAGATGATGTAATACATTATGATAACGAAAAAGTTATACTAAAATATTGCTTCGATCCTGAGAAGGGCTTGTCTAAAATAGCAAGTTTTGTTCCAGTTTCATCAGGTACTATCTTTAGGAATGGTGATTATGAGGTGATGGAGGAGATAGCACAAATCTATCTAGTAAAAGATGCATTAGATAAAAGAGGACTAAGATCTCTTATAGAAATTGAGGAAATTATGCAGGATCTTGAAGTTGATACTTCAGGAAAGATGGTATTAACTCTAAGGGGAAAGGCAGTCTACAAAAAACATAGATAGTGAGTCATGCACCTAGCGCTTATTATATAAATCATTTCTTACATATAAAAATATGAAACTAGGAGTTCTATTTTCGGGAGGGAAAGACTCTACTTACGCTGCATGGCTTGCAAAAAAGCAGGGTTATGAAATAACTTGTCTTATTTCTATAGTTTCTTTGAACAAAGATTCCTACATGTTTCACACACCATCTATATCTTCCACAGAAGTTCAGGCGAAAGCTATGAATATCCATATAATTATTCAGAAAACAGGAGGAAAAAAGGAAGAGGAATTGAAAGATTTGAAAGATGCGATAAAAAAGGCGATTAAAGAGTACAAAATAGAGGGAATTGTTACGGGAGCTGTAGAAAGTGTTTATCAAGCTTCTAGAATTCAAAAGATTTGTAATGAGCTAGGTATTGAATGTTTTAATCCATTATGGCAGAAAAATCAATTTGAACTTTTGGAAGATTTGATAAAAAATAAGTTTAAAGTTATAATCACCGGAGTTTTTGCTTTTCCTTTTGATGAGAAATATCTTGGAAGACAAATTGATAAGAAATTTATTGAAGAAATGAAAGTTTTGAATCAGAAATATAAAATCTCTCCTGCCGGTGAAGGCGGAGAGTTTGAGAGTTTTGTTCTTGATTGTCCCTTATTTGAAAGACCATTAAAAATAAAGGGTTTTGAAAACATTGAAGAAGGGAAAAATAGCTGGAGAAGAGAGCTAAAGTTTGGATTATATCTGAATTAGTGCACCTTTCTTTTATTATATTTAACCACAAATCTTTTTTTAGTACTTATTCTCCGAGTTGGAATGAACTTTTTTATTACTACCACCAAAAGAACAATTCCTACCCCCGCTATTATTATAACTTGCCACCAAACTAGATTATTCTGATTGAATGGTCCCTTAATTTGCAATGTATTGTTACTCAAATTAGTTTGGTGGTTACCGTATGGTACAATAACTGACTGTCCTCCAATAGCAAAGTAGCTAAATGAATTAACGTTTGTTTGATAATAATAAAAGTTGCTATCTGTTTTATTTAAAGCGGTAGGAAGGGCTACCCATTGGTTATTTGTTAAATTATCTAACTTGTAAATTGATATCTTAGCGGGAGAAATATTATTTTCAGAAATCCAAGACTTATTTACTTTGAAAATTAGATTTGCATTTTGTAACAGTGCTAAGACCTGAGGATTATTAAAACTTATTTGGAGATATTGATATACTCGGCTTGAATTTATGGAAGGTATTCCTGAAGGAGCGGAGGAATATTTATTTATGATTACATTCGTGCTCACTTCCCCGTTTGTAGTTATACTCATCTCATCCAAACTAAGCATTGGATCAAAACCGAGGGAAGGATTAGAGAAATTTAATACAGGGGTGTTTTGCGGGGTTAGTGTCGTTTGCAGGCTTGACTGGGTTGTTGCTGACGAACTTCCTCCTGAAGGACTAGAACCAATCCCTGAAGGAGTAGGGTTGACAGAATAGGTTGCACTTGAGGTTGCACTATTTCCTGCATTGTCGACTACAGTGCATGTGTAAGTATAAGTTCCGGAATTTAATGTACTTGGACTAGATGACAAAGTTGTAGAACTAACTCCTGAAGTTGCATCGGTTCCCGAACAACTGCAATTAATTGAAGCACCAGTGTAAACAATAGAAGGGTTACATAAGGCCACTGCAAGGGGGGGAGTATTATCAATGATAAATGGATCAGAAAAATCAAAACTAGTCTGGTTTAAACTGTCTGTTGCCACGACTTTTACAAGATAATTTCCATCCGTAACTCCAATAGTGTTCCATGAATAGTTAAGATTTAAAGAATTATTGGAGACTATTGTCTGATTATAAGATTCATCAGGGTTGCTTAAGGTGATATTATAGAATGAGATATTATATCCGTTGGGGGAAATTGATTGTATATAAGAGATATTGATAATGCCACTATAGCTGGTATTTGCCGGAATATAAACATGAGGAACGCTTGGAGGTTGCCCTGCTTCTTGTAATAAATCACTACTTACAGAAGAGCAGCTGGTGTTCCCTGTGTTATTGGTTGCGCAGGCATAATAATAAAATGTGGTTGTATTATCATATTGATGAAGATGTGCATCCACGGTATATGTTTGATTTGTCCATGTCCCCCCATTATTTCCCGATGTTTGCATTGCTCCTATTCTTGAAGTTACGGGAACGTTATAAACTTCCCAAGTACCCCCCCTCCATTTCTTAAGACAAGATAAGACACGGGAGTAACATAAACTGCATTTTCTGCTAATCCTGTGGTGGTATTAACTGCCAAACTAACCAATTGATATTTAGAGTTATTTAATCCTTGTTCACTAGTGTTGAAGGTTGGGTTTCCTGCAATAGAACCAAATTGTATACAATTTGAATTTATTGTAACAGTTCCAGATGAATAAGTTGAATTGCAATAAAAAACAAACAAGGAAGATGTCCCCGTTGTAGCATTAGCCATAAATTCAAATAAGTTATAAGCTGTGGTGTTAGAAACATTTAGAAATTGTATTTTTACAGCATTATTATTTGTCAAACCAACTATTGAGTGGGGTGTGTTTTCCATAATTTCTTGATTAATGTTGGTGTCTATTGGATACACATCGTTATCATCCAAATAAAAACTCCAATTCGTAGACGTATTTGTTCCGGATTCGTTGAAAAATCCAGAATAAGAAGTTCCATTTGAGTAATAATCCACATTGCTTGTCGAGGTGTTAGTCTTATAATACAAGGACACATTGGAAGCATTTATTGCTCCGGAAGTGGTATCCGTGATATTGTAACTTATGTTTACCCCGTTAGTATAAAGATTTGTTGTATTTATATCGGCAGGGATCTGACTGATTATGATAAATAAGGGTGTACAGATAACAAAACTTACCAAAAAAACTATTAGAAAAGCAAGCACCAACTTTTTATTCATCGTCTTATACTATGAAGTATATATTTAAAAATATATTTACAACTCTTTATCGCTTCTATTATATTTGAACCCTTCAAATTGTTTATAAATAATATTTTTGTATATTAACTATGGTAGATGAAGACAAATTTATAATGGTCTCTTTGGATGATGAAAAATCAAAAGCAGTAGCAGAAGTTTTATCTTCAAAAACCTGCAAGAGTATCATAGGATATCTAGCAGAAAATAAGGAGGCAAGTGAGAAAGATTTATCTGACAAACTGAACATACCCCTTAATACGATTGAATACAATCTCAAAAAACTTATTGAGTCTGGATTTGTACAAAAAAGAAAGAATTTCTTTTGGAGTAAAAAAGGAAAAAAAATTGCAATGTATGAGCTTTCAAACAAATCAATTATAATCTCACATAAAAAACCAACAAAAGAAAAGATAAAATCAATTGTTCCAACAGTTATACTTACCTCTGTGGGGGCATTTGCCATATGGGCTTATGAGAAAATATCCGCTTCATTATCTTCATGTAGTTCTAGTATCCTTGGGAGAGGTACAGCGGCCTGTGCATATAACTCAGCAAGTATAGCTGCTCCTGTTGCAACTCAGATAGTCTCTCAGGCAACTTCTGGAACTACGGTCATAGCGTCATATCCTCTATGGGAATGGTTCTTACTTGGGGGATTAATTGCCATATTTATCTTTTCGGTTATAAATTGGAGAAAATTGTAAGGAGGTTTAAAATGAAAAAAGAAAATAACGCCATTATTGTAACTTCAATAATTGCAGGTACAATAATAATTTTGGGATTGCTGGCAATGTTTGTTTTTGTTCCTATGCTCTCGACAACAGGGAACACAATAAGTGTTCAGGGAACTTCCACGATACAAGCTACTCCCGACTTGGTTGCAGTGTATTTTAACATACAAACAAATGGGACTACTAGTTCAGAGGCAAATGATGCAGACGCCGTTATTTACGGTAATTTAACCTCTGCTTTGCTCTCAATGGGATTTAATAATAGCCAAATTGGGACAGACAGTTTTACAATTTATCCTAATGTTGTTTATGATAGCCTTGGTAATGCAACGAACGAAGGGTATATAGCAAGTCAGACTGTAAAGCTTGAATTTTCTGCAAATGATACAAATAAACTTGCCTCAGTTATTGATGCTGGTGCAAATGCCGGTGCGGGAGTATCCTCAATAGACTTTGAATTAAGTCAAGCATTACAGAATCAGTACAAGTCGCAAGCTCTTACTTTAGCTTCGCAGGATGCAAAAGTAAAAGCAGACGCCGTTGCCTCTGGTCTTGGAAAATCTGTGGGAAATTTGGTATCTGTGAGCGTGGATAACTTTGAATATGCTCCTTTTGTTGTATACAATGGGGTAGCATCTGGAGGAGCATTAGCGGGACCAATGGTTGGAGCTACATCCGCAAAAACTGCTATAATGAATATTTCCCCCACAACACAGGATGTAAGTGCAAGTGTTACAGCAGTATATAAGATTGTTTAGGAAGTTAGATTTTTAACTTCCTTTTTTCTTTATTTTTTGATGATTTTGATAGTTAGTATTTGCAAAGAAGAACTTCATTATTTTGAGTTTGTAAAGCCTGTTGAAGATATTTTAACAAACAGCAAAATATCTTTTTTTACAAAATTTTATCTTGAAGTTAAGGATTCAGATATAATAAAAGCTGATAAGATCATAATTTGTGGTACTTCCCTTAAAGACAATGATTTTATTATGCATATTGACAAATTTAGTTGGGTAAAAACGTTCAGCAAACCTATCTTAGGTATTTGTGGTGGAGCTCATGTTATTGGATTAATGTTAGGATATAAATTAAAAAGTAATAGAGAAATAGGGTTTAAAGAGCTGGAGATCAAGGAAGAGTTCTTGGGAATTAGAGGTAAACTGGAAGTCTATCATTTACATCAATTTTCAGCACTTCCTGAAGTTTTTCACAAAGGAAATATATATGCAACTTTATTTCACCCTGAAGTAAGAAACAAGAGTATTATAGAAAACTTTGCTAGAAAGATATAACTCTCAGAGGGCTGTCTGAAGCCTTTATTTCAACAGTATCTCCCCTATTGAACTCAAATATAGAATCGTTTATTGCTATTATCCCTCCATGATCCCTTGTTGACTCAATTATCAATTTTTCTTCCTCATTTATATCTCCATTAAGAAGAGTGGGTTTGAAGACTCTTTTTCCGAAATAAGGTTCTCTAACAATAAATTTCAGCTTTTTATCTGAATAGTGAAATGGTTTTCCTCCTGCAGACAAAAACCAAGCTTCAGATCCTGTTCCCGTTGAGACAATTACCCCAGAGCTCCTTTGTTCTTCTTTTTTACCTTTGAAATTTATTTTATACCTTGAACTATGAAATTGTGAAAATGCCCCAATATAAACTTCATTTAGGGCTTTTTCATCCAAAAGTCTTCCATTTATAATTACATCTGCCCTTTCCCTGATTATTATCTTGAAATTCCCTCTAGCTAGCTCCTTTAGCTTTCCAATTTCCCCAATTGTTATTGATGTCAAAGCCCCCTCGCTTTTTTTGGGATTTGAATTTATTCCCAGGATCAAAGAACTATGGACAATATGAGCCGCCCTTGTAAATGTGCCATCTCCTCCTAAAGTTATTACAAGATCTTTATCTTCAAGGATATCTCTATTCATTGAAGTATAATCAATTACGGAAAAATTAGCTTCCGGAAAATTCTTTTTTATTTCTTCTATTTTGTTAAATAACTCTTCTTCAAGATCTTCTTTATGTAGTAGAACTATATTTTTGAACATTTTTACAGAATTAATTCTGGCTATTTATCTCTTTTCTTTCCTGTATATTACAACTAGATCTTCATCAGTTCCCGGTGATTTCCTTGATTTGTCAAAAATTCTTTTTGAGATAGATATGAATTTATTTGGTTTTTCTCCAGAGTTATGAACGTAAATAGTATTTGTATCATACCCTACGACAGGAACGAAATGACCCTGATATCCTTTCTTTTTTTTGATAACATTCCAATCCAGAAGGATAATTGGAATACAATCTTTTCTGACAAATTTCAATATTTCTTTTAGGGAAAGTTCCCTTTCGGTTATTATCACCCCCGCCTTTTTGGCATCTTCAATCAGTTGCTTCATATACTTAATCAAGTTCATATCCAAATATTGTTTGTAAAAATCCATTTTTAGATTTTCTTCATTAAATAAGACATGTTTTGAATAGAATTGTGTTTTATACCCCAATTTTGATGCCGCTTCTGCAATTTGGATAGTTGCGACCCCCTTTCCTTCCTTTTTACCCATCAATCTCCCTAGTTCTTTAAGAGTCCTATTCTCTTTAAAATAGGCAAGGACCATCTTTAGAGCAGCTGGTCAGCAATCTGATGATGCTATTTGTTTATAGAAAGGAACTCTCAGCTTCATTTTCTTCTTTTTTCATGCCTTTTCTTATGCCTTTCAAAAGATTTATTCAAAGAATCTCCAATATTGTAGAATAAAATCCTAAACTGATTTTCAACATCATCCCATCCAATATCTTTTCCTCTATTTGCTTTATTCAACTTTTCTCTTATTTTCTCCTTTTCTTTTTCCCATTTAATATCTCCAAGTTTTTTTAATTCAAATCCTTCTTTTGCCAATTTTGCATATCCCGCGATAAGTACAATTATGAAAACGACGGCAGAAATTAGCCCTGGATGGATTAAAACTCCTGAATTTGTATAAATTTCCATAAACTGCCATATTTTATACAAGAACGAGACGATTATTGTGCTCAGTATCGCGCTTGTTATGGGTGCTAGAAGATTGAAAGGAGATTCAAAATTCCAAAAAATTTCATTTATTACCCCAAAGAAGAAAAGTGAAAAAAATAAGGGGATATTTGCATTGAAGAAGTTTATCACATTAGAATACACAGAATTCTGAACACTCGTTGCAAGTATGCCCGCAACTAGAATTAAAGTCACAAGGATAATGAATCCGACGCTTCTCCCAATAATTATTGACAATGCAGAATGGTGTCTCTTCATTGCAGAAAATAGTTTTGGAAATTTATAAACCTTTTATAATTTTAATTCCGATTCTCTTCCGGAGTCCATCTCTTTGACTTTAAACTTGCCCGATTGGACCTCTTTTTCTCCTACAAAAATAACTTTACTTATTTTGTATGAATTTGCGTATTCCAATGCCTTCGTCGGCTTGCCGTAGAATATTGAAACTTCTCTATTTTCCCTTCTTAATTTTTGTGCAAGTTTTATTGAATCTCTGTCTTCCCCAAGTGAAACAATTAGATATCTTTCTCTGTTGGGCTTGAGATTCGCAACTGCAGATAGCCTCTCAACTCCGAATGAAATTCCAGTACATTTCACACTATTAAATTCATAACTTCCCCCTGCAATTATAGTCTCTTTTATTCCTGAGGCTTTTATTTCAAATACCATCCCATTGTAATAACTTAGACCTCTTATCAAAGTTGGAGAGAATTTAACTTCCATTCCGTAAATTCTGCAATAGTCCATTAGGCTGATAATTTCTTTATATCCTTTAAATTTGTTAAAATAATCTTCATTCCGCTTTAATGCGTCAATAACTTTCTCTGCTTTTAGCTTTTTCAGATTTGCTTTTATATCCTTTTCTGGAATTTTGTCAAATTTGTCGATCTCTCTAAGAACGTCTTCTCTGCTGTTTTTTATCTTAAGATCATCAAGTATTTCATTGAGTAGCCTTCTGTTGTTAATAATAACAATAGGTTTTACATTTACCTCTCTCAAAATATCATCCGCAAGAGAGAGAACCTCTGCTTCATCTCGAGTTGGAATATCAGAAACTCCAACTATATCTACATCACATTGAGTAAATTGCCTTAATCTATTCAAAGAAACGGGTTCATCACGAAAAACGGGTCCTACTTCATACCTCTTGTAAGGAAGTTTTTTATTATTCATGAGCCTCTTAAGCTGAAAGGTAAACTCATACCTTAGTGCAAGGTTTCTCTTTCCCTTATCTTTTAACCTGAATATATCTGAAACAGCTTCATCCTTTTCATTCTCTCCTCTTACAAAATCTTCATGTTCAATCACAGGAGTTTCTGCAGGTTGGAAACCGTATCTTTCAAAGTTTCTTAGAATTATTTTTTTTATTTCTGCAATCTTCTCAGCCTCTTCACCTGTAAAATCTTTAAATCCCTTTACTAATTCACTAGTCATTTTCTTCTCTGATAAAATAATATTTTCCTGCTTTTATACTTTTTCAAAAGACTACCCTATTTTTAGAAATAGGCTAATGGCAGTGAAGATTATTGTGGCTATAGACAAACTCCAGGTTGCAAAGACCAATTTTCTATTAACTAGTTCATCTCTGTAAGCAATATATTGTGGAAGAAGTTTTTTATGCAATTCCGAAGTGCTTAACCCTATATTGTGCTCCTTAAAATTCTTCTCTTCCATCTCGAGCATTCTTTCAAAACCCTCAACCCAATCTTCAAACTTATCCATATATCTAAAGGAGATTTATTACTTAAATAATTTTCGAAATAATGAGATTATTATATATTATATAAGAGAACAATCCTTAAGTATAAACTTTAGTCTATTAGTTTATGGATAAAAGTACACCAAGATTAGATGATCCTCTGGGTCTCTGTAGATATCTAATAATGATAGAAAGGCCTTATGATGTGATAGATCTGAAGGGATCTCAGCTCTACAGTTTAGATAAGGAAGCCGGGGGATTTGTCTCCGTGTATAAAATTGTTGAAGGGCGAGCCCCTGCGGAGGGGAGAGTGGGTCATATTACTAGTCAATGGGGATTTCAATTAGACCCCAAGTCTGATAAAACTATTCCTGAGCTTATGCAGGAAATTAGAAAGGGGCTTATCCATCTTATTTCTTAGTTATGTAAAAAAGGGTGGAAAGCGAGAATCGAACTCGCGTTACACGAGCCACAGTCGTGCGTTCTGCCACTGAACTACATCCACCATGAAAAACTATAGAAAAAATACTATAAAAAGATTCTTATGGATGATACCTTTGGAAACAAGTATATTCTTAAACTAACTGAACTGTTGTGTATTTCTCAGCACCACTGCATGGGCTCTTATTACCTGCAGAATCTGTGTAGTAGACAGCTGCATCTATCTCTGTAGTATTTGCTACACCTGCATTGATATCTGATCCTGTTATGGATTGTAAAGTTGTTACGCTTCCATTGATATCCCAGACATTACTACCAGATGTTGCATTTATGAAAACTAACCTTACTCCACCAATAGCGTCAGTTCCAAGAGTTCTCTGAACAGTAACATTACAGTCGGTTCCATCCATGCTGCAAACAGCGGAAGTTACCTGAACAGCCGAATTTAAGCACTGAGCGCCGGAAGAAATCTGTTTAGTAGAATTGGTTACTATATTATTTACAACAATCCAAACAACTCCTATTAAGACAATAGTTAGAAGAACTAATATCAATGTAGCGATTATTGTGGATATACCTCTCTTGTTTTTTTCCATTGTTCTCTTTTGAATGTCATATAAAGAAATATTGTATTTATAAATATTTCTATTAATCTTTATTAAACTGATTAATTATCTGAAAAAATTCTTTGCTCTCGATAACTTTGTCTACCTCTGTGAGCCCTCTTTGCTCGACGAATTTTGCAAAAGCCTCTGGGCTGTATCCTCTTTTTCTCAAGGATGCAATTGTTGGAAGTCTTTCATCTTCCTCTCCTGAAAATTCTCCGCTCTGAATGGCAGCTGTTAACTTTCTTTTAGATAATACTAAATCTGTAAACTTGATTCTCCCTATAAAAAAGGTCCATGGAAATTTCTTATTGAAAACTTTGTAAATCATTTTCTGTCTTTCAGCATTGTCACGATGATCCTTACCTCTTATAATATGAGTCATCTTAAGTTCGATATCATCCGTAGCTACCGCGAGATTCATAAGAGGCCACACTTTGTATTTGTCTTTCTGTAAAGGATGTTTTGTTTTGTTAATTCTTGCCAATGGAAAATCTCTCATTGCAGGATTTTTGTGTTTCATATCGGACTTGAATCTTAAAACAGCTTCGCCCTCATCAAATCCATTTTTATCTAGCATTTTCCCCCACCTTTCTAAATTGTCCCGGATATTCAATTTTCTGCAAGGACACTCTTTTTCTTCCTCAATGTATTTTTTGAAGGTATTAGAACTACAAGTGCAAATATAAGCTGCATCTTTTTTGATTAAGTCTTCCGCATATTTATAATACAACTCCATTCTGTCTGATGCGTTAAGATACTGATAGACATTTCCGAAGACCCAATCGCAATCTTCCTTTATTCTTTTGTACGACTCTGGAACTATTGTCTCGGGATTTGTATCATCAATTATAATATAGAACTTCCCCCCATATTCTTTGACATATAACGAGGAAATCAGTGTCGAAATTAGATGCCCTACATGGAGAGGTCCAGATGGTGAGGGTCTGAATCTTGTTATAATCCCTGTTTTTGGAACGTCCGGAAGTTCCTGAAGCCCCTCTCTTGAAGGTCTTTCACTTGTAAAATCTTTTAATTTTTCAAATTCCTTTTTTTGTTCTTCTAAAGATAACGAATTAATTTTATCAACTATTTTGGAGATTTCTTTTGCATGTTTCTTTATGTCTTCTTTTTTCAATCCCTCATGAAATAGAGAGGAGATTACACTCCCTGTTTGCGCCCTTCCCCCATAGGACAAGGCATTTTTTAATGCATAGGCCTTTGCTACTTCCTCAAAGTCTTTCATAGTAAAAGAAGGTGACCGAAGATTAATAAATATTTGTTCTCTTAATCAATTCCAGTCTGCAATGAATATAATTTCTGATAAATTCCTCTCTTTTTTATTAATTCATCATGCGTTCCTATCTCAGCAATTTTTCCTTCAGATAACACTACTATTCTGTCTGCTTTTCTTACTGTAGAAAATCTGTGTGCTATTATTATGGTCGTTCTTCCCCTTATTAACTCGTTAATTCCTTCTTGAACTTTTTCTTCTGACTCTGCATCAAGTGCAGAAGTGGGTTCATCAAGTATCAAGATCTTTGGATTCTTGAGAAAGGCCATTGCAATTGCAATTCTCTGCCTTTGTCCCATTGAGAGTTTCAGTCCTTTGTCTCCAATAACAGATTTGTAGCCTTTAGGGAATTTCATTATGAATTCATGTGCCAAAGCAGCCTTTGATGCTTCAATTACTTCATCAGGTGTTGAATCTGGTTTTGCATATCTTAGATTATCTAGAAGGCTCTCATTGAATAATTCCAAACTTTGTGGAACGATTGCGATCTGATCCCTGAGCCAACTTAACTTCAATTTTGAAATATCGACACCATCGAGCATTATTTTTCCCTTCTTGGGTTGATAATATCCCATAACCAACTCGGAAAATGTTGTTTTCCCGACACCGCTTCTTCCAACAAGAGCAATGGTCTCTCCGGGTTTAATCTTTAAGTTAATATCTTTTAGAACTTCTTTTTCATGGGCATATTCAAAAGTCACATCCTTGAAAGTTATTTCCCCCTTAACGTTATCAATTGTTTGGTTACCATGCTTCATTTCTTCAGGAGCTACCTTGTTCAATTTTACAAGTCTCTTTACAGCAGTGGAAGATTTTTTGATGGTTTTGTATATGCTGGCGATGTATGTGAATGGGGAAAATGCTAGGTTTGTATATCCAAAAAACATAACAAATTCGCTACTTGAAATGATCCCGCTCTGAAGGAAGAAAATTGCTGTTCCAAGAACAAGAACGAAACTAATACTATATATGAGCCCCTGAATTGTAGATAGTTTTGTATCTTTTCTGCTTGTCTTTTCGCTTATTGGAACTAACTTGTCAACTAAGGAGTTTGTAAATTTCTCTCTCTCAGCCTTTTCCATAGAGAAATTTTTCACTAAAAATATATTGTAAAGTTTGTCATAGACATTACCATATTGCTTTTCGTATTCTTTGTTCTCATTATCCTGAATTTTTATGAGGTTTTTTGTCATTCTTATTGTAACAAGAGAATATATTGCAAACGAAAAGAGGACTATTAATGCGAGCTGCCATTCCAGGACAAACATTACAATGACAGAAAATAAAAGTACCAAAAATTGAGGTAGAACCCCTGAGAAAAAGTCAATGGCATGTTGTATATTCCAAGCTCCTCTTGAAATTTTGTTTAATATCTGGCCTTTTCTCTCTTTCTTGTGGAAGGGAACGGGCAAAGTCAAAAAATGGGCGTAGGCATCAGCTTCAACGGCAAGAGACACTTTTATGCTCAAAATTGATCCTCTAAATGAAGCTCTATTCTGTATAAAAGTTGAGAGAACGTTTAGGGTAAGCCAAAGAAGGATTAGAGTTAGCAAAAGAGTTACCGGGGTTTTGGGTACGATAGCCAAACCAAAAAGACGTCCATACAGATAAGGAGTAACTGTAACCATCAATGATCCGATAACGGATATTATTGTAATTAGTGTTATTTCTTTTTTGTAATTCTTAAGAGTATCAAGTGTAAATTTAGTTGTTGGCTTCATAAATACCTAAACCAGGAAGAATTAATAAATTTATTCAAAGCCGCCGCTTCTTGTTTTTCTCTCCAGAACTTCAACCCTCTGCTGGAGATGATAAATTTGCGTTGAGATCTCTTCCAGCTTTTCCGTAATGTCCATTAATCTTGTTGCCAATTTTTTTCTTTTTTCATCTGAATTCTCTTCGCTTTCAGAATAAGAAGGCATCTGTGATTCAGAACTCATTGATGCTGCAGCCATCTGACCGAGAAATCCAAAACTATTCTGAGTTGAAGAAGTTCTAGGAATTATTTCTTTAGAAATGGGAGTAGCTGTCTTCCCCTGAACTTTGTTTACCAACCCCTGAATATTTTCCATCTTCTCCTTTTGCCGGTCATACCTTCCACTGAAATCAACTGTCTTCTTCTTGTTTTTGTCAAACAAACCCATTACTTCAGAAGGTATATGCTATTTTTAAAATTATTGAGAGAGAATATTTTTTAAACACATAAGTATTATTTTGTTGATGGCCACGCTTCATCAGGTTATCGGAAAAGTTAATCCCTACCTATATGCCAAAAACAGAGATGCTCTTCTCAAAAAATATGTTACTCCAGACAAAATTCCCGCAGATGAGGTAGAACCCAAGCCTCTTACCCAGCACCAATTAGTCTATGATTCATCTTCAGAAACTTTAGAACCAATTTATTTCTTCCTTCTTGATTTGATGAATGATATGAGGCTGGCACCAGAAAAGATATTTGATAATTTTACATCTTCTCCCGGAAGTGGGCATTTTGCAGAACTTGGGCAAAGGGCAACGGCAATGCAGCAGCAGGCAACAAAAATGTTGGGGGATATAAATAATGTTATGAGAAGTATACTAAATTTAGTTTATGATTTAAAAGAATTCAAGATTAGAATAGAAAGCTATGACAATTTAAAATCACAAAATAAAGACACAAAAGAAGGTGCATTGCTTTCATTGAAGCAGATATGGATGGATAAAGTGGATATCCTTAAGGGAAATTCAAGTATGAAAGCAATGGCTTTCGGAGGACAAATGGGGTATCAGACATTAGTTGATGCATTTTTATTTGTACAAGATGAGAAACAGGCCGATAAAGTTGACCTGAACGATAGAGTAAAGAGGATAGTAAAACAAAGAATTAACGAATTTAATATCTGGCTTTCTGAATCTGAAAAAGAGCTAAGAAAAAGATATGAAATTGAAAGGAAATATCTTAAGAGTCAGGTTAGTAGTGTGCAACTTTATTCTCGTTGGGCAAAGCCATATCTAAAATCAGCGCAGCAGTTGGAAATGAAAGATAATTCAAGATCTGCGGCTCTTGTCAAAGCTTTCAACACAATCCTTCTTGAATTAACTCTTCTTGGAAAATCGAAATTGGATATTAAGGGAGCAGTTGAAGAAGGAAAACTTGCGAAAGAGGTCCTTGTGATGGATCAAAAAAAACAATTGAAAAGGCAATACATTAGTTGTATCATTGTTGAATTTAATTTTAGAGGGATACCTCAGAAAACTTCTCCTTACCAGTCTCATTATGTCTTTGGAGGTAGAACAGAGGTAACCTTTTCATCTTACACTTTGAATAGTGATGAACTGAAGTTAGTTAATGAGGAATTAACAAAGTCAGATGTTGGGGATGCGATGAAACTGATAGAGGATGCGACAACAGGTAGTATTGAAGAATTGCAGAAAGATATTGATGAATTTCTTAAGGAAGAAGACAAAGCCGAGAAAAAGCAGGAAGAGAAGAAAGATATGTCCAATCCCTTTTTAGCTTTACTTGGATTTTATAATAAGTCTGCTACAAATCCTAGTTCAGGATCAAAATCAAAGAAGGAAGAGTTGAAAGTTGCAAAACCTGAAGATTATATTGAGAAAAGTTTGCTTAGACCATTGGCTGACGAAAACGCCAAAAAAACCGCCTATGATCTGTTTGATATTTACAAGAAGGCGCATGGAATGGCAAGTTATCCTTAACATGAGTAAAGTGAAGAAAAAGAAAAAAGTAGAGATTATCAAAAAGAAATTGAATTTGGAGAATGAGCTTAAAGAGGTCAAAAGAAACATCACTGAGATAAAACCGAATAAAAAGGATGCTCTCCCTGAATTTATTGATGATGAGTTTGAGGATGACGAAATAGAATTTGGAACAGACTTCTCCAGTTTGTTGGATAAGAGTACAAGAACGTCTCCCGGGCTGGAAAATATTCAATTTGGAGATTCCCTTGAAGGAGGAATCATCTTTGCACCAAGATTTAAAACTACAACTGAATCCGAAGGGAAAGTTTATTTTGGTAACTACGATCCTAAATATGCTGAGAAAAATTATGCTAAGCAGACCCCCGGAGTTTATGGAGATAAAAAGAGTTCCGATGAAAATTCAAGCAGTAAAAATAAATAGATTAATAAATTAAAATTTGTTCATCAGACAGAGGTAAAAATGGGTGATTATCATATAGAAGACATTTATCAGGGGGGGTATTCTTCTTTAAATCCCAATTCTGGAATGTATTACAAGGGCGAAAGATCTTATGCTGGAAAATTTGGTCTGACTACAGATTTTAGGACGGCAAATATTCTTCAGGAAGTTTCCTCAAAATTGCAATCAGGAGCAAGGCAAATCGAGGTTACCCAGATTCAGCCGGAAGTTTTTGAATCAATTCCCAATCAGCAATTAAAGGAAGTTGAAAGGTTAAGCAAACTTACAGGGGTTGATGTTTCTCTTCATGGAATTTTAGTTGAGCCCTCCGGATTCTCAACTCAAGGAGGATATAGTGAATATGCAAGGGAAGAGGCTGAAAGGCAAATGCTCTCAAATGTTATGAGGGGTCATGAACTGAATCCAAAAGGAAATATTCCTATAACTTTCCATTCTTCGCAGGGATGGCAGAGTCCGGAGTATAGAAAAACAAAGATTGGAGGAAAAGAAGTTGAGCAGGTAGTTATGATACCTGTTATCAATCAGGAGACAGGGCAGGTTGCAGTAGCTAGACAGGAAAAAAGATATTATCCAGATATGAGTGAGGAGGATTTTGAGAAAGGAGAAGAAAAAAGCGCACTTGATCAAGTTAGAATTAGAAATTTAACCGAATGGGGTGATTCAATATCAAATCTTGTTGCAATAAAAGAGAGAGCGGACAAAATGATAAATGAAACAGAACCTTTGTATGTGGAAATAGAGAAAGAATTGCATTCAGGTACAAACTTTGAGAATTTGAATCCTATGAAGCAGAATGTTTATCATAGGTACAAGAATGCAGGTATTGAACTGGGTGAGATCCATAAGCACCTGAATAATATCTTTGAGAGGGGATATAAGTACGGAGATAAGGCGCAGATGGTTCAGGTTTCTGACAATTTTAAAAAGTCTCTTAAGGAAAATGAAGGAATGGGTCTTTCAGGATCATCAAGAGCAATGGATACTTTGATGGATGATTTAAATAAAGTTAAGGTACCAGAGTTATACAAACCTCTTGAAGATTTTGCTATTGAAAAAACAGCAACTACTTTTGCGAATGTTGCGTTAAACTCTTATAAAAAGTTCAAAGATACGGCTCCAATAATTAGTATTGAAAATCCCCCCGTTGGAATGGGCTTATCAAGGGGAGAAGATTTGAGAAAACTTGTTGATTTAGCTAGAACCAAATTTGTTGAGAATGCAAAAAATTCTGGGATAAACGAGAGAGAGGCAACAGATCAGGCGAATAAATTAATTGGAGTAACTTGGGATGTAGGGCATATAAATATGCTGAGAAAATATGGTTATAATGAGCAAGATATTGTCAAAGAATCTGAAAAAATTGCACCTTTACTTAAGCACATACACTTGTCTGATAACTTTGGATTTGAACATACTGAGCTTCCAATGGGAATGGGAAATGTTCCAATAAAACAGATAATGGAGAAATTAGGTGATAAAGGATTTGAAGCAAGAAAAGTTATTGAAGCAGCAGGCTGGTGGCAGCATTTCAAGTCCGCTCCATTTCAAGAAACTCTAGAAGCATTCGGATCTCCTATTTATGGAATGAAAATGGCTCCTTACTGGAACCAGTCCATAGGAGTGCAAGGATATTTCGGGGGCTATGGGCCGATGCTTCCAACGGTAAACTATGAAACATTTGGTTCTGGATTTTCATCACT
The DNA here is from genome assembly GCA_963743615.1 of uncultured Nanoarchaeota archaeon. Taxonomy (GTDB): domain Archaea; phylum Nanobdellota; class Nanobdellia; order Pacearchaeales; family GW2011-AR1; genus JAKLIN01. Next base: position 147,894 of record CAVUQF010000002.1, read on the forward strand.
TCCATCCGAGCTTGGAGGGCAGAGGCAGACCGGAAGAAGCAGGATGTCCGGAAATAGCTTAGAATAAATAAATATATTAAAGTGAAAAGGTTAAATTAAATATGGCTAAGAAAACTAAAAAACACTCAGATCCTAAACAGGAAATAATTACCTCTGCAATAAATTTAGGAGTTGGAGAGGTTATAAGGCTTCACCCTCGATTTGTCAATTCAGGTTATTACATATTAAGCCACATTAATTCTGACAATTTAAGTAAGATGTTTGATGAGCTCTATACATTTGCTCAAAAAAACGAAGTTCCTAAAGAGAGAATTGGAGAGTATATTACAAAAGGTCTTGCAAATTACATTGCAAGTGGGAAAGCTCTTGATGATTCTGGAAAGGAGCGCATTTTAAGAAATGGTTTGGAGGAAAAAGCAACCAGAGGGTTATTTGGTAGAGGAAGTGCAAGGAGAGAATTGGAAGGAGATAGATATTTAGATCAGGTAATTGGTGCATGGAATAAGATAAATGAACTTGCAAAAGAGGGAGGAAGTGAACTTCCGGAAGAGATGACCAGACCAATGCAGTATCTAAGCAGACTTGGCTTTGCAATCCCTGCCACAGAAATCTTAGAAGAAAATGGTTTGATTGACAAGTCTCAATATTCTCAAATAAAAGAGAACATAAGAAAAGGCGCTTACGAAAGTCATAACGAAGGTCTTAAAAGATTAGAAGAATATTCAAAATATCAAAAAGTTGCAGCTTTAATACTCGGAGTGATTGGGGTTTCTTTACTTCTTGCATCAGGTCTAAATCTGACTGGAGGAGTTATTGGAACAGCTGTTGGAAAAAATATTTTATTAAGCTTGATTGGAACCGTTTCATTTTTGGCTTCATTGGTTTTGTTGATTAAAAAGAGATAATACAAAATATATTTTCGAAAATATTTAAAAACAAGCTATATTTATCATAGTAATACAAAAGATGGCGAAAAAGAGAGCGAAATCTAAAAGATCCGTCAAGAAAAATAGGAATAATAAGACTGAAAAATTATCTTATAAAGTAAAGTCCAAAAGTTCATCTGCTCCAAAAGATTTTCCTACACTAAACATAAATAAGGATTCTGAGATTGCAATGGATTTTGCAACAAAAGCTTATGAGAGATTTAACAAAATAATAAAGTCTGTTGTGCTCTTCGGTTCAACCGCAAAGCAGACTACTGTACCTGGTTCCGATATTGATATAATAATCATACTAGATGATGTGTCAATAGATTGGGATCAAGAACTTACATCTTGGTATCGGGAAGAGTTGGACAAATTGTTGAGGAGAAATCCTTACAAGAAAAATTTGCATATTAATACTGTAAAGTTAAGCACGTGGTGGGAAGATCTGATGAGGGGGGATCCGGTAGTTATTAATGTAATCAGATATGGAGAATCTATGATCGATTTCGGAGGATTCTTTGAACCACTAAAATTTTTATTGTTAAGAGGGAAAATAAGATCCACTCCTGAGGCTGTTTATAGTTGTCTTCAGCGAGCTCCTCAGCATTTCTTAAGAAGTAAGACTGCAGAACTTGGTGCTGTTGAGGGTTTGTACTGGGCGATGGTCGACTCCGCTCATGCAGCACTTATATCTCGTAATATTCTTCCACCATCACCAGAACATATCCCTCTAAATCTGAAAGAAACATTTGTTAATGAAGGGACCTTAAAAATGAAATATGTGACTTGGTATAGAGATCTGTTATTTTTATACAAGAAGATTTCTCACGGGGAATTGGGTGATATGAAAGGCATAGAAATCGATATGTGGCAGGATAGAACAAATGAATTTATGGGGGTTATGGCAAAATTAGTTGATATGACTATAACCGGAGATAAGAGTATAAACTTAGAAACAAAACCGGAAGAGGAAAAAGAATAAAATTGATTCGTTCTGTTATCCAATATCGAGTTGGCTTAACTCTTTAAAATTATTTTTTTTCTTCAGCTTTCTCTGCTTCTGCAAGAACCTTTTCCAATCCTGCAGTGATATTTTTAGTTGAATCTCCAACTAACTTTGAAACAATATTGCCGGTAGTATAACTCATACACATTCCAATTATCCCTTTTCTTTCTTCCTCTCCCAATTCAAAGAGATATTTTCCTGCGTATTTACTTTTAAGAGGCTTGCTGGAGCCAACATATTCCAAAGCATCTTTAGCTGTTATTCTTGCAAAATCTTGCAGCAATATTGAGACTGAAGTAGTTTGAATGTACGGAGAAGTTAATGCCCCCCCTTCCTGAGATAATGGAGGGAAGAATATTTTTTCATAAGTATCTTGATCTGGAGCCTTTGATAATGTTTCCAAGTATCTTACTTCAGCTAATTCAGAAATTTTACCAAATTCCTGTGGAGTTACTAATTTTGGAAGTGCATAATTCCAAAATCCACTTTTTGGATTTGTAGTGTTAAGAGCAGCCTTTCTATCCTTTTCCCTTCCGGCTTTAATTTCTTCTTCAGTTAATTTCTTTTCTTCTGCCATGTTAATATTGACCTACCCTCTTTTCAATATATTCATTAAATCTTTTGACCATCTCTGACTCTCCTAAATTTCTGACTCCTTCCAGTACTTTCTTCTGTAAATTTCTATCTCTAAAAACTAGTTCACTAAAAGGTACATCTTCTCCCGTAAGCTTTTTGATACCTGCCTTGTAAAGATCAAGATTGTCGGAGTCTATTAAATTCAAAGGTTCAAATACTTGGTACATTGCAACTTCCAACGGATCAGTCGAGTTCCACCAGTGATTATTACCATATTCTTCCTTTGCTTTTTCTATACTTTGAGCACTGCCTACACCAAGCTTTTCCCTTATTTTCTCCTTTATCCTATTTGATAAGTCTCCCATAATAAACCGATAAATCCTCTATTTATAAACTTTATGGATGTTACTACTTTGTAGTAAATAGAATTAAACTGTCTTAGGCAAGGGCATCTCTTCAGTCTTCATTTCCGCAACAATTTTTATGCTTCCAGGCATTTTTGGCTTTATTTCTTTCAGAATGGTCCTTAGAATCCTAATTCCATTGTCATTTTGGACTGCAAAGAAGAATATTCTGCTACCTGGTTTTAAAATAGCTGATCTCCCCACAGATTTTCCAAAAGATAGTGCCATTCCTGTTTGCATTCTATCTGCTCCAGCTCCAGTAAGCATTTTATTTTCCCTTTGTATGTGATGTGGGTAAGGGAGTATTTTGAATAGATATTTTCCAAGCAACAGCTTATCAAGCTCCTTGTTTATATACTGCCTGCAGGCTTCAAGAGCATTATGCCTTATCTGCACACTTTCTGCTGAGACAACTGTTAGCTGATAAGGGAATTTCCCGTCCCTGAAAGCCTTCCAATCTCCCATGGTAAATTTAACAATTTTTGAAGGAGGAACTACCTTTACATATGAGTACTTTTTCTTCTTACTCTTTCTTGTGAAAGGAACAACTGTCTTTCTTGAATATGCAGATGCTTTTCTTAATCCCATTTTACTTTATTTCAACCCCTGTTGTGACTGCCTGTCCCGGCAGACCTTTTTCGAATATAGCCCTTATTACTCCTTTGTTTCCGTGAGCTGAAGAAACCTTTCCCATAATTACCTTCCCGGCTGGAGATTTCCACTCAACTTCTTTTCCGACAAACTTTTCAGCGTCTTTCCTTGTGTGAATTCCTTCAACTTCTATTAAAAAATGTCTTTTATGGACGGTATGATTACCTCTTCTAAACTGTACAACGAGACCTTTTGTCATTTTTATTGATAATTTACTAAAACATTTAGATATAGAGATATTATAAAATCAGTTTAAAAAGATTGCCTTTCTAAGGTTAGGAGAACGCCTGCTTTACGTTCTTGCTGAATAATAGATATCCTCCAATTAGCCCGTTTATAACAGCTAAAATAGTCCCCCAGATAACACTTGTTGTAATCGAGAAAATTGATCCCAAAACAGCAATACATTCAAAGATTATCACAATGACTCTTGACCATTTCTGTCCTTTCCACAAACCCCTTCCTATGAAAAAGTAAAGTAAACCAAAGGCGATGATTATAATGCCTGCAACAACAAACAAGCCAGAACCCAGAGTGCTTAGCAAAGGAATGGAGCTAAACATTGAACTGATAAGCCCCCCTCCAAGAATCAAAGCTAAACCTGCAAAAACAGAAATAACTGAACCAATATAATATAATATGGAAAGAATCTTCACAAGCGCCGGAATGCCCACCTTGACGGCTGGACTAACAGGATTAACTTGAGGACTCAAAGCCGGATTATTATCCATAAACTAAACCTCTTTTCATTTCCATTGCGCAATTATAAAAAATTCTTATTATAAAAACTTATCTTTCTAAAACAATAATACTTCTTCCAATAATTGAATCTTTCCTGAACTCATTTATCGGGCCCTCTACAATTTTCAATTTTGTAGCGGAACTGATTTTTTTGAAATCACAAGAGATCTGGCCTCTTCCTGTGAAGATAAGGGGGGCAGTAAATACTATCTTTCCGTTTACATAACTCTTAAGATTTTTCAGCGTTTTTATTATAAGTTCCTCGAAATTATTTTTTATTTTGTTTGCTTCTTCTTTCGAAGGATTGTTTTTCTGCAATTTTCCAAGTTCTGGCTCTGTAGCAACCCCATTAACCTTAGAAATTCTTGCAACAGAAGAATCTTCATTTAATATCTTGTATTGATCTCTTTCAAAGCCAAACCATCCAAGATTTTTTCTTGCATCTTCAACAGCTTTTTTATCTTTATCAATTCCAACGGCCTTTATTTTTTGGAGCAAAGCCTCCTCTAGTATCACTCCAATCCCACAAAAAGGATCAAGGATAACTTCTTCATCTTTTACTTCTGATAAATTTATTAAAATCTTTGCAAGTCTAGGAGATATAGAAAGCTCATTCCTTCTTATCGGTTTTTTCATGTCTCTTTCTTCAATTTGTTCGTAATCAATTTTTTCAATTATTCTTCCAAAATTATCTTCAAAAATAAAATATTGCTCATCAATATTTTTTGATGAAACGTTGGGAACAAACTCTCCATCCTGTAATTTTATATTTCCTGTCAGTTTCTTTTCAGTAGCTTTTAATCCCTCTTTTTTTAATTTTTGCTTCAAATAAAATAGAACATCGCTGAAGTCTTTTCCATTGAAATTATATAGAACATAATTTAATTTGTTATCTTCCGAATAATAAATTATTTTCTTTTCTAGCTCATCAAAAATATTTTTTCCAGTCCCTGAGGCAAGAACCTCTCCTATTGAAATAACTCCTCCAAATTTTTCAACTGTTCCTCTTTCAAATTTTTTATTTGTTTCTACTAATAGCCCATTATCGAAAAGTCCAATCTGCTTAAAGTCAAGATTATTTTTCCTGAAAAAAGCCTTTACTTCCGCAATAGATAGTTCTATATTTCTTCCGAGAATAAAAAGATATTTCATTTTAGAACAAGATTTCAAAATCGCCTAATTCTTTCTTTAGTAAGGCAAAAGCTTCCGAAGAAATATTCGCAGCTTTCTTGTATTTCTGCTGTTCCGCAGCCTTAGAAACCTCTTCCATATTTGATTCTGATATCTTGTCAGTAATTTTCTTTATTTTTCCTTCCTCAAACAAAAATAATTCTTTGTCATAAACCAATACTTCAGCAGTTTTATCCTTGTCTTTTTCTCGGTATTTAATTGTCATTCTTCTCTTGTCGAGTTCGGCCAAATCCTTTCTCTGAGAAAATTCAATAAGACTGTTAATTAAAGTGGTTGCTTCTCTCCTTATGTTGTCTATTGCATGAAGGCTAGATTTTTCTTTGCCAAATTCTTTTTTTGCCGCAATTATATTATTTATAATCTTAAGATGTTGGGAACTGAATTTCCCTCCCCCGACCATCTTCTGAAATTCTTCTATTATTGCAGGATTGGAAGCCTTACCAGTTACCGACTTGAGTAATTCAAAAACTTGCTGATAAATTTCTTCAATAGTTTTTTTCTGTGCCCTTTTTTCAATCTGTTCTCTTAGTTCTTTCAATCTTTTTAAGTACTCTTCAGTGCCGCTGATGAACTCATCCAAAGCGGCTCCTTTTATTTCCTTGAGCTTTTCATGCTCATACTCTTTATATTTTTCAATGACCTTTTCCAGTATTGTAACATATTTCGCTTCAAGCATTTTTTCCTTATCGACGAAGATTTCTCTCATTTCCTTGACCGTTTGCTTTGGTGTTGGGGGAGGCAATCCGTAAAGCATAAGCAATGCCTGACTCGGAGTTATAACTCCCCAATAAATCTCATGAACAAGTATATCTAATAGTGCCCCTTTTGCTCTCTGCACGGTCTTATCTCCCATAGACATAAACATATCAATTGCTTCTGGAGAAGGTTTTAGCTTTCCCATCTTCAATAGAATTTTCCAAGGCATGAATGTTCCTCTATCATAAAGTGGAACTCCGTCTCTTATAAAAGTAAAAATGACTGGTTCTGCATCTTTAACTTTCTCCCAAAACTCAGTAAGAAGGTAAACCTGAACATTCAGGATATTCTCTTTGACTCCTGCAATGGCATAAGCCTCAGAGATGTACTGATAAATAATTCCTCTCAATCTTTCTTTTAATTCCAATCTTGGCATTCTTTTTACATCCGTATCATTGATAATTATGAAGACATCAACATCTGAAGTCTTTGAAGCTTCACCCCTTACAATGCTTCCAGCAATTACATAGCTGACAACGTATCTCTCAAACTTTTGAAGAACAAGCGTTTTATGAACTTCAGCTACTCTTAATGATTTCAAGAATCCTTTGTCATAGAGGGGGAAAGACATGGCAATTGCGCTGAGAATCTCAAACTTGCTATCCATTCCATATTCCCAAACATCTCCATTTGTTTTTACATAAACCCAGATATCTTGTTTTTCCTTTTCAATCTCTTTTACAACTTCTTCTTTTATCTTGGTTATCTCTTTAACCTTATCATCCGGAATAATAATACACAAATGAATTTTTTTTAGCAATTTTTCTAACTGATCTTTTGGAGTGTCTTCACCAAGTTCTTCTTCAATAACTATCTTAAGAGCTTGCGATGGAAGAACTCCAATTGCTTTTACAAATGGATATTTCTTTGTTATAAACAACTTAAGTTTATTCAGTTCTTTTTTTGTTTTATCGATATTCTTCTGTGTCTCTGTAGGACTGGGTAGATTAGTCTTATTGGAAGATGAGTAGTTATTGTTAAGATTCATCTCAGGAATATCTTTGCTGCTTTCTTCGGGCATATCTAAATTATCAAGATAATACTTTTAAATGTTTTTAAGTGCGCGGACCGAGCTGATTACCATTTTGGCATTCTTCTAAGATGTATTATTTGTAGTATATACTTATGTTTATAATTCCATCTGTTATCCAATCATTTCCGAAAGTTGCATCAAGTCGTTCTAACCGACTCTGCAATTCTTGATCATTTTTGTAATGAACAAACATAGAGCGAATTGGTAGATCAGAATTATCTCTTGTAATAATATTTTTAATTAGCTTAGTATATTCTTCAAGTTCCTCTTTTTTAAATTCAAATCTAAAACCAAATTCTATCTCTACAAGGAAAGGAATCATTTCTGGGTGCCCTTTTTTTCTAGATATGTTAAACTTTTCCATCCAAGATCTTATTTCAGATAAATTATTTTTATGATCTTCTTCAGATTGAACTCTCTTAATTATCATTCCCATCGTTTCAACATTTAATCCATATACAAATTTCTTTGTTTTAACTTGATTACTGCCATTACTAGTAATTTTCCAAATTCTTTTCCATCCCTTAGGTTTCATACTAGCCTTTTCTTTTTTGATAAAGCCTTTTAATTCAAGTTTTTTCCTTCCATCTATAGAATGTTTCTTTGCGTTTGTAGGGATCTATTTTCATATTTCTTTAAGCTTAATTTTATTTTTAAGCAACTGGTATATACTACCCTACAAAAATGCCAAGAAGATTAGGTGCGCGGACCGGGAGTCGGACCCGGCTCACCTCGTTGGCAACGAGATATTCTACCGATTAACTACCCGCGCTTAATTTATCATTAATTGCCAAAGACAAAATGGTCCTAGGAGGAGTCGGACCTCCCCTTCCTCGGTGTAAACGAGGTGTTCTACCGATAGACTATAAGACCTTAATCTGTGAAATTTTAAGAATTTGAGCACTTTTAAAATTTTGGTTTGTGGGATATAATCCCTACATTTGATAAAAGAAAAAGATTTTAAATGATTAAATAATAAATTAATAAAATGAATAAAAAAGGGGATTTGTTATGGTGATTAGTCATGAGGAGAAAGTTGAAAAGATTTCTAATCAATTAAAATCTTACAAGAGCAAAGAGCCAATTTCATTGAAGAAAAAGAGTGTTCCGCATCAGGTTCCGAAGCCTCAGGATAAATTTTATTCGGATAACAAGATATACATTGGAGATTTGGACGAGATAATAAGCATAGATCCTGACGAAAAAACTTGTATTGCAGAGCCAGGGGTCATGTTTGTGGATTTGGTCAAGGCAACACTGAAATATAACCTCGTTCCGCTAACTGTGCCGGAACATAAAACGATAACAATTGGCGGGGCGGTTGCAGGATGTTCAATTGAGTCTATGTCTTATAAATATGGAGGATTTCATGATAGTTGCTTGGAATATGAAGTAATAACTGCAAAGGGGGATGTAATAATTTGCTCCCCAAAAGATAATAATTTATTATTCCAGATGATGCAAGGAACATTTGGAACTCTGGGGATAATTTCGAGGCTCAAATTCAAGCTTGTTCAGGCAAAGCCCTTTGTTAAGGTAACACACGAAAAGTATGGCAGTTTGAAAGATTACAAATCTGCAATTTGGAAGCATTTTAAGAATAAAGACATTGATTTTATGGATGGATTCATCAATGGCACTGAAGAGATGATGTTAAGCATAGGAAATTTTGTTGATAAAGCTCCGTATTCTCATAGTTATGATTGGACAAGAGTATATTATTCACAAAGTATTATGAAAAGAAGGGAAGATTATCTTAAGACAAAAAATTATCTTTTTAGATATGATAAAGGGCACGCAACTCCAACTCGAAAGACATTCATTGGAAGACTACTATTTGGTAAATTTAGCGGTTCTAATTCGATACTGAAACTGGCCAATGAATTTCACTGGCTGATTCCTCCGGACAAAATTCCGATTATCGTTGATTTGTTTATTCCATTTTCAAAGATGGAAGAATTTATGGATTGGTATGTAAAGCAAATTGATTTTTTCCCATTATGGTGTGTTCCCTACAAGCCCCAGCATAATTATGAATGGTTATCTCCTGAATTTGTCAGCAAGAAAGATGATGGACTAGTTCTGGATATTGCAATTTATGACATGAAAAAAAATAAAGACAAGAATTACTATAGAATGATGGAGCAAGAATTAATGAAAATAAAGGGAATAAAGACGCTTATATCGAATAACTATTATTTTGAGAAGGAATTCTGGAAAATTTGGAACAAAAAGAATTACTACAAGATAAAAAAGATAACCGATCCAGCCAACATTCTCAGAGATTTATATGAAAAAACTTGCCAAGCATCAATGGGGCTTGGGAGATAGTTGGAATTTAGTGATAATCCTCCAAAATTCTTACATTTTAATGTTGTAAATTGATGTAATTATGTAATAATAACATTATACAAATCTTTATAAATAATTCAATGATGAAAGGAACATGAAGAAGCCATCTCGCGCTAAAGGAATTATAGCCTCCTTAGGTTTAATAGTTGGAGGATCATTGCACGGACAAAGTTCTGCTGTTCCCTTACCCGCTCCAATATATAGAACAAATGACGGAGTTTTTGCTACGCCTGAAAAACTTCCTTTTTCTAAAGATAGAGAATATTCACTAAGATCTCTTTTGGGTGATGGAAAGGATGCTAGCTTTTATGCTATGGATCCTGTGGTTTTAATCAAGGGTAAAATAAACTTCTTGGAAGGAAATAGTCCTGAAGTGAAAAAACATTATACTGATGATGCAAGACAGCGTGAGATAAGAGAGTGCGAATCTCTTTTAACGCAAGTAGGAAATGAAAAAAGAGATCCGGGATATGCCCAATCTTTGAAAAATCTTGATGATGCAGTAAAGGATGGAATAATCACTCCCAAAGAGATGAAAGGCCTTGAGCAAAATGTTACTTACGGGATTGGCGAACGAGGCAAGAATTTTGATGCTCCAATGCTTGTATATTTTCCCTCACTAGAGCCAAAGCCGGACATTGAAAGTATTGTAGCGCCAAAAAAAATAATTTATGATGAGGCAAAACAACCTCTACCCCTGCCAAAAATTCCAAAGGATCACGGAAAATCTCCACGATTAACGACTGAAGATGGCCCCGCACTGATTTTTGGGGCAGAGACAGGAATTCCTTTTCAATATGGAGCAACAATAGGGGGAAAATGGAATAATCTAGCACTAACTTTAACTTTAGATAGAATTCCAGATGAGAATATTATTAATATAAACAAGAGTCTAGGTGGAAATATTTCTTATATAGCCAGTGAGGATTATACTAATATTACCTCTATTACAGGCGCTGTTACTGGATATATCCCAATTACAAAAAGCCTTTCTCTGTCTGTTGGGCCATCATTTGGGGCAAAGATGTATACAAGAAAAGATACAGCCGCAATTGCGGACGTTACAGATCCAAGCAATCCAGTATATATTAATCAGGGCAACGGCCCAATAACATCTTCTTATTTGCAAGAGCAGTGGGTATTAGGAGGAAATGTAGGTATGAACCTTAGGGTAGGCCCATTTGGAATTAATCCTTATGTTGGATACAGGAGGGTATACGGAGAGGGTTTAACTGATCTGTTAAACGGTTCGGATGAATTTGTCGGAGGAGCTAACTTAATATTCTATCTTGGTAAAAGAAAGAGTGAAAAATGAATTTTCTGAAATTTGCCTATGCGTTTACACTGGGAATAATTCTCATCGCTACGATTAGTGCAACTATTGTTACCGGAGGATTGTGGATTAATAATCAGCAAAGTATGAGCATAACCAGCGGGCAGAATGCAAACTTTAGTGCATATTTTGGGACAATTCCCTGGAATTCAATGACTGTAACTATAAAATTGTATGATGCAAATCATCACTTAATTTATACTTTTGAAAATAACAGAGCAATAAATTCGAATACTTTTTCTAATACTTACTTGATAACTCCTGCAATCTATAAAAATGTCGGAGCTTACACTGTGGTTATTCAGGGAACGGATAATGATGGGACACAGTCATACACACTAAGTCTTATTGTAAACCCCGTTCCAGATTCAATACCGGTAATATCTTCTTCTCCAATAACACAGGTTAATGAAGGAGCTGCATATTTATATCAGGTAGTTGCATCTGATGCTGACGGAGATACTCTTGCTTATTCGCTTTCACAATCTCCATCATGGCTTTCAATAAATCCTTCAACAGGGCTTATATCAGGAACAGCACCATCAGTTACAGCAAACACAAATTACGCTGTTTCAGTAAATGTTTCAGACGGAGTTAACATTGTAACACAAAGCTACACTCTAACAGTAGATTACATTGCTCCAGCAAATATTCCTCCGGTAATATCTTCTTCTCCAATAACACAGGTTAATGAAGGAGCTGCATATTTATATCAGGTAGTTGCATCTGATGCTGACGGAGATACTCTTGCTTATTCGCTTTCACAATCTCCATCATGGCTTTCAATAAATCCTTCAACAGGGCTTATATCAGGAACAGCACCATCAGTTACAGCAAACACAAATTACGCTGTTTCAGTAAATGTTTCAGACGGAGTTAACATTGTAACACAAAGCTACACTCTAACAGTAGATTACATTGCTCCGATTATATCTGATACAATTCCTCCAGTAGTTAATTTGATTTCTCCATCAAATAATTTTGATTCAAATAAGTCAATGCAGACATTTAATGCTAGTGCAACAGACAATGTGGCCTTGTCAAATCTTACTTTATATATTTGGAACTCAACTGGCTTAGTATCTTCAAATACAAAATCAGTTACAGGAATTTCCAACTTAACTTCCTGGATATTAAGTTTTGCTTCTGACGGGAATTATATCTGGAATGTTCTTGGTATGGATGCAGCAGGAAATGCCAATTGGAGCCAGCAGGGAAATTATACTCTTTTGATTGATACTACCTCTCCTCAGGTTCAGTTTGTTAACCCAACTCCAAGTGAAAATTCTGTTTTAACGTCTACAACCATCTCTGCAAATCTCACAGCCTTAGATCTTCTTAGCGGGCTGGACACTCTTAATATTTATCTTTATAACTCAACAAGCATAATAGGCAATGTAAGCAAGGATTCATCTCCATTTGCTTTCAATTTCATTAATCTTCAACCAGGGGTTTATTATCTTAATGCTACAGCAATGGACAACTTTGGAAATATGAATTCAACTCAGACACTAACTATTACTCTCCAGAGTTCTTCTCTCTCTCCTGAGACTCCGATTTCCTATTCAGCAAGCCCATACACTTATACAGATGTATACGGCCCCCAATATCCCCAGCAGCAGATAAATAATAACGCTCCCTCTGAATCATCAACTGGAGAGGTATTACCTCAAACGCAGTCCTCTCAAGGATATGTTGTTGTATTAATAATTGGAACAATACTTATTGCACTCGTTCTGATAGCAACAATTGTAATAGCTGCAAGAAGATTAAAGAGATGAATTAGTAATCGTTCATATTGAGGTGTGTATCGCTTTTTTTGCCCTTTGATCCTGCGATAACATCGTCTATTCTCAATATCATTATTGCAACTTCGCTCGCGGAATTTATTGCCTGGCTTTTTATCTTTGATGGTTCAACTATTCTTGCCTTCAATGTATCCTCAATCTTGTTTGTAAATAGATTAAGGCCAATGTTTTTCTGTCCAGAATCATGAAGAAATTTAAGTTCGGTAAGAATATCAATTTGATCAAGCCCAGCGTTTTCAGCAAGTGTTAAAGGGATAAATTCTAAAGCTGATGCAAATTCATCAACTGCAAGCTGCTCTCTTCCACTAAGTGTCTGCCCAAACTGCCTAAGTCTTCTCGCAAGTTCAATCTCTACAGCCCCTCCTCCGGGAACAATTTTTCCGGAATTTAAGCAGCAGATAACATCTCCAAGCCCATCCTTCATCGCCCTCTCAATCTCATCAATAACATGCTCACTTCCTCCATGAATTAAAATGGTCATTGATTTTGGATTCTGGCATCCCTTTACATAAGTCAGAACTGAATCTCCATGCTTTTTCTCCTCGACAACATCAGCATTTCCTAGCTCTTGAGAGCTCAATTCATTAAGATTATTTACAATTTTAGCTTTTGTTGCCTTTGAGATTTTTTCCATATCATCTTTTGCAACTCTTCTGCATGCAAATATACCTTCCTTTGAAAGCAGATACTCCGCAAAATCGTCAATTCCTTTCTGGCAGAATACGACATTAGCTCCTGAAGATTTTATCTTGTTAATCATGGATTTTATTGACTCTTCTTCCTGTTCAATGAAGCTTCTCAATTGTTCAGGAGAAGATATTGAAACCTTAGTATCAATTTCAGGATTCTTTAACTCGAGAGGGAATCCAACAAGGGCAATTTTTGCATTCTTCACAAAAGAGGGCATGTCATGTGAAATTTTTTCTTTTTCAAATACAATCCCGGAGATCAATTCGCTATCCTTTATTCCGTCACCTTTTACTTTTTCGATTTTAATATCTTTTATATCAACTTTGCCATTTTCCTGAATTTGCTTCACTGCTTTTACAAGAATCTCTGCGAATCTTTCCCTTGAATCTTCGGCCCCTTTTCCAGTCATTGCGGTCATGGCAATCTGCTTAAGAATATTTTCATCTTGAGGAGTTATTTTTATGGAGATATCATTGAGTATTTTTTGGGACTTTTCTGCTGCAAGCCTGTATCCTTTGGTTATAACAGTAGGGTGTATCTTTTGATCGAGAAGTTTTTCAGCATTTTCAAGAAGTTTTCCTGCAATCATGACTGCCGTTGTTGTTCCATCTCCTATCTCGTCCTCCTGTGTTCTTGCGATTTCCACCATCATCTTTGCAGCGGGATGCTCTATCTGCATTTCTTCAAGAATTGTAACTCCATCATTAGTGATGATAATTTCATCTGTAGGGGAGACAATCATTTTATCCATTCCTTTGGGTCCAAGAGTCGTTTTTACAACCTCTGCAACCATTCTTGCAGCCTGAATATTATTCCTTTGTGCATCCTTTCCTATAAGTCTTTGAATATCTTCTGGCATTAATACAATTGGTTTATCTGTCATTTTTAAGATTCTGCTATGTAGTAATCCCCAATGTTCTCTATTTAAGAATTATTGTAGTGAAAAATATCCGAACAGGAATATCTGCACACGCTTCTTTAATACAGGAGAATATTTAAATAATCTCCCTATCTTTTATAAAAAGATGGCTGAAGAAGAAACAATTTTTTCAAGCAAGGTGAAATATGATGGAATTTTCACGTTCAAGGATTTCTATAAGTTTTGCTACGATTGGCTTACTGAAGAAACAGGACTAAATGAATTTTCTGAAGGGAAGTATGCAGAGAAGTTAACAGGAGATATAAAAAACATAGATATCGAGTGGGAAGGTATGAAAAAGATTACGGATTATTTCAAAGCAAAGGTCAAGATAGTATTTGCAATAAAGAATTTAGCTCAGATTAAAATAAAGAAAGAAGGAATTGAAGTTGATGCAAATAAGGGAAGTGTCGAGATAAAAGTTAAGGGGATAATTATAACGGATTATCAGGGAAAGTTTGAAATGACTGCATTCAAGAAATTTTTAAGAAGTATTTATGAAAAATATGTGATCGTTTCGATGGTTAAGGAAATGAAGAGGAGAATCGTGGAAGATTGCGACGAATTTTTGGGTCAGGCAAAGGCGTATCTGGATTTAGAAGGAAGAAAAGGATAAATTTTCATACCGAAATACTTAAATAGAAATATTTTGTAGTTTTCACATGAAAAAGGTGATTTTACTGTTTTGTTTGGCTGTTTTCATTCTTCCAGCGATATATGCATTGGACCTTAATGTGACCACAAACAGTACAAATGTTGTTCTTATAAATAATGTTAATGAACCCGCAGTCTTTAATTTACAGGTTACAAACAATGGAATGCCGGATAATCTTCAATTTTATAATCTCCTTGGATTTAACATGTTCCCGGAAGGGACTGTGCCAATTCAGTTGGGTCAAACTATAAATGTTCCCCTTATGATTTATCCAAGACCTGATTTAAACTACAACGGATTCTATATTTTCAATTATATTATCCAGGGGCAGGCCGGTGACCAGCTTCCAGAGTCAGTTAATTTCAAGATAATAAATCTGCAGGATGCATTTAACATTGGTGCCTCCGAAATTGATCCACAATCTGATTCGATAACGATTTTTCTAAAGAACAATGTAAATTTTAATTTTGCAAATATCAATGCTACTTTCAATTCCCCATTCTTCACAGATTCTGAAAAGTTTTCACTTGCTCCTTACGAGGAAAAGGATTTTCAAATTACACTTAATAAGGATCAGTTCAAAAGCTTGCTTGCAGGATTTTACACACTATCCTCAGAAATAACAACTGGGGGACAAACAGTAACAGTTCAGGGAAACATAAACTTTTCCGAGAAAAATATACTTAATGTAAGCCAGAATACAAAGGGATTTTTGATACTTACAATGTTGATGCAGAAGACGAATAATGGAAATGTGGTCGTAAATTCTCAAACTGTAATAAAAAAGAATATTATCTCTAGACTTTTTACGACATTTAGCCCTGAACCAGACATGGTAAACCGACAGGGATTGCTCGTTTATTATACTTGGGAAAACCAGATAGAACCTGGAGACACTTTAACTATAACTACAACAACGAATTGGCTTCTTCCTTTGTTCATAGTCTTATTTGTCATAGCAATAATTATCCTTGTAAAACAATACTCTAAGACCGCACTAAGCCTTGAGAAGAGAGTGTCATATGTGAGAGCAAAAGGTGGAGAATTTGCCTTAAGAGTTAATGTCACGGTAAAGGCAAGGAAGTTTGTTGAAAAAGTTACGGTTACAGAGAGACTTCCTCTTCTTGTAAAACTTTATGAAAAATTCGGAGCAGAGAAGCCAGTAAGAATAGATGAAAAGAGCAGAAGAATTGAATGGCACTTTGATAAACTCCTTCCAGGAGAAATGAGAACTTTAAGTTATATAATTTATTCGAAAGTTGGAGTATTGGGGAGATTTGCCCTTCCAGTAGCAAGAGCTGTTTACCAGAGAGAGGGAAAAGTTTACGAAGCCGGATCAAATCAAGCTTTCCTTGTAACAGAGCAAAGTGTTAGGGAAGAAAAGTAGATACTAAGCTTTTATAAGAATCTTTAAAATATGTTATAGTTACTTCTGATATCCCTGCATAGCTCAGGGAATGATCTCTAAAATAGCATATATAGGATAATGGTCCGACGCCTTCTTAGAGTTAAATTTCATATAATTTTAATCTCTCAATTATATATAAAATCTTAGCTGATTATAATATTTATCAAGATGGTTCCAAAAACTATCAAAATCCAAACTTTTAAATATAAATTTGTTAACTAGATATAGTTTTAAGGCATTAAAAATACCCAAAACTTAATAACTGACAACCCCATAAGTTGCCAAATCAAATCCCCGCATAGCTCAAGGGAACACATATTACAAACCTTATGCGGTTAGTTTTATAAAGACTAAATCCTCTTTTATCCTATGCTTAAAGAATATCCTCAATTCAAGAAAGGAGAAGTAGAAGAAGTTTATAGCAGACTCTCAAAATCTGAAAAGGAATTATTGAAAGATTATCTGACTTATAGAAAAGCCAGAGGGTTAAAATCGGATGACAAGGTTAATGATGTAAGAAGATATATACTTCACTTAAGGTATATTTTTGATAAGGATTTCAAAAAAGTTGATTTGAAAGACTTGAGAGAGATCCTCTCAATTATTAATAGCTCCAAATTATCCGGTAATGTCAAGAACCATATTAAAACAGACTTGCAGAATTTCTTAAAATATCTGTTTCCTGATTGGAGTATTAAGTTTTCTAATTTTGATGATGTAAGATTGGGAACTTCCCGAAATGAAGAAAAGATAAATTCTTCTACAATTTTCAGCAAAGAAGATATAGAAAATTTAATGAAGCACGAAACTTCTCTTTTTTGGAAAGCCTTTTTAATGCTACAATATGAGGGAGGACTAAGAACTATTGAAGCTCGAACTATTGAATGGAACAAGATCAAATTAGATGTTGATAAGGGAATTTCTGAAATAAATGTCTTTGCTTCCAAAACAGAACACGCTCGAACTATATTTGTTAAAGAAGCTACTTATTATTTGCAGAGGTTAAAAGAAGAGCAAGAGAATACTAAGGATAAAGGAATTTATGTTTTTCATTCTAAGTCCGATAAAAATAAGCCGATAGATAAAGGCTCGGTTTCTATATGGTTTAGAAATCTAACAATGAAAGCATTAGGGCGTGAAGGCTGGGCTTACTTGCTTAGACATTCAAGAGCTACGGAACTCTATAAATTGGCTGATGAGAACAAGATATCCAAAGAAACTGCAATAAAATTTATGGGACACTCTAAGGATATGAGCGCAACTTACACGCATTTGAATAAAAAAGATGTTGAGGATATGCTGAAAAACCAAGTCTATCATATCGAGGAATTAAGTCCTAAAGAAGAAAACAAGTTAAAGAAAATAGAGAAAGAACTTTCTGAACTTAAAGAAAAGCAAAAATTAGTAGATAAATTCTTAGAAGAAATGAAGCCTTTTCTCGAAGCTAAAAGAAAAGTTATTAATGGAAAAGAATATTTAGTAATGCCTCCACAAAAGAGGGCTAATAAAGAGGGGGAGAAGAATGGCTGAAAGAAATGATAATACGCTCATTGGAGGAATAATAGCCTTGTTTATAGGAATAATCTTAGCCTTGGCTTTTTTTCCTATAATAACAAATTCCAATGGTCAAGAAACAGGAACATTTTCAGTAACTAACCAGACGTTCAACATAACATCTGCTTACAATGCTACGGGAGTAATTCCCAATAGCACGATACTAACGCGCTCTTGACCTTGAATGGAGCAAACGTTCAGGGAGGTTTCTCCAATATTTTTGTAGGAAACCAGACTAGAAATATAACCAGTGGAGATTATACTGTAACCGAACCAACAACAATAGGGCAGAACGGATATATCCAAATCCTGAATACTTCAATAACTAACGGACTTGGAAACGGCTCTTTGATATCATTATGGTATCAGTATAATATGGTTGGTAATTGACTCTCGTTCTGAATTATCTCAAAAAGTGAGAGTTAGCAAAAAGAGGCTTTTAAGTCTTGTAGATTTTGAATTTTGAACAGCATGCAGGGGATTATGCCAAATCAAACGGGCGTATATTTAGTTTCAAATTTGTTCGTTAATATTGCCAGATAATTCGGGGGGGGGTTTGTTTTTCCATCCTATGAACTCCTTTGGTTTTTTTCTCTTCTTGCCTTCTTTCGTTCCCTCGAAGATATCATACATTCGATTTATCTTCTCGCTTGATGAAAGCTCTTCTTTTGGTTCTTTTTCATCTTTGTTATGATCTATTATTTCCTTCTCTCAGAAGCTCAGCGCAGACTGCTCGCTGTTTCCACCTCCTTTTTTATGGAACCACCCCTTGTTCTCTTTTTGATCTATCTTTCCAGGCAGCCTTGCCTGAAGGCTCTTTCTTTCGGATATTGCAAGCATAAGCAGGAATCTTCCTTAGCTCCATTACTTCTTTTAGGACGCCTTGATTATTGTTCCAGGCAGAGGCGAAGCTCTGCTCAGTTACATTTTCTTCCATACTATGAGTGTTAAATCAATATTAGCAACCATCAATAACAGCATTTTACTGCAACCTCCTCCTTTCACCAATCTTTCGCCATAAAATTCCATATCCTCTTCCCGAATTTTGTCAAGTAAACCTGCTAAAAAAAAATTATTTTGCTCCATCCTATTGAATTTTCCTCAGGTTTTTGATTGTTTGATCCAGTTCGCCTGCTGCAATGCGGAGATGTGAAAGCCAGGAGATATCCTGGCGCAAATCCGGGGTAGTTATCTTCCGAATTGTTTCCCGGGCGGATTTTATTATGACTAAATTTTCTTCAGCACAAGAAATATAATTTTCTAGTTCCTCACCTTCTACTTCTTCTGGCTCGGCCAATAAATCAGAGTTTATAGCTTCTGGGATTTGAGGTTCTTCAGACATCTCTAAATCCCCCACTTTTGATACAGGCTGCAACATAACGGATTATTCTTTTGGAGATTGAGATAAATTCAGAGCTAAATCCGGCATTCAATAATTCCTGATAACCACAGCCATTTTCAATAGCCCTAATGCAATTAAGGACCCTTTCGGGAGAGCTTAAATCATTCATTTTAGAGCCTCCTCCATTTCTGCAATAGAATTATAGCCCAAAAGTTTAGCCTGTTCTAACTTTAAGTCATCTAAAGAGTTAGACGGATTAGACACTTCTGTTTTTATTATATCTAATGACTCCTTATATATATGACCATTACTCATATTATTTTTAGATGTGTCTAAAGTGTCTAATTTCTTCTTCCATTCTGACTTTAAGATTACATTATCCCAAAATCGAATTTTTTCATTTGCTTTAGGAACTAAATAAGTAATTTTCGTGTTTAATCTCCGACCTAATTGCTCTTTGCTTAAAAGCGGCTTTTTATTTTCGTTAGCCCATAAAGAATAAACTAAATACATTTCTTCTTTAGTTATCTTTTTGGTTTTCATCATTTCCAAACATTCTGCCCCAAACTGAATTAAAGGATCTCCCGACATTTCCATAATTGTTTTTACTTCTTCGGGAGTTTTTTTATAAGAAAATTCCCCTTCTTCTAAAAGTCGATACAATCCCTCCAAAGCCCAATTAAGAATTCCTGAAAGTTCTTTTTTTATTTTGTCATTCAAAAATAAATCTTTTTTTTCAGGCAGATTGTCATATCTCAAAACTATCCAGCGGGAATAATAAGCCATATCATCATTATCTTTAACAGGGGGAATTTTGTTTGTGGCAAAAGTCAATTTAGCATAATTTTCAAATTGGGAATAATCCCGAACTTTTCCTCGCCGCTAATGAAACCGCCGCCTGTTGCAACCTTAAAATTTCCGCCATCATTCAAATCCTTGCTGCTTAAATCATCATAAATGTTGGAATACTTATCCTTTAAGGATAATCTATTAAAATCCGTTCCATTGCTGATTTTTTGGAGGCTTAATCCAGTTTTATTAAATTCTCCGATGAAAGAAGTGAGAGCATTAAGGGTTATTGTTTTTCCCGTATCTTTTTCCCCAAAAATTATGAGGGCTTTTTTAATCAGATATTTCCTATAAAGTTGAAACCCAAACCATTCCTGAAGAACAGGAACATCCTCAGGGTATAATGATTCTTCAATGAATTTCAACCAATTCGGACAAACAGCTGACGAATCATACTCGATGGGAATTATATTCTTAAAATGATTTTTAGGAGAGTGAGGATCTAAACTTTTAGTTGCGAAATTAAAAATCCCATTAACAAGAGGAAGGCAGTTAATATTTGTTTTATCAAATTCTTCCTGCGTTATATGATTTCTTCGCTTAATTTTTGCGATTATTTCACTAACAGGATTAATTTTTGCGAATTTTCCCAGAATTTCCTCACACTTTTTTTTAACAAAGCTCTCTGCCATGTAATCCCAAGTTTTTCCATTAAAGATCATCAAAGTTTCTTTTGTCTTTCCAATAATCGTTAGAAGAGAGTGATTTTCACAGAGATAATTAGCCAGAGAATCAATATCTATGAAATATTGCTGTAATTTTTTACTCCAAACAACAAAATTAGATTCTTCTTTTTTGTCCAGAGCAATATATTCCTCTCCATTCTCATTTTTCTCTATGGTTGCAGCTCTGCCTCTACTTTCCTGAAGTTTTCGCAAGGCTTCCAATTCTTCATGAGTAAGCTTTTCTTCAGGCATTCTTAGCGCCCCCTAAAATTAGTTTTTCTTTAGTTCCTATGCTTAAATTTTGAGAAATTTTGAAAGATTTTTCATTATTTGAAGAATAATCCCTAAACCTAAACTTTCTGATTTTTCCATGCTTCTTAGCGCATGGTTGACAGCAGAAGCAATCTTCCCCTGTTTTATTATCTAACAAGCAGCCGAAAGTTAAGTTATAACAGAACCAACAGCGGCCCGGAATCTCATCATCTACAATCTTGAAATAAGAGAAGTGCTTCATCTTGAAACCTCCCTAATAGCTAAAATATAACTTTCTTTTAGAGTTATTAAATACCCCAACTTATCTTTTATAACAAGTTCTTCTTTAGATGTTTCAGGAAGAACAAAGCCGAGATAATAATTTCCGTTTGGGATCTCAACCTTAACCCATTTACCGACATACAAACTAAAATCCATGAAAAAAGTTAATCCTAAGGATTACCCTCCTCTTTTAGAATCTTCTTAGCCCCTTTTAGAGAATTTAATCTGATAAGAACAGCTCTCTTTAATCCTGATATTTTAGAAGCTTGGTCTAATATAGAAATTTCTTCAGGAGTAAAATTTGTTAGAATATGAATTGTGCGAAAAACCATACTGAGAGGTCAGCTAATAAAAATTAGACTTGACTTCTCAACTCCTCTAAAATAGAAAATCTTGCGGTTTTCATAATATCCATTATAATGTATTCTTTAAATATTTTTCTATCTTTTGAAAGAAGAAATAGTTTTTTAAAATTAGTTTCTATAAAAGTAAATGGGAGCAAGAAGATTTGACTATTATGTTTTTATAGATTATTCAGAGAATTTATTAGGATATCTCATAATAAACCAAGATAAGATAGATGAATTCCTTCCTAATATATCCAAGTTTGCTCATTATAAAGAATTAAAACACAAACCAGAGTATATCCATTCTATAAAAAAGATAATTGAGAAAAATAAAATTCAATCTTATCTTTTAAAGACTAAAATTAGAAAGAGTGCAGACACGCCCGAAATATACTCGGATATCCTGGATTTTTTGAAAAGAAATGATAATTGTCTAATTTTTATTTCAATAGATAATAAACAATATTCTAACTTTGAAAAATTGGTTAGAATCATTGATGGAAAAAATATTAAGGTAGTTAAAGAAAGTGAATTAAAGAAAGATACATTTGAATTTAGGATAAGCCTTGTACTAGACACTTTGCTAAATATTAATCGATTGAAAAGTATAAACTTAAGTAAAAAATCTAAAATAAGATAGGGTAAGGAGATCCGTCAATCCTAATAACCACGTCAGGCGTGGGGTTCGTCAGGTTCTGTTTCCCTACGAATTATATAGATAAATGAGGATTATAAACTTTACGAAATTAAAATAGCTTATCCAAAAACATTTAAAAGTTAGAGTTATATTCTCTTTAAATCAACCTTTAGAGTTCAAACAATCTAAAGTTTGTAAATCATATCCCCGCATAGCTCAGTGGTTAGAGCGCTTGGCTGTAGTTGCGAGACACTTTTAGTGTTTAACTAGGATGGATATTCCACAAGGAAATTAGATGAAGTCTGAAAAGCCAGAAGTTCAACAGGACCCGAGAGATCCCCAGTTCGATTCTGGGTGCGGGGATCCATTATATTAGTCTCTTATTAGTAGTAACGTTTCATAAGATTTATAAAGCCTAAAATTCTAGAAGTATTATGAAAGTGTTATCTAAGCAGAAAGCTAATGAAAAAGATAAAGAATTGAGAAGTATAGAGGAGTTAGTTAAAAATACGGGATTTGCTGCACTCATTATAAGTATGGGTTGTTATGTTCTTAATGGCTCTCCCCTTATCATGGCTGCAGGAATGGCCAGTATTCCAATTACAAATTATATAGCTAGTAGGATTAGTTATACTGCAGATAAGTATCATGATCAATCTCTATCAAACAGAGAAAGGTGCAGGAAGCACTTGGTTGGATATTATGAACCTTCTATTATTGAAGATACGTTAAACGAGATGAAATCAGATAACATTTTATAAATTATCTTAGATTTAGCTCTCAAAAGAACACTTTTTATAGGAGATTAGTCTATAATGAAGTACATAAATCCTTGTCTGAAAGATAAGCCTGACTACCAGCCAGTTTTCCCATTACAGACCCTCCATTTTTTAGAGAGTTAACACTAGAAAGGGGATTTTCTCTAGAAATTCTTAATACTTCTTCCATTAAAGAGTCATAGTCCATGGAGATCATAAGCAGTAAATTAATTTTTAAATGTTTGTATCTGTAACTACTATTAAGTAAAGATAGTTCATAAGATTTATAAATAATAGATTTTTCTGAAAATCATGAAAATAATGAGCATGTCTGATATTCATGGAGACTTTGAATCGCTGGACAAAGCACTTGAAATTGTAAATAAAAGCCATGCAGACGTCCTTACAATAAGCGGAGACTTAAATGGGGAAAACCTCGATGAGGAAGATAAAAAACAATTTTATGAATCATATAGAGAGTTGCTGAGAGTAAATTCCCAAATTAACCAGTTATCTAACGGGCAGAAAAGGCTCAATTGTTATGATACCGCAAACTTAGTCATGTCAAGGCAACTTAGGCTGGATAATAACGTTGCAGATAATGAGCTAATGAAAAAAGCAGCAAATTACCTAAGCATTGGAGAAAAGGCAAAAGGAAGAATCATAGAAAATTATAATAAATTCAGAGACAGATTTAGTAAATTGGAGCAGAAAGTTTTTGTTGTTCCTGGAGATTGGGATACTAAATGTATGGATGATGTACTAGCCCCAAACAATCTTCATCTTAAATATCCTGAAGAAGTTGGTGGGTTCAAGTTTATAGGGTATGGGGGAGCATCAGAAGTGCCTTTTGACATCCCTCAAGAGTCTGTAGTTGATTATAATATTAAGGAGGAATTTGATTATCTTTGTCAGCATGAAGATGCAAGTATTGTCTTAACTCATGTTCCTCCAACAGACTTTGAAGGTAAGGGATCAGAGGGGAATCCATTGCTCCTTGCTTATCTTTATAGGATGGAACCGGATTTAATTCTATGCGGGCATAATCACGTCCCATTCGCACTAAAAGAGCCAAAAACAGGGACTATCGTTGTAAACCCAGGACTTCTTGGAAAGTACAAAAATGAACCTCACGGAACATTTTTGGAAATTGATGTTGATGAATATAAAGTATCTCCTGTAAGGTTATACTCCATTAATGGGCAAACTAAAGATTTATAGTTATTACTAATAAGTAATTACATTTCACAAGATTTATAAATAGTAAAATCCTTGGATTATTATGAAAAACTTGATACAAAAGATTGGTAGAATGGCTGTTCCATTGGCCCTAGTTGGGGCTGTTGGAAGTGCTCTTTATGCCCAGCCAAATATCGAAAGGCAAAGAGGGTATGTTGACGTAAAAAATCCTGCATTCGTGAAAGATGGAATGTTATATACAGTTGGATCTAGCGGGGTTTATTCTAGTGAACGTGGTGCAAGGGATAATGCTTATATGAATGCAATCCTTAAGGATAATGAAATATCCGGAGAAAGTGCAAGAGGAGTTCTGCCTATAGCTAATGAAATTGACACTACAGAAGTAAATGGGCAGCAGGATTATGTGGCAGAGGTTATGACACAGGTTCCAATTTCAAGCTTTGATACTAAGGGTCAGGCTAATATTAAACAAAAAGACTTGGATATAAGCTCAAAATATGTAAGAGTTGGAGACTATCTTGTTGATCCAAAAGTTATGAGTGTTTTAAAGGATTATTTTGGTGTATATGCTACTCATGAATCTAGAACTACAACTAATACCGTAAATGGTAAAACTCAGACAAATACTGAAGTTACAGATAGCCAAAAGTCGGCTATAGACGGGGGAAGATTAGAAGGAATGTTAAAAATGTTTGATGTATCTAATGATAAGGTTATTACCCCTGAAGGAATGAGTTATCTAGCAAAAAATAAGGGCAACTAATAGTATAATCTTCTAAATTTGTTGGCTAAAATAGTCTCCAGAGCAATTCGCTTTATCAAAATCATCCGAAGAAAAGTTTCCCATGCTCCATAGATTTAACATTATCGCAAGGTCACTAGTACTAAACTGGCATGTTCCGTTTCTTCCTTCAAGGCTATTGTACAATGCCTGTTGCTGACTAATCACTCTCTCAGAAGTTCCAGAAGGGAAGGTTAAACTTATGTTTTCTGTTTGAATATAAAAGATACACTTGCCTTGCTGCAGGCCCCTGATTTCATAATAGGAAGTTGTTGTTTGGTTGACACCTAACAAGTCCATAGTCTCCACATTCGTAATATTTTCAAGGCTACAATTCTGTGAAAATGCAGCAAAACAGATTAAATTACTTCCACAATCAACAGGACTCTTGTTTTGAGTAAAATTATTAACTTTAGGAGTGTTGTTATTGGTTACTTGGTTTTGATAAGGATTATTAATCGTAGGAATATTCTTCTGATTTAGTATGAAAAAAGATACTAAAAGTATTATTACTACAGAAGCTAGAATAATCCATAAAAGTTTTTTTGGTTTTTTCTTCTCAGTTCCATCCTAATTAACCTTCGGATTTACCACTTTTGGCTGGTTGGCCGCTTTTATTGCTTCATCAATATCATAGTCAGACCACCCTCTAGCCAATAAATTTTGTTTTATTTGATCTGGGAAAAGACCTTTTGATAACTGGGAATTTATCCAATTTATAAGTCTGCCATCAGTCATAAGGGTTATAGTACTATTGATTTTATAAATACATACTTTAGTGTAAAGAAAATATCTATTATTTAGTAGAGTATAGTCAAAATTGAATAGTCTTACTTAAAAAAAGATTTATCCATTTCTAGAACATCTAGCACATCTTGAATTCCTTCAAGGTTATGTTGCAATTTCTTTAAAATAGCATCGACTCCGCTGTTGTTTGAAGTAAATGAGTAGTTATTCAATTCATCCGGTTCTTCTTTTTTTATTTTTGTTACATTATCCAAAAAGGAGATGATCTTTTCCAGATTTTCCAAATCTTCATTAGAATATTGAGAATTCATTAGAGAGAATATGCAGTCCGCAATTTTTTCCAGCCTTCTAATCAATTCCAGATAAGTATACATAATATATTTGTCCTTTATCTGATTATCCTCTGAATAAACTTTATTTTCCATGCACATAAAAAGAATCTTTTTTGATAAATTATTCATCGAGTCTACAGAATTTTCAAGTTTTTTTAATTCTTCAAAATTTCTCTTCTTAAGTTGCTCTAGCATCAAGTTTATCAGATAAATCTCTCTCTTCATTATTTTTTCAAGATTAATATCAACATCTTTGAATAAAAAAGAGATTTCCACAGAATTGTCATCTTCATTTAGTATGTTATATCCCTTAAAACGCTCTAAAATATCTCGGATTTTGCTCAATTCTTTGTCTTTCTTGTTTGAAAATGAGATCTTAATATTATCAATCCCTTTTATATAACACATTCTTATGAACTCTTTCAGCTTTTTTATTTTTTGATAGTCAACAGATACAGAACTATTCTTGCCTGACTTTGTGCCTCCCGTGTCAATTATAAGGCGATTATCTAGACTCTCTATTGAAACAAAATCTTTTTCTTTCAAATGATTATGAACTATCCACTCTTTTGGAAGGGAAATGGAATAGGATCCTTTACCTACCGATTGTATCTTTCTTACTTCCATGCAAATTATCTACTTCTCCGGTTTTAAATGTTTTATTTGATATGATATATACTTTCACTATTAATTAAACAATCCCTCTAGAGTATATAGTAGTAAATACTTCTATCAAGAATATCGAGCCAAGTGATATAATCTTTTGTTCTTTTTATCTATAAAGATGAAATGGGTGAAATAACTCCCAATGTTATGAGGGTATGGTAATAAACAAGTTAGAGAAAGTGAGTGAAGAAGAATTTTTGTGTGTGATAAATGATGCAATAGCTTATTATGATTCTATTATTTTGAAGCATTGGAAACCATTAGAAAAAGCACAGAGTTCAAAATTTGAATTTATTGATCTTTATAAAAGATATATAGAGGCGAAGAAAAATTCTGTATTAGAGTTTACTTTAGAGTCGGATTATCTTCTAGATTTTAAAATAATAAGAAAAAAAGAGGAAATATCTCCAGTTTTATGGCATAGGTATCATTAATAGTAATGGGAAAATACAGTACAAAAACATACATAATCACTAGTGCTCAAGCCTTGGCTAGACCAAACAATGAATTCTTAGGCTCCCTGGAGAATTGTGTTGAAAAATTAGAAGGAGAACTAATTGTCCTCCCAATGATTGGAAATTCTGCTAAGCCAAAGCAGGACTATGACTTTAGGAATTTTTGTTCTAGAATAAAAGAATATGGTCTTCAATATTTAAAAAAAGATTTTAATAATAATATTGGAATTGAACAATTTAATGTTAGGCCTTATCAAATTGATCCTATTACTGGCTTGCAACGTTTTGCACAGCGTGAAAAAAGTCTCATCTTTGCAAGTCCTAAACAGAGATGGGCATATATCCCACATTCGAATTCTAAGATGCCTAAGGCTCTTATTACTCCCGGATCGGCAACAAGACCTAATTACGCAACCTCAAAAGATGTTAGTGCTGAGAGGCGACGTCTTGGAGGAATTGCAAGAAGAGATCACGAATATGGTGCGATTATAGTTGAAGTTATGGGAGATAATAAATATCATTGGAGAAATATTATCTCTCAAGTTGATGGCAAGTTCAATGATTTGGGAACGGAATATGATGGAAAGGAAACAAAGTCTGTAAAACCTCTTGCAATGGTCTGCGGAGACTGGCACACAGGTTATACCGACAAGAAAGTACGTAAAGCTACATTGAGGATGATTGAAGAGTTCAAGCCAGACAAATTAATTCTTCATGATTTTTTTAATGGGCATAGTGTTTCCCATCATATGCAAAGACAGTTGATATATCAGATGATCAGAGAGGGAGCAGACAAAAACCATCTCTCTCTCGAGGTAGAACTTGCATTATGCGGAAAAGAGCTTGAAAAAATTGCAAATGCTGTTGGAAAAGGTCATATTTACATACCTGCATCAAACCATCTCGAATTTTTGGACAGATATCTTGATGAAGGGAGGTTTGTAAAAGATGCATTAAATGCAAAAATTGGATTAAGGATGGCTCTTGCTTATTCTGAAGGACTAAATCCTGTAGAAGAAGGGATTCGTTATGTTTATGGTATCCCTGAAAATGTTACATTCCTGACACGTTGGAATGATCTGAAGATTGATGGATATCAATTTGGTAATCACGGAGATACAGGGCCGGATGATGGCAGAGGTAGTATACTTACAAAAGAAAAAGACTTTGGAAAGAGTATAACTGGACATGTTCATAAATCTGAAAAATTGAGACAGACATTTACAGTGGGAACGATGCTCCCATTTAATACTTTTTACATAAAGGGAAATCCTATTGCCTGGACACATAGCCATGCTTTCATATACCCCACGGGAGTTCAGATGATTAATATAATTGATGACCACTATTCAAGAGAGGATTCAGGAGCATGAGATATTTTTAAAAATCCAATAATCTTAGTTGTAAAATGAAAAAGGATGATATGGAAATCCTAAAGCATGCGAACTGGATTGAATACCTTGCAAATAAAAATATTGATGTCAGTGAAAGGAAAGATAAAAAAACAGGCGAAAGATTTCTGCATTTGAGCAAGCCTGTTGAAGAAAAGCTAAAAAGGAAGATTATAAATCACCTTCTTAGGGATTACGACGATGTAGAATCAATAAATCGTGCGCTAGAAGATTACAAGTTTGAAAATGGATTGGGCAAGAAAAAGCCCAAGAAATAGGTTCATTATAAAATAGCAAAAATAGAACAGAAATATTTAAAAATAAAATCTTTTTTTACAATTTAGTACGAAATCAAAAAGAGGTAAAATGAAGAAAAAAGATTTTGATGAGAGTGAAGAGGAATCGGACTCTATCGACAGCTTTGTTGATGATCTTGATCTTGATGAATAATTTATTTATTCACGGTTAAGTTTATCTGGTTATTGCTATTATTTAACTCCGTAAAGTTAGATTGTATTGTGTATTCAAGATCGTTTACATTTATCTCTGGAATGAATATGTTTTTGAAAACAAAATTAATACCTCCTCCAATATCTATTGGATTCATTGTTTCTTGCTCAATCTGATTTCCATCAGCAGAGATTATAACTTCTGACTGTGGAGCGTCTACTAATCCATTATTAGAAACACTAAAATTAGTATCAAGATATCTGCCGTGGATAAATGCGGAAATATTTGTGAAAAGTAAGTCTGGGTAGGAAGAGATTGAATAAAGATTATTTATTAAGTTTGGAATATCTTGACCGATTGTTTCATCGCAGCTTGTAACGGGATACATTATATTATTAGGATTTGAAGAATGCATAAATCCAAGAGCATGCAGAAGTTCATGAATTGCAATATTGGGGTTGGGACATTCTGAATCTCTTAAGAGAAGTACTTTTCCTTGTGTTATAATATTATAAGGTCCTGATTGGGTTATATTGACTGGCCCTCCCTCTCCAGCTATGAAATAAGTTTCATTTACAATAACTTTCTCATCGCAGGTGACCGAAATTTCAGGATCAACATCAGTTTGATAAAAAGTTAGGCTAGTTACATTCTCAATTGCGCTAAATGCTCTTTTCATATCATCTTGCCTCTGGAGGCTGCAAACACTTGAATTTATACTATACGAAATATTTGAGGAAGGATATCTTAAATTGGGATAAAATTGCATTTGTGAACTAGATAGATTTAAGCTAAAATTTGAATTAACATTCGAGAAATACTGATTCGAACTAATCGGACCAAACCAGTACACGGCTAGTAAGCCAAAAATCAGCAGGGCAAATAAAAAGCCCAATATTGCCTTAATCCATTTCATTTTCAGCAAAGATTAGACTTTGAAACCTCTTCCAAATTGCCGTCGGATTTGCATATAAACACATATGGAGATTTTGTTCCGCTAGAGCTATCCAATCTTGTTGCAACCAAAACAATAGGGTAAGAAGTCACATTATAATTTGAAATATTTCCTGATTGTACAGAGCTTTTCCAAGTTGAAAGAAAGCTATTTGCATCATCAGCGGTTTGAGCCTGAGAATCATTTAGTATTGTAACATTGGAATCATACTTGGAGTTTATTATTGCTGAACAATCATCAACTTTCTGTATGCATGCCTGAACAGAACTATTTGAACTGCTTAAACTAAAATTTCCAAGATTAGGAAGAGACAAATGAATTAATCCCTGGCTATTTGCATAGATTACCACACAAACAATTATTATCAGAACTATTATCCATATCCCGCCGCTTCTTCTTTGATAATATTGACCTTTCTTGTACATAATCTGAGAAGTTAAGCTGTAATTATAAATATTATGATTTAATCGGGGACATCATAATCATTATATCTTGGAGCAGGCTTGGATGAAGTCTTGCTTGGAGCTTCCTTTATCTTGATATACTTATCTATCATTCCTAATGTCTTGTACAGATCCATCAACTTTTTATTTGCAAACTCCTTCTCTGAATCAGAAATCTTCATTGTAAGAAGTTTCTCATACACTTCTGCCGCTTTGCTTCTTCTTTTCTCTTTCTCATAAAGATCGGCCTGTCTTTTATAGAAATCTATAATTGAAGCAGTCACTTTTGCCTTGTCTGTGAATTTTACAGTCTCGCTGATAAGTTTGTTCATGGTCAAATCTGCCATATCAAAAAACCCTGATCGAACATAATTCTCAACCTGCTTTGCAAGATATCCTGATCTTTCCGAAGAATTCATCGAAATCTCTGCAAGCTTTCCATACAAATCTGCAGCCTCTGAAAACATTTTTCTATTCTCATAGATTAAAACAAGTTTCATGAGAGAAAATTTCTTTACATCCAAAGGTAGATTCTCTTTTAAAAATCTCCTCAAACTATCTATCTGAACATAGTCTCCTTTTCCCTGAAGCTCTTTTTCAACCTCAGACTTGCTCATTTCTTTTTTCAACATATTAGATTGAACAAAAATAGGTATTTAAGGATTATTGCCAAATTAAGTATATTAACAATCAAAATCTTTCAAGTCTTATCTTCCCTTCTTGCCACTCTCTCAGTATATGTTTGGCGGTTCTTATCTCATCTACAACATTACTTTTTTTTAGATATTTGAGCTTTTTCCCAAGTGATTCAATCAAAAGCTCAGAATCTCCCTTTGCGTTGATATTGTAATGCTTTTCAAGAAGATTTGGATACTCTTTCATTATACTATTTATCACAATATCAGGATCTCTTATTCTATTCCAATCAATTGCTCCAATCTGAGAGTGCCTTACAGTACTTTCTCGATTCATTAACAGCTTTTCTTCAAACTGGATTATCCCAGGAGTGTCAATGAGATAAATCCCTTTGGAAAGCCTTATTTTTTGTATTGATTTTGTAAATCCCGCAATGGAAGAGACTTTTGCGGATGGTTTTCCTATAAGTACGTTTATCAGAGAACTCTTGCCCGTATTGGGATATCCTATAATTCCAACATTAACCGCATCTTTCTTTATTTTTTTTGCTTCTCTCTTGATGAAATTCCTCAGAATAGCAGTTCCCTTTCTCTCTTTTGATGAGAAGAAGATATGAGGATTAATATCTTTCAATTCTAACTGCCTTTCAACTTCCTGTTTGTTGACGAGATCAGATTTATTCAGAACAAAAATTATTCTTTTTCCCATATCTGTTATCCTTTTTTCTATGTCTTTGTGTCTGGTTTTTTCAATAAATCTAGCATCAAGAATTTCTAGTATTATATCTGACTGTTCTATAATATTCTTAATCATAAGGAGAATAGGCTCTTTATGCTTGTTAGTAGAATTGCTTTTTCCTCTTTGTTTCTTCGCCTTCCCGAGTGTATTTGCCATAGTTTATTATAGGAATAATAGTTTAAAAATTAGAAGAACATGTTGCTCCGGAAGGACATCCGCAAATGGAACACTTATAAGAAAAATAATTAAGAGAATTTATTCCAAGAACAGTATTGCAATAATATGGTTTATCTGGGGAACATTGATTAACAGGAGTTCCATCAGAACAGGTTGATGAAGATGAAGTTGACGAGGGAGTATTGGCAGTTGAACCAGATGAAGGATTATTTCCTTCAGAAGACTGTGAATTTGTACATTGATAGGTAGCATTGCATGTCTGATCACCATCACAGCATGAAGAACCGCAAGCTGTCTGTCCAAGGCCCGTGCATACCGCAGGAAGGCAATATCCATTACTGCATCCATTAGGGCAAATATAAGTGCTCATATCAACATTCATACCCGAGCAGTAATATTTATCCAGAGTTTTCCCATCAGAAAGACATGCATCTGTGCCAGAACCATAAGGTCCATTTACTGCCCCTCCGACATAATAGTTCAACGTACCGTCAGGCAAAGCAGGAACAGAAGCAGTGCACACATTAGAAACAATTGCGAAAGTGGAATTAACCCAGCCAGCATTTGAAGGATCCTGTGAAAAAACGGAAATCAGATAATTCCCAACGGGAAAAGAGTCTGAAGAAAAAGTGTAAGAATAAGTATTTGGCTTGCAAACATTGCTGCATCCTAAATCTAGATTTACATTAACAGGGGTGGTAGAGCCTTGTGGATAAAAATAAACATAGTTGTTATAGCTTGACAGACTGATAGTTATATTTGCTGAACTGCCCTCAACTATCGAAGAAGGAAGACTTATTCCTGATGCAGAAATATAACCTAAGGAAATAATAAGGATCGTTCCAAGAAGAAATAATTTTGGATTTAGCATAAGGTTATATCTCCTGCCTTAATCACCTGCTCTTCTTCATAACAATTAACATTCTGACCGTTTAGTTCCACTTGAGGAGAAACATGAACTTCAGTTATTGGGCTGGTGTTTGATAAAAAGTCAGAAGTAAGCTGCTTTCCTCCAGGAATAGAAGGAGCTTCACTGTAAGGAATGGTTGAGATTATTGTTGAGTTCCCAGATTCTTCATCAACTACCAGCAAAAAGCTGGAAATGTTTTCGGACGCATCATTCTCCACGTCAAATCTGATACGAGTAGACCACTCTTGAGTATTGGTATTAACATTTGTTGTCAAAACGGTGCTATAACAAAAATCAGCAGAAATGAACTGGGTACTGGAACAAATTTGCTCAGAAGATCCTTGTGTAGATGTCTTTGAAAGATAAGCTCTCGACCATACAAAAAATCCAACGCCGAGGAAGACAGTAAGGGCAACAAGAAGCAAAACTGCGATAACAGGATCAACACCTCTTTCATCCATGCGACAACTATAAGAAATTACTTTATAATCTTTTTTATAATCAATCTGTTAAGGTTAGATTATCCAAATCAGCGTAAGTTCCATTTGGCTGTCTGAACTGAGGAAGATTAAGTATGTCCGAAGGATAAGTTGTCTTCCAGATTTTTAGTGGAGCAAGTAAATTTCCCTGGTAGTACAGGAAATCTCCCACATTAATTCCATGACTTCTCAATTCAGTTACGATATTATTTTCCTGAATGTTCGCAAGACTAAATGTTGTATACTGCTTATAAGGATCATTCATCAAGTATAATCTTGCATACAAAGTCTGCTGAACTTTTGGAGAAAGGTAAATTCCCGCACCAATTGGATCAACCTGAACCTGCCCGTTTTGTGAGACATTTAAGCTTGGAATAATCATAAAAGTAGCATTTATCCCACTTCCAAAATCTTCCATGGTGTTGTTATAATAAACATATCTCATTGGAAGAGCATACCTTTGATTATTGTAATAAAATACTGCCTGAGGCTGTTGAATCCCTATGGAACCATTGGTTTGCAAATAAGTGATCGTTGCCCCAATTACATACGAACCATAACCAGACACCTGTCCGTTCGAGGAAGATGGTCCAGGCAAGAAAGTTCCCTGATAAACTATATCCTGATCAACAAATGTCTCGCCTGCATAGGCTCTTAATGTTCCGTTGCCGGTGTTATAATCTTGGCTAGGATCTGCAGCCATAACTGTTGGGGAAGCAAGCCTGTCAATTCCAGATGCATCGCTTCCTATACTTGAAAATGCAGAATACTTTCCAAAATCAGTAAAATCAATCAGAAGATAAGAGACATTCTGGGATTTCATGAACGCGAATGCAGTATTTGGATTTGGTGTAGTAAGAACATATCTTCCCATCAAATGATCCCAATATGAATCATAATTACCTCCATCCAGCACCGTTGGTCTCAGCCCAATTGTCTGCAGAATATACCCATAATCCCACCAATGAAGGAAAACACTTCCAATAGGAGTATCATTTCTAACCCAAGCCATTGCATTTTCCCACTGATCATTCAATAAAGAACCAACTTGTGTTGCCTGCTGTGAAGAAAGCACATAGGAACCAGCACTCTGTGTCAAGGGATTTC
This sequence comes from uncultured Nanoarchaeota archaeon, assembly GCA_963743615.1. GTDB lineage: Archaea > Nanobdellota > Nanobdellia > Pacearchaeales > GW2011-AR1 > JAKLIN01. Next base: position 182,499 of record CAVUQF010000002.1, read on the forward strand.
CAGCCAGATAGACAAATGATAATAATAAAGCTATAATCAACAGCCCACCCGTGATATATACTCTTTCATGTCCTTTTGCCTTTTTAGTATATTCAGCAGTTTTCACAACCAGATACGCTCCTGCAAGAGCCATAAATGGAGCTAGCATAAATACTGTTCTTGCGGCTGCTCTAACAGTTACTAGCATAATCATCATAAAGCAGAAGATGAAAATCGTTGAATTATCAAGCTTATGCTTTCCCTTATAATACATCCACAACAAGCAAAAAACAAGAATTGCAAAACTTAGGAAGTAAATTGATTGACTTAGGAAGCTTACTCCATTAAGAATAGTGCTCGATGGAGAATATCTGCTGTATAATATTCCTACAACTGCAGCAATTCCTGCAATAGATAGCCAGACTCTATGTTTGACAGACTTAATTCCCTTTGTCATCTCAATGCAAATTATCGCCGTGCCAAGAAGGAACAGCCAAAAGAAAGAAAGAAGTACCTGCGACTGAACATCTGTGAGGTAAGGCTGTGCATAGTAAGCCACGGTCAAACCGACCCTGCTCGTTCCGATAGGATGCAACAGCGACTGATAAATACTTGATATTAAACTAAAACCTCCTTTTCCTTCAGCAGTCAATCCTAAAAATCCAAGAACTACCGTTACCACCCCAGAAATAGCCAACCTGAACTTTGATTTCTCCACAGACTTAGAATAACCCAAAATGCTGTCAACAAGTATGAACAAGAATACAATAGGCACAAGAGCTCCAGCAGATCCTGAAAAGACGGTGATTAAATTAGAGGGGGTGGAATGAACCAGTAAAGTTCCAAGTATTGCGCTCACTACCCACACAAAATAAAACACAATCAGCTTAGATTTTAATTTTATCTCTTCTCCTTCAATATTAAAGAGGTAATACAGGAATAGTGCAAGAGGCAAAATAAGGAATATGAAATTTATTGTTCCTCCCCATGATGCAAAAGATACCGCAGTAAGTAATCCTATAACAATACTCCAAATAACAGTTTGCTTCCAGTTTTTGTGGAATCCTTTCAATCCCAAGACAAACGTGAGGAAAACTGCAAACAGGAACATTATTCCAAGAGCTTCATGTCCAGATACTCCCGACATAGTTCTAAACAAATAGGCAGGAGAATAAGCTAAAAATGCGCTTGCAAGAATCGCGGCGGTCTTAGAATTCGTAAGTACATAAATCAGGAAAAAGAAAATTATCATTCCAATCAGAAAGGCATAAGCAGGATAAACTGCATCTACAAATTGATAAGTAATGTGGCTGTCAAAAGAGCTTACAAATTTGTACGCATCAACAACAACATAAACAAGAAGTTCATGGCTGTAAGTCACATTGAGAAAAGGATATCTCATGGTATCAATTCCGTTAAGATTACCTGTCTGAATAAGATGCCCTTCCAATCTTAGCCATAATAATGCATCAGGATCAGATAAAGTATAGTTGCCTGAAGTTGGATCTATAAGACCAGAAACATTTGAAAGCCTTATGCTTGTGGATGTAAAAAGAATAACAAGCAGAATTATCGCAGTTATAATCCATTGAACGTTCTTTTTGCTGAGAAATTTTTTTGATTTTTCATAAAAGTCCTTCGTCTGTTGGGAAACCATGAGACTTAATAGGAAATTAATTTAAAAATCTTCTGGATAACGAATGAACTTTATCTTCTTCTGAAATTTCTTCTTGGCTTATCTCTGCTATTTGGCCTAGATCTACTAAAACTTCTTTGTCCGCCTCTCCTTTGATGTCTTCCAGAATCTTCTCTTCTTGAGCCAGATCTGTCGCCTCTTGAAAAATTCCTTCCTCTAGACTCTGAAGTTGTTCCTATAAAATCAAACCTAGGGACTTTTTCGCAGCTGATCTTAAGGGAAGAATCTTTCAGAATATTCTTAAAATTCTCATAGTCCTTATTGGATAAAAGGCTTATAGCTTCCCCTTCCTCTCCTGCTCGTGCAGTCCTGCCAATTCTATGTATGTACTCATTGCTTGTAGCGGGAAGATCATAATTATAGACATGGCTTACATTTTTGATATCAAGACCTCTTGCTGCAACATCTGTGCAAACTAAAACACTGGTTCTCTTTTCATGGAATTCTTTTAAGACTTTTATTCTTTTGTTCTGATCAAGCCCTCCATGGATTGCATTTGCATTGATGCCGTTCAGAACTAAGTTTTTAGCAATAAAATCAGTATTTCTTCTTGTGCTGCAGAAAACCATTACTGAATCTGCATTTTCTTCCTTCAATAGATGGAAAAGAAGGGAAAACTTATCTTTTGAATCAATATCATAATAAATCTGTCTTAATTTTGAGCTGTCAATGTAAGATTTAACTAATATTTTTGTAGCATCTTTCGTATACTTGCTTATAAAATGGTTTATATCCTCTGAAATTGTAGCAGAAAACATCATTGTCTGTCTCTCTTTTGGGCAATCTTTCAGAATTTTTTCAATATCTCTATAAAAACCCATATCAAACATCCTGTCAACCTCGTCCAACACAAGGACTTTCACGTTTTTTAGTGTTAGAGTTTTTCTTTGCATATGATCCAGAATCCTTCCGGGAGTCCCGACAACCACATCTGTTAAGGCAAGTTTTCTTATTTGCGATTCAATATTTACTCCGCCATAAACAGCCAGAACATTCAAATTTGTATTTTTTGAAAACTTTCTTATCATTACTGAAACCTGCTCAGCAAGTTCTCTTGTGGGAGTCAATATAAGCGCTTGAACTTTCCTTGTCGGTTTTAAATTTTCAATAATTGAAGCTGAAAATGCCAGCGTCTTTCCGCTTCCCGTAGCAGAACCTCCGACAATATCTTTTCCGGCAAGTGCTAAGGGAATTGCCTTCTCCTGAATCTCTGATGGAGATTCAAATCCTTCTTCTTTAATGATATTAAGCAAATTTTTGCTTAATCCAAGCTCTTCAAATTTCTTCATTTTTACAATTTATTTGTTATCTGCAAGAATTCTATCTTGAGTTAAAAGTCCTTTAGAACTAAGCCCAAGAACTTACCAAACATGTAAGCCTAACTATTTTGATTTATAAAGGTATGTTATTCAAAAAGACCCGAAATTAGTCTGTGGACTTAAGCTGCATAATCTTTATTATTCCAAAATGCTAGCTGATACTATGTCAATAGTGGACTTTTTCAGGCGCAAAAGAAAGGCAGAGGAAACAACACAAAAAAAGTACACCCTAAAAGATCTTCCTTCTTTAATTGAAGAGGAAACCAAAATTCTTAATGACAAATCTGAAAGACTTAAAAATGAACTGAAAAACATGATTCGCCAGATATCTTCAGAAATAAAGCAAAAAATTCCCAAACTGAAGGAACTTAGCCTTGATAAAAGGAAGGGGGAAGATCGGCTGAAGGAGATTGTTACCACAAGTCTTTATGATTATATTTCTTATCTTGAAAGACTAGTCGAAGATTTAGATAAAATAGAACCAATGGAAACAAGGCAGTATATCAAAGAAGTGCAGTCCATTTTTAATCGTTTCAAGAAAAATTCAAGCATGATTTATGAAAGGGCAACCATTTTAATCGGGAAAGATCTTGCAGAAGTCCGTAATGTGATTGATGATTTTGCGAAAGAGTTTAATGAGAAACTGGCATTAAACAAGGAAAATTTTGAAAGAATGAATTTTATTAAAACTATCCAAGACAATTTGAATAAGCTAGAAGAGACAAAAGAAACACAAAGGCAAATTGAAGAATTTATAAGTGATTTTGAAAGGAAAATCGCCAAAATTGAAGAAGAAAAAGGGTTATTTGAGAAAAAATATGAAGAATATCAAAAAAGTGACGAGTCAAAAAAATTTATTGAAGAGCAAAAAAAGATAGAACAAGAAAATAATGTTATAAACGAAGAAATAAAAAAATTTAAGCAAACTATTAACTTTAAGGATTTAGCAAAATATTTTCATGAAGACAAGAAAAAAAACAAGATAATAAAAGATTATTCTGATAATTTTCAGAATTCCTTAAAGCAGGACAGCAACTTTAACATTATTGATATTTTGAAGGAAGCAAATCAGGATATAAGTAAAGAAAAAATAAGTGAATTAAGACAAAAAGTTTTAGAAGAAAAAATCTTGAGTCTGGATAAAAAATTGAGGGAATTTGAAGAAAAAATAACTAAACTGGATCACGAATCAAAATATGAAAGAGAAGAGCTAGAACATGAAAAAGCTAAGGGACAAAAGTTTGAGGAAGATCAAAGGCAGATTCTTAAAAAAATAATGGAAGAATCAAAAAAAATCTGGCAAGAAATTGAATTTTAACGCTATTTGACGTAAACATTTTAATCCATAAAGTTTAAAAAAAATTATTACTTGTAAGATTATCATGAATAAGGAGGGTGGAGGAATTGTTATCTTCTATATCTTAATTTTTATTATCATATTGGGAAATGTTGGGAATATTATAGCTGATCCAACAATAATAGGAACACCCTCAAGTATGAATATTTCTGCAGTAAACTCCTCTGGAACTAGAGTAACTTATCCATTACCAACTGCAACGGACAGTGCCGACATTACAGATCCTGTAGTTTGTATTCCAGTGTCAGGCTCAATATTTCCCATAAGAACTACATTCGTAACCTGTACTTCCCAAGATAGTAACAACGAAATAAATACTACCAAATTTTATGTAAACGTCACCGCCCCTACAACTCCTCCAATAATATCTGGAGTGCCAACAATATCACAGCAAGCTACATCTCCATCTGGGGCAGTTACAATTTATAGCTTACCAAATGCAACAGATGTTTTTGGAAATCATGCTGCTGTTTCTTGTAATCCCCTATCTGGTTCATTATTTCCAATAGGAACAACAGGTGTAAATTGCACCGCAACAGATGTTTATGGCAATAAAGCCACGACTTTGTTATATGTAGTCGTTGAAGCTCCAAAGAATCTTCCAAAGATATCTAGAGTCCCAGCAACTATCACAAAACAGGCTGCTTCATCTTCGGGGATATCAGTAGTTTATCCCTCCCCTACTGCAATTGATTTATATGGTAATAGCGTTGGTGTTTCATGCAATCCTCCATCTAGTTCAATATTCCATATAGGTGCAACAAATGTAAATTGCATCGCAATAGACTCTTACGGGAATGAGGTCACATCCTCATTTGACGTCATAATCACCGTTCCTAGAATTCTCCCAACAATAATAGGAACACCTTCAGATATAACTCAAACCGCAACAAATTCATCTGGTAATGTTATTATATATACAAATCCAACCGCGACGAACGAATTTGGAGCATCAATTCCCATAAGTTGTAGTCCCAAATCAGGATCACTCTTCCCGATTGGAACATCTGAAGTAACCTGCATGACAGAAGATTCTTATGGAAATATCGCAATTTCACATTTTAGTATAATCATCGAAACAAAACTCGCAGAAATTTTAGAATTCTCTGGGATTGTTATAGTTCTTGTGTCAATAGTTATAATTATTGTATCAAAGAAAAGAAAATCTAAATAATCTTTATACCTTTTAAGATCTCTTTAGCGTCTTTATATCCCATAGATATTGCCTTCTTTGCTTTGTCTGAAGAAAAATCTAAAACTCCAATAGGTAGTTTCTCTTTTGGATTAATTTCAATAATATTTAACCCCTCATAATTTTTATACTCATCGTATAACTTCTTTATCTTCTTAGTTCTTTTCTTAGAAAGTAGATTTGGGGGGAAGATTTTTGTCTTAAGTAGCTCCTTTAGCACATTTGCCAGTCTTATTTTTTCTCTTATTCCATTTATCTCACTTAAATAAGAAGCGGTAAAAATAGTTTCAAGAACTCTCATCCCTGTATGAAATATACTTTTAGATTCAGAGCTCTCCGTTTCAGGAACGTTCAAAGAAACAGTAAAAAAAGTCTTGCACAATCCGGATTTAATTGCCTCATTTAATGGGAAATTATTTACAAAGCCACCGTCAACTAAGGGATTTGCTATTTCATTCTTTTTTAACCCTCCAGATAATTTGTGAGAAGGAAAAATAATAGGAATTGAACAGGAAGACATTAAAGAGTGTATAATCTGCTCATAATCTTTAAAGTCTTTATTGACTATCTCTCGCTTGCTCTTGAGATCACATGAAATAACAATTAACTTTATTGAAGAATCGATTATCTTTTTGGCTGATTTTTTATCTATTTCCTCACGCACCAAGTTTTCTAAAGGAGAATTATTAAATAAAGCGCCTCTACCAAAAATATTCTGACTGAAACTTAAAACTCTCTTTGGGCTAATACTCTCCCAAAGTTCAGTGATTCTACTAATCTTCCCTGCTGCTATTAAAGATGCATTTAATGCCCCCACAGAAGTTCCTGCCGCAAGCTTAAAGGTTACGCCCGCTTCATTAAGCGCTTTTATAACGCCTGCTTCATAGGCTCCGCCAGTTCCACCTCCTGAAAGAACAATACCAAATCCTTCTTCAGAGTCCAAAGTTATTTCGGTCATAGTATTATATCAATACCAAATTATTTAAGAGTTGTTATTGCTGGAGATAAAGATAATTAATCAAATTTTATCTTTTGTTATCAATCTTTTCGGGAGATGAGAGAAATTATTCATGTATTCCATATTCCAGTTATTATATCGTTTGCTCCATAACATACTATGTATCCCCGCATTATGTTGTCTGAAACGGAGTAATTGCCTTCCCAACGGAATTTGCAGAAGATAACCTACAATTATCTTATTCGTAATTCCGTGAGCAACGATTAGAATTGTCTGATCTTTTTCCTTATCTTGAGAGATTTTGTCTAGCAGCTTTCTTAATCTCCTTAATCTTCCATTAAACAAGATTTTTAGTCTTGACCTTAAATTCTCACTAGGATATTCATTTAGCTCATCAAAGGATTCTTTAATTGAAACTTTGATTATTTTAGAAATAATTTCTCCCGTTTGCTTGGCTCTTAATAAATTACTTGTAAAGATCATAGAAATATTCTCTTTTTTTAGGCTATTTCCAAGATATTTTGCTTGCAGCCTTCCCTTCTTTGTCAGCGCAGAGTCCTCATCTTCACTTATTCCTACATTATTCTCAGATTCACCATGCCTTGCAAAGATAATCTTCATTGTAGCATAATCTAAAGATTATTATTAAATATTTGCAAAAATTATTAGCGGAACAAACAATTTATTCTAATTCTTAGGATCAATCTCTATTCCTGCCTTTATACCCAATTTTAAACCAGGATTACTGGAACTTAATCCAACCTTGCTTCCAAGGTTAGTTGTGCTTGTTATCTCTGAAAATTCTGCTCCACCATATAGTTCAACGAAATTGATAATCCCCTTGTCTTTAAGAGGAATATGGACTCCAACATTTAATGAATGATCAATATAAGTCCCCAAAGTATAATAATCATTTATATCAATCTTTGAAGTGATATTCATAGGCGCATTATTAACTGTATAAGTCTCAGTACCGCTGAACATTGAAACTTCATTCCCAAAACTAGCAGAGTATTCAGCAAAAAATATATCATCCAAAAAGGAGGCCCTTGCGAAAACACCCGGATTAAAAGAATATTGCGGCGTTTTTATCAAACCATAACAACTTTCAGAGTTATCTATTTCCATGCCTTCTGTTACTACACCAATCCCAGAAGTTCCATTAGCCGAAAAATCTGCTTTTGGCCCTACCTTAAAGCTGAACCAGTCAAAATTAGGATTTCTATATTCTACACCGAGTCTAAGCTCTAAGCTTGCAGCACCAATAAAACCATTCAAACCCATATCTTGCTGTGGACTATCTCTAAAGGGGTCACTAACATAATCTGGAACATGTTGTACCGAGAGTGAAGAAGAAGAATTTACATCAGCCGCTAATTGTCCATAAAAGTGAAAATCTGAAGCACTTGCTTCTTTTACCGGAACAAAAAGCAAACTACCCGCGAGGACTGCTGCTGCCATTCCAGCCAGTCTGTTTTTCATGCTATTCAAAACAGCAGGATATATATAAATCTTATGAAATGTAATTCTTATAAAGTTACAACAGAATTTTTAAAATTCAGAATTATTGGGTTTCCATTCCGAACTCTATCCCAATTAAAGGCTTGGCAATCAAAGCTTTACCAGCTTCTTGAAGATCCAATCCAGCAGAAACCTCGCCAAAACCACCATTCATCTTACCAGAAGATGCACCAAACATAGGAACATGAAATCCTGTCTTTGCCCTGTAATCAACACCAGTAGGCTCAGAAGAACCCAGAGTATATCCTTCTAAACTAGTAGAAACCTCGCCAAAAACCATCTTTCTGAAAGCAGATGCCCTTGCAAAAAGGCCAAAATTTAGAGAAGGACCATAAGAAGAAACATCACCTTCCTGTGCCGGAAGAGACAAATATGCCTTAGGGCCAACCTTTAAATCAATTTTACCAAAATCATATCCTAAAGCGGCCTTCAACTCTATGCTACTATTCATAGGAGTTCCCTTGAAAGGGTCGTCACCCATGCTAATGTTTCCAGCAGAGTTATTCTGAGCATAAGAAGAGGGACAATTATCTAGACCTGCTCCTGCTCCTACATAACCATAAAGACCTTCAGCACCCAATGAAGCGGCAGATAATGCTGCTACCAAAGCAGAGGTACTTGCAATCTTTGCGATTGATCTATTTTTCATGTTTTTCAGAAGAATTGTGACTATTTAAATGTTGTGGAATGTAATTCCTATTCAGTTACTACAACTCTCTTTTTTAATTCAAACTCGCAAGTACAATAATATTTAAAAAATCTAGAACCTCTCTTAATTATGCACCGAAAGTACATCGTAGTAACGGGGGGAGTTCTTAGTGGTCTTGGAAAAGGTGTCGCTCTTGCAAGCATTGGAAATTTACTTTCTTCGACATATAAGGTAATTCCAATTAAATGTGATGGTTATCTTAATGTAGATCCGGGGACCATGAATCCAATAGAGCATGGAGAAGTCTTTGTCCTTGATGACGGTACCGAAGTGGACATGGACTTTGGGCACTATGAAAGATTTCTTGGAATAAACTGCAAAAATGAATGGAATTTAACAATGGGGAAAGTCTTCAATGCAATCAGGGAAAAAGAGCGCAGAGGAGACTATCTTGGAAAAACGGTGCAGCTGATTCCTCATGTCTCTAACTATATTACTGAACATTACTTAAAAGTCGGTGAAGATGCTAATGCTGATGTCGTTTTGATTGAAATTGGAGGCACAGTGGGAGATATGGAAAGTGAACTGTTTATTGAGGCTGCCAGAAATCTTGCGAGAAGAGTGGGGAAAGAGAATATTATGTATGTACATCTAACTTATATCCCAATACCTTCAGGAGTAAACGAGCAAAAATCAAAACCAACACAGCAAAGTATTCAGATGTTGCGTCAGAGAGGGATAGAACCTGATTTGATCATTGCAAGATGCAGCGAAATGCTTACAGAGAACATTAAAAACAAAATCGCAATAAGTTGCAACTTAAATCCTCATGATATCTTAACAGGGCTTGATGTTGATAATCTTTACAAAATCCCTTTGCTATTTGAAGAGCAGGGAATTTGCAAAATTATTTCTAGAAAACTGAATATAACCGTCAATCCCAATCTTGAGAAAGTAAAGGTTCTGATTAATAATTTAGATAATGCCAAAAAAGAAGTTACGATTGCAATAGCAGGGAAGTATACCGCGTTAGGAGACGCTTATGCAAGTATAATTGAGGCGCTCCACCACTGCGCAGCACATCTCTCAACAAAAATAAACGTAAAATGGATTGAAACTAGCCAGAACAATTTTGACTTTAACGGTATTCACGGTTTAATCGTCCCGGGAGCCTTTGGAAGCAGAGGAGCTGAGGGAAAAATTCTTGCAATAAAATATTGCCGTGAAAATAAAATCCCTTTTCTAGGGATTTGTTATGGTTTACAGATGGCGGTTGTTGAATTTGCCAGAAATGTATGTGGACTTTGTGCAAATAGCACTGAAATTGATAAAAACTGTTCAGATCCAGTCATTAATATTTTGGAAGAGCAGAAGAAAGTAATGGATAAAGGAGGAACAATGAGATTAGGAGATTATCCCTCAATTATTAGGGCAAATTCATTAGTGCAGGAGTTATATGGTTGTCAAGAGGTTCATGAAAGACATAGGCATCGTTATGAAGTAAATCCAAAATATCAAGAAATACTTGAAAACAAAGGTTTAATTCTATCCGGAAAATCCCCCGATCAAACTCTTGTTGAATTTATTGAATTATCAAAAGAAGAACATCCCTACTTTGTCGCAACACAGGCGCATCCTGAGTTAAAGAGCAGCTTACTTAAACCAGCCCCCTTATTCTTAGGGTTAGTTAATGCTGCATTAAAATTTTCTGAGAAAAATCAGAATATATGAGAAAACCAGTTAACAATTGCATTCCACACGTTAACAATCCAACTTGAAGATTGTGTAGGCTGAGTACTTGCCGACGAACTATTATTCTCTTGTGAAACAGGGGGAACATTCTGATTGGTGTTGTTTACAAATGTATTCCCCATTCCCGATGGAGAAGAAGAACTGCTGACGGGAATATATCCTGGCCCAGAGTATCCTATAACACTATATGAAGCAGTTGTAGTTGCCACATTTCCTGAATTACTTGTTACGCTGCATGAGTAAGAATATGCTCCAGGAACGGTTGTTATTGTTGAGGTTGGTGTTGATGACGCTACTCCAGAGAGTGCACTCCCAGAACAAGTGCACGTAACATTCTGACCAGGAGACAGTGAAGAGGGAGAGCAAGACGCAGAAACTGCAGGTGTGCTTGAATCCATGAGCACAACAAAAGAGTTGTTTAATCCTGTATTATTAACACTATCATTAGCATAAACATTTACAACATTATTTCCATTGGATAATCCTGTCAAGCTCAGAGTATTATTGCACCAGCCACTTGAAACAGCAACGGTTTGATTAGTCCCTCCATTGATATTCATAATGCACGCACTTCCGGTTATCCCAGATCCAGCATCGCTAACAAGAACATTTAAAGGTAAAGTAGAGGCGCTATTTTTGGCCGTTGCGTTTGTGTAAACAGGCAAAGTTATGGTTGGAGGCACAGCATCTACTTCGGTATTCCATGAACTAAGCGTCATTACAGGTATAGTCGAATTATCTAGAGTAGTAATGTTCCAAGTCTGATTTATCTGTGCTGCGGTAGGGAAAGTGGCCCTAATTGTTACATTAATCGCAAAACCCTGTGTTGGTATTCCCGGCCCTCCAGTTTGTCCTGTACAATTAACTACATTAGAAATGGCGCTAGTATTCGTGCAAGTCCATACTGAACTATATTGCGAAGGAAAACCAGTGCTGGCGGTGATATTTGTTCCATTAGCTATTAAAGTCATGTTAGTCATCGAAAAATTTATTTGAGTAAGATTTTGACCGGTATTCATTCCAGAAGTTACTATTGTGAAATTAAAAGTGACTACACTTCCCCCCTGATACCACGTTGTATTAGTTATATTAGAACTTGCAGTAACAGCATAAGCCGCGCTAACATTCCACATTGAAAGGACAGAGACAACTATGAATAACCCAAAAAACAACTTCAAATTATTCTTCCTCATTTTATCTCCTCTATTGTCATTTCACACGAAAATAGTATATATATCTTTTTAATATCGCAAGTTTCGTTAGTCAAGCATTTTCTTCAATGGCTTCCAATAGAATTCTTTCCAACCTTCGGAAATTTCCTTATACTCTTTTTCAGGAACTCCTGTCTGCGTAAACACTAATTCGGTTTTATTACCTTTTTTGTTAAACTGAAAAGTTATCTCAGTAAATGTATCTGGAAAATCTGTTGTTGCCCCGGTCTGAACTATTTTTTTATCCTTTTCCAATTTTACATTTTTACTGGACGCCCCGACCGGGAATCGGACCCGGGTTTCAAGCGCGACAGGCTCGTGTTCTAGCCATTAAACTACCGGAGCGTACAGAGAGATATTTAGAATTACTTTTAAAACTTACTAATTAGTTCACTGAATAACCTATTAGAGTACACGGCATAACTGATTGCTGGGTACAATATCCTCCATAATTCCAGTAATAAGTGCATGTAGAAGAAGTTGACACATCTCCCAAACAAGTAGACTCACAAGGAGGCCCATTTGATCCATAAAGCACTGCAGTTTGATAATATGGGCAGCTATACAAAGCTTGATCGTGTCCTGTAGCTCCACTCGGTCCAGCAGGTCCAGTAACTCCCGTTGGTCCAGCAGGTCCAGTTGCTCCATTTGCTCCTGCAGCTCCTGTATCACCTTTAGGTCCAGCAGGACCCGTAGGACCTGTAGGTTCTTGTACACAGGCCCAGCTTCCAGATACCATCTCTAGGGTATCACCATTAGTATTACATGTTTGAATCTCTGAAATATAATGTCCGGGATTTGGAATAGGTGTAACAGGAGCATCTGCATAAACAGCAACCCCGATTATTGCTAAAATCCCTATAACAAGTATATAATAATCGATTGTTGTAAACTCTCCTAGAATTACCTCTCCCCTTTTTCATACCTACTTCAAGGGAATATTCTTTTTAAATTTACTGATAATCTAAATCTTTATCTCTTTCTTACCGTCCATATAAGGCTGAAGAACCTTTGGAATTTTTATGCTCCCGTCTTCCTGCTGGTTGTTTTCCATTACAGCTATTAAAGCTCTCGGTGAAGCAAGAACAGTATTGTTTAAGGTATGGGCAAAATATCTCTGTCCCTTGCTCTCTATCTTAATATTGAGCCTTCTTGCCTGCGCATCCGTAAGATTGCTGCAGCTTCCAACTTCAAAATACTTTTTTTGCCGAGGTGACCATGCTTCAACATCGCAGCTCTTCGCCTTCAAATCGGCCAAATCTCCAGAGCAGATGTCTAAAACTCTTACCGGAACACTCAACTCTTTAAAGACTTCAATAGTATAATTTTTCATCTTATCATACCATTTGTAAGAATCCTCCGGCTCACATATTACAACCATCTCCTGTTTTTCAAACTGATGAAGTCTGTAAAACCCTTTCTCCTCAATGCCATGAGAACCAACTTCCTTTCTGAAGCATGGAGAGTAGCTCGTCAACTTAAGAGGTAAATCTTTAGAAACAAGAGTTTTGTTAATGAATCTTCCAATCATTGAATGCTCCGAAGTTCCAATCAAATACAAATCTTCTCCTTCAATCTTATACATCATATTATCCATCTCTTTGAAACTCATAACTCCCTCCACAACTTTCCTTCTTATCATAAATGGAGGAATTACATAAATGAATCCTTGTTTTATCATATAATCTCTTGCAAAGGCAAGCATTGAAGAATGAAGTCTTGCAAGATCTCCCGTTAAAAAATAAAATCCATTTCCCGATGTTTCTCTAGCAGAATCAAAATCAACTCCGTTTAATTTTTCTGCAAGCTCGGCATGATTTAATATTTCATACTTCGGAACAGGGGGATTTCCCTCAGGAATTCTTTCTATTTCAACATTTCCAGAGTCATCTTTTCCTAAAGGAACGGACTCATGTATTATGTTTGGAATTTGCCTTAGTAATTCGTCTCTTTTTTCCTCAAGACTTTTAGATTTCTTCTCGCTGTCTGCAATTTTATCTGGCAAATCTTTTGCTTCCTTAATCAATTCTTTGGCTTTCTTCTCATTCTTGGACTTCTTAGCATTATTGATTGATTCTGATATCTCATTTCTATCTTTCCTTAACTTGTCCCCCTTTTGTTTTTCCTTTCTCCATTTTTTATCAAGTTCATTTACCTGATCAACAATGATAAGTTTTTCTTCCTGAAACTTCTTCTTGATATTTGCTTTGACAAGTTCTGGATTCTCTCTCAGAAGTTTTATATCAATCATCCCTTGTAAAAAGAAAGATTCTATTTAAATTTTCCCAAGAACTATATATTTCAAAATATATTGTAAAAGCTATAAAAATATATAAATAAGTTGCATATAAAGCTTCAGTGATAAGTAATCTTAAGAATCTTATTCCTATTGGGTTGGCGTCTCTCGTCCTTGGATGTTCGACAATCCCAAATATTCCCCTAGATGAATTCTGCCGTGTGAGCAACGGCGAAAACGATACAATAAATCTGGAAATTGATACAAAAAGAGATGGCAAGACAGATGTTACATCAACTTATAGCAGAATAGCAATGGGGATAACAAATGGAGGAATAATAAACTATATTGAGTATAATGGACTCAAAAGCAGAAATTTATTTATTGTACCTGACTTTTCCGGAGTTCCAAAAGTCTCGTTGAAAAAAGTATCTGAACTTATGGTTCCCAAATTGAGTGGAACTTTGCTTATGGGAATAAACGCAAATAAAAGTGACGATTTAAACATGGTTGCAGACTTCGATATTAACCCAGACAATGGTAATTTGAACTATAAAGGCTACTATGAAACAACTGAAGGCTACAAATTCCATCCAAATCCAAAGTATCATCCAAAACAGAAAGTTAGCACCTTCTCAAACTCAAGTTTAACTAAATACTAAATCTACTTCTTCTTGCTTGCCAATTCTTTCTTAGAAATCTTCCTTCTAGCAACTATAACCAAAACTGCCCCAACACCTACAACAAGAAGAATAAGGAAAGTTATTCCCCCTGGAGAAGTCAATGCACCGATAACTCCACCGGTAATTCCGCTTGGCTTATTCAAATTAGTAGAAGCACTACTTGCGTTCTGTGAGGAAACATTATTGTTAGTGTTACCATTACCAGAGTTAAGAGCGGTAGCTGATGAAGGAGTATACCCGTAATAACCTCCCTGATAAGGATATGGAGAATAAACTACACCAGACAAGAAAGTGGAGATAGCGGATTCTAATGTAGAATCTGCAGCATCAACTGTAACTTGAGAATTGGAGGAGGTTATCAATTGAGCAGCACTAATAGCTGCATTCAGAGCATTTACTGAACTCTGCGAATAATCTCCAGATGCTGCCCCAACTGTAGAATTAACAACATAAGCTTGAGCCGTAGCGATATCTGCATCTAACTGTACAAGACTGCTAGTTACAACTGTGGAAGATGACACTCCAATCATAAACAATGAAAAGTGAGGAGTACTTGCCGAATACAAATAATCTAAGCCATTAGAACCCGAATAAGTAGTACCAAGCTCTACCCAACTGTTTGAGCTAGAATCCCAGACATAAAGATTTACCAAACTTGGATTTGATACCAAAGACTGAGGAACACTGAACGAAATAACTCCTGACTGCTCTGGACCATTCAAACTAACACTAAATATCTGTATCGCATTTAAATTCCCAATTTGAGACAGTTGAGTAGCACTAAGTGAGGAAGAATCAACTAAAGCTATATTCATAGTAGTTCCAGCGACGAGACCACTTATTCCACTAATCCAGTTAACTACTGTTGGATCCGAAGGAATATAAGTCTCTGTTTGAACTCCTTGAAGCGTTAAATAGACATTCTTAGTAAAACTATTTCCATCTGAAGCTATAGTTACCGGAATCGTATATGATCCATTCTGCAACCGAAGAGAACTTAAATCTGCTGAAGAAGTAAAATCATAAGAAAGTTGATTTTGATTAGCTGCCAATAAACTAGCTAAATTAGTATCCACAACTGAAGAAAGGGCATAGTCATTCAACAAACTCCAAGTATTACTACTGTAAGTCGTAGGAATCATTCCAGTTATTATCTGATTAACATAATCTGCATAGTTTGGAACATCAGCAAATCCTTCGTTATAAGTCACTACCAAATTATCTCCAGTCTTCACAAAAGTAGCAGTTCCCGACATAGAAGAAACACCAAAAGAGAAGTAACTTGCAAGGCTTGGAACTTCAGAAACCAACTGATTAAGAACAGTAGGACTCAACTGTGATGCAAAATAATTGATGGAATTATTCATCCTAAGAAGATTTATGAAAGCATCTGCAGTGTATCCCTGCTTGAATTCGCAACCAAGCATATCTATACCCCCCAGGCTGCTATCTGCATTTTCGACTGAAACACTTGAAAAGGAAACTACTCCACTGTTAACACTTCCAGAGGCATCAACTCCATTTAACAAGTCGGAAGCAGAGAAGGAGATGCCATTAGAACACTCATGAACAGAACTATAGTAAGAAGAAGGAATAACTTGAGTATCCCAACTCTGACCAGCACCATTCAGCGTGAAATTAACAGTTGTTGTGTGAGGAGTAGCGATTATACTAATGTTGCTTGTCTGATCCGAAACAGCTTGGGCGGAGACAAAACTCACCAAACTAACTAAAAATATTGCAGAAATTATTGAACTCAAAATGAAGAATTTACTATTCATCTTGAACTTTACAACAAATTATATGCTTATAAATCTTTTTATTGAACCGCAAAAGAGGGGGAGGCGAATGTAAAATTATCGCTGCTTTCAGATTTATTATAATTCAAAACTACCTGAGTGTAATATTGTCCCGATTCCTTAAACGCATAATCGGGGGCATTTATACCTAATCCTGCTCCCTCCAAAAGAGAGGTCACATCCACTCCATTATACGTTACCTGCGCAC
Source organism: uncultured Nanoarchaeota archaeon (assembly GCA_963743615.1). Lineage (GTDB taxonomy): Archaea > Nanobdellota > Nanobdellia > Pacearchaeales > GW2011-AR1 > JAKLIN01. Next base: position 199,059 of record CAVUQF010000002.1, read on the forward strand.
TATTATTATCTGAAACGCTAACATCCATAGTGTTGCCACTTCTTTGCTGCAGTATATACCATCCATTTTGATTAAGAGTGATTACCATATTATAATTTAATTTTTGATCTAACATTTTTTTATCTGATGAAGGATTAATCTGCCCGGGATTAGTCTCCTCAAACAGAATATACTCCAGGCAAGGATTGTTCAAATTTGAATTATCCAAAGTTATAGAAGCATAAGGATTAGTATTGTTCTCTATTTGTGCATAGAAAGTAAAGGGGTCCCCGACATGATAGCTATTAGTAGCACTGCCAGAAGCGTTTTGAAATTGCAAGTATACCGCTAAATCGGTATTTGCTGGAGGGGGCAAGGGATTAACTGGATTAATTGGATTTACAGGATTGACAACAACAGGTATAGCTGTTATAATTTCTTCAAGAGGATTTGCATCTCCCCTATTTCCATTTGTATCAACAACATATCCGCTAACTTCTACATCTTCCGCACCAGTAAAGTCAAAAATCGTTTTTATTGGACTCCTGGAATCTATATCTTTCAATTCTTGTTTTGTTGCCTTATCACTAATGTCCAAATGATATTGCTCTATTCTAACATTAGGATCCTTAGTATCTGTGACTACTCCCGTTGATGAAAATAAGACAGACAATGGCTGTTGAGGGGAAGCTTCCCCATAAAGCTGAGAAGAGCTAATCAATGCCTCTGGATTTGATTTTGGATTATTCTTATAAGGAAGATTACAGCCCGCAGACCATAAGGAAGAAGCTGCAATTAACATCAGAGACCCTCTACCAATTCCTTCTTTAATTCTTTTAAAAAGATTCTTTACCATTTTTAGATAAAAAAATTTAATTCTTAATTGTAAGAATCATCAGCAACATCTAAAGAACAATTTTCAACTACATCAGACCCTACCACTCCTCCCAATTCTCTAATGGTCATATAAGGCCTGCCCCAGTCTACATCTTCTTCTTGGCCCGATTCAATCGGCTGATTCTTCGCTTGGTAATTTGTCATGTTATAACCTCCGAAATCCAAATTTACTTAAAACCTGGTTTTTCCGATTGTAAGACCTCTTTTAAGAGCTTTATATGCCTTTCTCTTTCGTCACTATAGACCCCTTTTTTGTTCCTATTTTGTTTTATCATTTCAGCAATATGCTCTCCCCCCATAATATATGGAGTTAAGACATAATCCGCCCCCTTTTTATATAATTCAAGAGCCTCATTAATCTTTGCGGTTCTCAAAATTACGGTAGAGTTTGGATTTACTGATTTTATCTTATTCAATAAAAGCAGGTTTGTTTCAAACTCAGGTATCGTAGATATTACTGTCTTTGCCTTGCCAAAAGGCAAATCTGATAAGAAATCAGAATCATACGCATCTCCGTACATACAAGGAATATGCCATCTTTCAAGCTTTGATATTATATCGGGATTAAAGTCAATTACAAGGAAACTCTCATTCAACTCTTCCAAAGCTTTCAATATCCCAAATCCTGTTCTGTTATATCCAAATAAAATTACGCTGTACTCCTTCGTTGTTTCCCTCTCTCTCCTTAACTCTTTTCTCTCAAATATGCTGAGAGGCTTTGAAATTTTTTTGTAAATCTTATCTGCAAAAACAGTCAGATAGGAAGAAAGGGTTATTGTAATAATAGTTGTGAGTGTTATTATTGCCAGAACATTTTGTAAGGACTGGCCTAAAGAAACTGCAAGTGCAAGGAGTATAAGAGAAAACTCGGACACCTGGCCGAGAGTAACTCCTACAAGGAAATTATTCCTTTTGGTATATCCAAAAAATCTTGTTAAAATCATAATTATCAGTGGCTTGAATATTAGAACAACTGCAGAAAGTACAAGTGAAGGAACAATTATACTGCCAATGGTTGTTATTTGAACATTTAACCCTAAGAGTATGAAGAAAAGTATAAGAAAGAAGTCTTTCAAAGGGCTGATCCTTGAACCAATTTCAGGGCCATAAGGAGATGTAGATAGCAGAACACCTGCTATAAGAGCCCCAATCTCAACAGAAAATCCTATAACTCCAAACAAAGCAGCAATGCCAAATGCCCAAGTTATCGCAAATAAGAATAATAGCTCAGACGACTTTGCAATACTCTTCGTTATCCTTGGTAAAAGGAAAAATCCAAACAAAAACAGAATAACAATCAATCCAGCCCCCTCCAAAATGCTTGTTAAGCCAAAAGAACCAGCGGTTCCTGAAGAGGTTGCAGAAATTATCATCAGTACAACTATTGCAACAACATCCTGAAGAATTAGAATCCCAATTGACAACTTTCCATATATCGAATCAATCTCACCTTTGTCTGAAATAAGTTTAATGGCTATAATTGTACTGCTAAACGCAACTGCAAGTCCTATATAAACTGAGCTTGTTAAATCAAGATTAAGAACTTTGAATGAAATCAAAAACCCAAGAAGGAAAGTAAAAACCATCTGACCGATCCCAATAAGAAGTGCAGGAACTCCCACCTCTTTTATTGATTTTGGATTCATGTGTAGACCAACTGTGAATAACAAAAATGCAACTCCAAATTCAGACAACGTTTGTATAATTGTTGTGGAGCTAAACTGTGTGATAAAAAGGCTTAGAATGATCCCGGCCAGAATATATCCAAAGACAAGGGGCTGTTTCAAAAGTCTGCTTATGAATGAAAGGACAAATGCGATGGAAAATATTATCGCAAGCTGTATAAAAATCTCTTCAACCATTTTACTCTTTTATAAAGAAGGTTAGACAACAACATTTTTAAACTATTTCCTGAATATACAGGAATGGTAAAGGCAAGAATAAAACTGAATAGTACAGATATAGAAATGCTCAATGAGATTTGCAATTCGATAAAAGACATAGCTGACAAATCGGGGATTGTAGCAAGCGGTCCGGTTCCTCTTCCAACGCAAAAGCTCAAAATAACTACAAGAAAATCTCCTTGCGGTGATGGAACAGCAACATTCGACAATTTCGAAATGAGAATTCACAAAAGATTGATAGATTTGCCTGCAAATGAAAAAGTTTTGCATCACATAATGAGGATGCGTGTTCCAAAGAATGTCAACATAAAAATAGAGATGAAAGAATAATCTTAATCAAAAATTCTATCTAATTTTCCTTGAAATTCTAAGCCTTCTCCAGTAAACTTTTTTTCCCCCGTATCCTTATCTTGAGTAATGAATTTCGTTCCTTCAAAATTATCTGCATCACCAACCTTAAATTCTGGTCTTATCATCTCTTTTATAACTCTTAGCTCCTCTGTTGAAAAAGTTATTGCATTAAGCTTGTAGTCCTCAAATGCCTCCCACGCAGATGGCGCTACCTTTTTTGTCATTTCAGCCATAACTTCTGCATATTTTCTTATTTCAAGCTGCGCATGTGCATCCATTCTAAGACCTAAAAAGTGAAACAGACTTATGCAGGTCTATATTCCAGTA